>JALHNX010000216.1 GCA_022843305.1 Pyrinomonadaceae bacterium | reverse complement strand
GTTTGAGCAAAACGCCTTTTTTCCAGACGATTTGTTCGCCGGTTTCTTTATTGACAACAATGTTTTCGTGAAAGCGGACAATCAGGCGCGAGATAATGCCTTTCGGTTTGAATATATATTCAAAATGAATCTGCAAACTGTCGTTTTCGTAGAATGGATATTCGGGCGCGATTTCGGGCAGTAGAATCGGTGCAATATAGGCGTTTTTGCCTTCAAGTTTATAAGCGACTTCAAACTTTCCTTTCTGCATCAATTGAAGCAGAATCGTTTTTTCGTCTGCTTTGTAATCCTGCCACAAATCGAAAACTTCGTCCGCGCTGAATTTTCCCGCGTTTTTGATAATCTGTTCGTCTTTGAGAACGGCATACAAAGCATCAATTACCCAATTCGGTTTGAGAATCAATTTGTTTCGCAGATTGTCATCATATTTATAATTGAGCGCGATACCCAAATCGTGAAGATATTCGAGAATCTGAATTCTATTTTCTGGATTTTCAACGTTGCAGTTTTCACAAATTTTATAGTATTCGTCAATGCTGATAATAGGTTTTTCAATTTCTGTAAGTTCCTTCCGCACCTTTACCCAAGTTTTTGGCAAAGGCTGTCCGATATGTTGAAGATTTTTAAGTTTAGTCTTTATTTCATTGGCTAGATTCACAAATCTACCATCATCATTATCCGCAAAATTGACGCTTTTTTCCTCGATTTCTTTTATCTGCTTGCCAAATTCCCTTCTATAAAGGGAAATATCAATATTTGGAACTTTTGAATTTATTTCGTTCAGTACGACTAAAACAGGACAACCCTTTCCAAGCGTAGAAATTATTTCAAACCAATAGTTAAAATTGTCGGCATCTTTTCGATCATCAGCTAATAAAACATAAAGTGAGCGTTCAGTAAAAAAATATTGATGCAGAACATATTGTTTTTCGTGTCCTCCAAAATCCCAAAGATGAGCCTTAAATTTCTTTTCTTCGTTATATGGAAACTCGAGGATTTCTATATTCACACCTATGGTTTGTTGCTTTTCTTCATCAGTTGCCTTTTGAGGTAAATAATCAGGGGTTTTTAATTTTCTAAACAAAGTTGTTTTTCCGGCGTTTGGTTCTCCAACAATCGCAACTTTTGCTTCATAAATATAATCTTTCCCTTCATTGAGCTGTTCATAGTATCTGATAATTTCATTTATTTCGTCTTTGTGTAAAATGAATTTATACTTCAGTTTTTTTGGTAGATTAAGATTTGAATTATCATTTAAATAAAGCAAGTTTAATGATTTCAAATCCTTTAGAAAAGATATATTGTCAATTACTTGATTTTCGCTTAAATCAAGCGTTCTTAAGGCTTTTAATTCTTTGAGGTATGATAAATCTCTAATCTGATTCTTCTTTAAATAAAGTTCGGTTAAAAATTTCAAGTCTTTAAGAAATGAGGCATTCGTTATTTGACTGCGATTTAAGTAAAGTTCGGTTAAAGATTTCAATTCTTTAACAATTGTAAAGTCCTCAATTAGGTTATCACCGAGATTAAGCGAATTAAGTAATTTCAATTCTTTAAGAAATGAAGCATCTCTGATTTGATTGAGATTTAATTCCAGTTTAGTTAAACTTTTCAGTTCTTTAAGAAAAGATATATCTTCAATTTGATTATTACTTAAATTAAGTGATTTTAGCGACTTAAATTCATTAAGAGGTGAAGCATCCGTGATTTGATTCCGACTTAAATCTATTACAGTTAATTTATTTAGTTCTTTCAATTCTTTAAAGAAAGATAAATCTTTAATTTGATTACCACGTAAGTCAATCCTTTTTAGGTTTTTTAGGCTAAGAATGTTAGGTATTAAAATTGTCAAATCAAAATGAGATAGTTTTTCATGTTCGCTTTTAGAACTTAGGTTTATTGAAACTGGATTACTTTTAATAGCTAAATTGATTTTACGTCTGGCTTCAGTTAGGTTCATAATTTTTGGGCAAATTGAATTGATTTAGAGATTACGCCAATACAATAAACGTAAATTAGTGAAAAGTGAATGGTGAATGGTGAAAAATGAAGGATTTTTTAACTTTTAAATTTTTGTTTTTTACTTTAAGATTTGTTTCAATCTGCCGATCAGCGGGCTGTTGGGACTGGCTTTTTCGAGTTCCGTCAGATATTTTTGCGCGTTTTGCGCGTCGCCTTTGCGGTGAAATGCCAGTGAAATATTGTAAAGCGTCGGTTCGTGTTTCGCGTTTTGCCGTAAAGACTGCTCGAATTCTTTGATGGCGCGTTCGTAATCGGGAGTTTGGCGTTCGACAAACGTAATTCCGAGATCGGTGCGAACCGAGATGTCGTCGGGTTTCTTTTGGAGGGCTTGATTGTAAAACGGTTCGGCTTTTTCATATTGCCGGACATCGAAAAAAGCATTTCCGAGCCGCACGATTTTCTCGTATTCGGTCGGTTTTAAAACTGCCGCCGCGTCGTAAAATCCGGCGGCTTTTTCAAAGTTTTGGATTTTTTGATACATATCGCCCGCCGTCATCTGCGCTTCAAAATTTTCGGGCTGGTTTTTCGCCCGATCAAGCGTTTCCGCGACATCGGGCATCATCGCGCCGTTCGGTTCTTTAACGCCTCGAAGGTCGGTTTGCTGGTTGAAAAAGGGCGAATTAAGTTGATTTTGCGGGGACGAAGCCTGAAGTCCGGCGTTCCGGTTGATATTGTTGGAAACAAAAAAACCGATAAAAAACCCCGCGACCAAACAACCTGCGCCGACTAATAAATATTTAATCATTAAAAAAAAATTACTGCGTTTTCAAGCGTTTGAAATAAACCGCTTTTGTGTTTTCGCGTTTGAAAAGCACGGATTTATCGTCAAATTTGTTGTAATCGTCAACATTGACGAATTCAAAATTCAGATTCGGTTCGCTGACGATTTCCCATCCTTCATTGCCCATTTGCCAAACGGCTTTCTGAAAAGCGATTTCGCTTGCCCTGGCGCTTGCCTCTTTTCGGGTTTGGAAAGATTCCTGTTCGGCTCTTTCCTGCAAATATGTTCCGTAATCGAGTTCGTGTTTAATTTCGGTTCGGCGGCAGCCATTTGTTTGCAAATAACAAATTTCAGCCATTCCGTAAATTTTATTGACGCGGTCTTTATACGGGCTGAACGAATAAACCGTCACAATCGCCGAATATTCCCATTGAAGCCGCGCATTTCTTTGCGCCGAACCCGTTTGGTTAAAAAACAAATAACCGAAACAAAAAACTAAACTTAAACAAAATCCAAGAAACAGATAAGCTGCGGGTTTCATAATTTTACTTACTGTAAATAATTCCTGCACGGTTTTTATAAATTGCCTCCAACTTCAGTTGGAGGTTAGGTTTAGCTCAAAAGCCGGCTTTAGCCGAACATCTTTCATAAAATCAAATTCTTTATCGCTTTAGCGCAAATTTAGGCTCAAGCCAAGCGGATGTTTTTTTCATAGATTCGGCTAAAGCCTATTGTTTCCATCAAACTCACCTCCAACTGAAGTTGGAGGCAATTTATTAAGCACGAATTATTTACAGTTATTAAATTTCTCCTTTTGAAAATTGCGATAGAACGAATCTTATCACAATTTTCAAACGGAAAAGTTCCAAATTTTACGCGTAACTATGCAGTCCCGGAAGCAGATAACTAACACCCAAATATGTGAAAATCACGAGCAAAAATCCGACAATCGCAAAATACGCCGAGCTTCTGCCGCGCCAGCCGCGCGAAATCCGCGTGTGCAGAAATGCCGCGTAGGTCAGCCACGCGACCAGCGCGCCGGTTTCCTTTGAGTCAAATCCCCACGGTCTGCCCCACGATTCGTTCGCCCAAATCGCGCCCGTAATCAAAAGCATCGCCAAACCCGCGAATGCCAGACACGCCGTTTTATACATTAAACTGTCAAGCGATTCCAATGACGGCAATCTTTCGCGCAGGATTTCGGTTCTGAAAGAAAACAAAATAACGAAGAACGTTCCCGCGAGTGCCGTCAGAAGTCCGGCGAATTCGACCGGATTCGTGTTCAGGCTAAGATACATTTTATTTCCGTTCTGCTGGAAAAACTGTCTGCCCGCCTGCTCGAATTGCTGCGGCGTGATTGCCGCTATTTCCTGCACCGAAAGCTGTTGTCGGGCGGCGAGGTCTTGTCCGACACCGATATACTGCGCCGGATTTCTTTCAAGTTGGGCTTTTAGTTTACCCTGAACGTCGGTCGGCGCTTTGATGCCCGTTACCCAGAAACCGACGGCGACGATCTGCGCGATCAGCGCGGCTTTGAGCAAAATATGACCGATCTGTTTCGCCTTTTCGCTGTTTTGATAAAGATACATCAGAAACGCGGCGATTACGCCGAGCAGCAAAATTCCCGAAACTGCCAGAATCAAACCGACATACGGCAATTCGAGTCGGAAAATAGCGTTGATCGGTTTTCCGCCCGTCGTGTTCGGAATAAAAGTTCCGGCACGGTAAACGGCTTCCGTGATGACCGATGCGCCGCTGATCGAACCGATGATGGAAAGCGCAAAGATGCTTGAAAAAATCGCCATCGTTTCGACTTTAACTTTGTCTTTGAGCAGATAAACAACCGCGATTGCAAAGCAAACGAGCGCGACACCGTAACTTAAACTGGCAACGCCGACGTGAATCGGTCGCCAATACGAATCGAGAATCGGCATCAGATTCGAGTGTTCACCGCCGATAAACCGTGCCAGAGTCAGAATCAGAGCCGCCAAAGTCAACGTGAAGGCGCTCAAAAACTGAAAGTTCTTGCGGTGCGCGAGAAAGAGCGTCGTGATTCCCGCGCCGAAGGCGAACGCCAAACTAAAATCATAAAGATTCGCAAACGGAATATAGCGGAAAATCCACGGACTGGCATCGTTGCCGCTTGCCTGAAGCTGAACGAGTTCGAATTCCCAGGCATTGACCCAGCGCACGAGCCAGCTCGACAGATTGAAGAAAACGCCTAAACAGGCACTCCACAGACCGATTTTTTTCGCCATTTCCGACGGCGCGTAAAGATTCGTCAGTTCAAAGAGCGCGGCAAGAATATAGCAAGCCAGCGCGAGCATCATCAGCGCGGTATCGGAAATAAATCCCGAGCCGACCTGAAAACGCAAGCCCAACATTACCAACGCGCCGGCAATCGCCAAAATCGCGGGCAAATATGATTTCCAAGCCGGAATTTCCGTTTCGTTGTTTATTCTGTTGAGTTCTTCCATAGTTCTTAAATCCTAATTATTCTGCCGTGTTGTTTGGTCAGCCCCTAACGAACCGACGACGGTTTTGAATTTGTCTTCAAATGCCAGATGATTGCGGTTCGCGTGTCCCGAAAAAACGACTTCAAATTCGTTTTCGCCTTTTTTCTCGATCATCGCCCAGATACGTTTATGCGAAAAGAAAAACACGAAGATCAAAGCGAAAATCAAACCGATGCCGCCGATATACCAAGCGATAAACGCCGCGTTAAACGGATCGTATTTGATTGATAAAACGTGTGCCAGCGGCGATTTTTCAAAGCTCGAAAGATGCCATCTGTAACCGGCTTTCGGCGCATTGACAGGCGCGTTGTCTGGTAATTTCGCGGCAAAAGCGTAAACTTTCGTCGTTTCGCCCGCCGGTGTTGTCACGTCCAAAACGACCGCCGGATTATTGTAATCGCCGCTTTTGGTCGAAGGCTGTCCGCCTTGCATGACAAAATCGGGAACGAATGTCGAATAAGCGATTTTTGTGCCGTCGGGCAGAGTGGCGGTTTCGTTGCGCTTTAATTTAACCAGAATCGGCTGTCCGCCGGTTTCGGGTTTGAGTTCGAGCGTCATCAAGCTCGCGCTACCCATCGTGATCGCGCTTGCCTGAAAAAATCTGTATCCGCGATAAGTAAAAGGTTTATTCAAACTGACATCAGCAATCGTCTGCCCGTATTCGGGATCGTCAATCTTGATCTGCGTTCGCCAGTCGAGCGTGTTGGTGATCTCAATCGAGCCGTTCGGGTCAATCAATTTTTGCTCGATCTCGGTGCAGGTGATCGTGAAGGGAAGCTGGACATTGTAGCGTTCCTGTTTGTCGAGATTGATGTCAATCAACTGAATCGCGTCGGAACTTTGCCAAACGGCAAAATCCCTGTGAATCGCCGGATTCGTGTCGGGCGTTAAGCGAATATCGGCATCAAAGCCGGTTTGCAGCGCAACGAAATGCCCCATAAACAAAGTCAGCAAAAAGACGTGAACGATATACGCGCCGAGACGATTCCATTTGCCGTTTTCGCCGAAAACGAACAGCGATTTTTTGCTTTCCGTGCGGCTGAAATCCTTTTTGCCTTCATCGTCGGTGGCGTAAAACGTGCTTATGTCTTCAGTGATTCGCGGACTAAACCCGTTTTTCGCCAATGCGGATTGAATTTTTTGCGCGATTTCGGTTTCGTCCGTGCCGCTGATTTTAATAACTTCGTTTGGTTTTTGATTCAAAAGCCAGCCGCGCGTCGCCGTCAGTTTCGGATCGGAAATATATTTCCACGCCGACGGGAAACGGTCAATCGAAGCCAGAATAATATTCAGCGAAAGCAGTAAAAGCAAACTCCAATAATACCAGGCGTGATAAATATCGAATAGACCGAGAAAGCCGTAAACGTATTTTTCGGCTGGTGTTCGCAACGCGTAAGAAGCCTCGAAACCCTGCACGTTTTGTTGGATAAAAAGCATTCCGAGAATTGAAAGGAAAACCAGAATACACAGCAAAATTACGCCGAGACGCACCGAACTTAAAAAGCCCAAAATCCGGTCGCCAATCGGGACGCTTTTAGGTTTAGAGATTTCTTTTGTTTTGATAGATTCTTCTACAGCAGACATCTTTTATATAAAAAATCATAACTTAGCGATCATTATTTGTCATCTGGTTAAAAATTAGTTCTGCTTTTAAGGAAAAATATAAGGGTTTATAAAAGCTAAGTTTGGAAAAATATTTTTTACAGGCTATTCTTAGTATTACTACTTGGTTCAGTTTTACTTTAATGGATATAATCACGGCAGAAATTGAGGAAACGAAAGCGATAGGTTTACGCGAAAAACTCGCGGCGTATGTCGAACTGACCAAACCGCGCATCGCTTTTATGCTGGTTTTGACCTCGGCGGCGGGTTTTTATCTCGGCAGCGCGCAAGGTTTTAATTTCGTTCTTTTTGCAAATTCGATGATCGGCATCGCGCTGCTCGCATTCGGTGTGGCGACGCTCAATCAGTTTATCGAGCGAAAAACCGATGCGCTGATGGACCGAACCGCGAAACGCCCTTTGCCGACAAACAAAATTACGCCGAATGAAGCGTTGATCTTCGGTGTCGTTCAATGCGCCGTTGCCGGGTTTTATCTTTTCTTTTTGGTAAATCCATTGACCGCATTTTTAGGTTTAATCGTCATTGTCGGCTACGTGCTGCTTTATACGCCGCTCAAAACCAGAACTTCGGCTTCGACCGCGATCGGCGCGGTGCCGGGCGCGATGCCGCCTTTGATGGGCTGGACATCCGCCGCCGACAGCATCAGTCTCGGCGCGTGGACGCTTTTCGCTCTGCTTTTCCTGTGGCAGTTTCCGCATTTTCTGGCGATTGCTTCGATGTATAAGGAGCAATATGCGAAAGCCGGAATCAAGATGCTGCCGGCGCTCGAAAAAGACGGAAAAATTACCGCGCGGCAAATTGTGATGTTCTCGATTTTGACCGTTGCGGTCAGCCTTTCACCTTTTTTTATCGGCATATCGGGACTTTATTATTTGGTCGGCGCAAGCCTTCTCGGAATCTGGTTTTTATGGACGAGCATTCAAGCCGCGCGTTTTAAGACGGTCGAAAAATCGCGCCGACTGCTTCTCGTTTCGGTGCTTTATCTGCCGATAATTTTTGCTTTGATGGTTTTTAATCATTGATAAAAATATGAAAGTCGGAACGGTCAAAAGTAATGTCAAGCCTGAGAAAAAACTGCGAAAACGCCCGAGTCTGAGCGGTTTCGGCGGCACAAAAGGCGGCGGCGGAAATAACGACGGCGGAAGCGGCGGCGATGACAATTTCGGCAAACCGCAAACCGAAGAATACGAAAAATCCTTCAGCAAATCGAAAATCTTTACGTGGTTTCTGTTGATCGTCGTTTTAATGACCTTCGGCGGTTTGATCGGCGCGTATATCGTTATCTCGACCAACGGCGTGCTTGAATGGCGACCGTTTAATTTGCCGCTTCAGGTTTATTTAAGTACGTTTTTAATTTTGGTCAGCAGTATTACTTACGGAATTGCCCAAAAAGCGATAAATTTCAACAATCATCAAAAAGCGAAAACCTGGCTTTTGGCGACGACTGTTCTCGGCGCGATGTTTATTTCTTCGCAGCTCTTAGCGTGGTTGGCACTCGTCAATCGCGGTTTTTACATGCAAAGCAATCCATACGCCGCGTTTTTCTACACCATGACCGCGCTGCACGCTGTTCACGTTCTCGGCGGAATTGTCGCGCTTGGTTATGTCGTTCTGCAAAACTGGCTGAAAACCGATTCGGAAAAGCAACTCGAACGCCGCCGCGATATTTCCGGCGCGGTCGGCTGGTATTGGCATTTTATGGGTGCGCTGTGGATGGTTTTACTGCTTTTGCTCGGTTTTTGGAAATAGTCTATGGAAAACGCCGCAAAAATTGAAAATCACAAAAAATCGAATATTTTGATTAATACGATTTCAATTGTCGTGCCGTTGGTGGTCGTGCTTCTGCTCAGCGTTCCGAAACTCGACCTCGGCGAGTGGACAAAATCTCTGACACACGTTATCGGCACGATTAATACGCTGACCACCGTCGCACTCGTTTTAGGATTGGTTTTTATCAAATTGAAAAAAATTAGCTTGCATCAGGCGATGATGACGATTTCCTTCGGTCTGGGCGGAGTTTTTCTGGTCTGCTATATCATCTATCACTCAACGAATCCGGCGAACAAATTTACCGGCGAAGGTTTTGTCCGCTACCTCTATTTTTTCACGCTGATCACGCATATCGGCTTTTCGTTTGTCGTACTGCCGCTCGTTCTGCGGGCGATGTTCTATGCCGCAACCAAACAATTCGCCGCGCACAAAAAAATCGCCCGTTTCGCATACCCGATCTGGCTCTATGTTTCGGTTACCGGCGTAATGGTTTATTTATTCGTTTATCATCTATTTCCGGCAAAGTAAAAAATTTTAAAATACCCTTGATTTAATCGGATTTTGGTAATATAATTTTAGATGTTGAAAATTGAAACGCCGAAGCCGTTTTTCGATTAGCGGCGCGGGGGAACCAAAGTTTTGTAATTGACTGCAAAACACGGGGCGAAGCGTTCAGCGTGAACGCGGGGATACTTCTTCTTTCCTAGCCCGACAGCTAACCTCGTAGGTGTGGTGAAGAAGCTACGAAAGAGTTATAACCTTTTAAGGGGCGATTTATTAGTGCTTTGTACCTTTGATTTTTTCAACAAATCAAACAAAGACGTCCGGTCTTCTCAAAGAAACAAAAAGTTCCGTCACGGTTGGCGGAACTTTTTGTTTGCCGAAAAACTTAATTGATTTTCTGAATTCTGACGCTTTTCAAAGGAATCTTTAAATCTTTGTCAAAGACAATATTTATCGGCGCGTCCTTTAATTTTATCGAAAAATTTTCTTCGCGTTTGGTGATCGAGATTGTTTCGTTGGTCGCGCCGCTTGGCGTTCTAACTTCGATTTCTATCGGCAAAATAAAAGCCGAAGGCGTTAAGTTTTCAGCTTTTTGCGTTTGTGTAACGGTCAGATTAAGCGTTTTGGTTTGACCGCTATACTGATATTTTATGTCTAATCTCGGATAATCAGTGCCGTAAATCCATTGTTTGAAAAACCAATCCAAATCCTTTTTTG
>JALHNX010000215.1 GCA_022843305.1 Pyrinomonadaceae bacterium | reverse complement strand
GCGACGGATTATTACACGCTTCACCGACAGACAAAAGAAAGCGCGCAGCTTTTTTACGCGCAGTCGTGGTTGCTCGTGCATTATCTGCTGCAGGGAAACGGCGGTGCGCGGCGACCGCAGTTCGATAAATTCGTTGACTCATTGATCCAGGGAACAAACGCCCGCGACGCTTT
Source organism: Pyrinomonadaceae bacterium (assembly GCA_022843305.1). Lineage (GTDB taxonomy): Bacteria > Acidobacteriota > Blastocatellia > Pyrinomonadales > Pyrinomonadaceae > JAFDVJ01. Next base: position 9,719 of record JALHNX010000215.1, on the reverse strand, counting down.
CCGGCAGACATTTCAGACGGATTTCGCGGCGCTTGAAACCGATTTGAAAAAATACGCCGCGCAGAAAAGTTTTACCGCGACGGTTGTGCCGTTTAAAGAAAAACTTGTTTTCGATGCCGATATGCGCGTCTTTCCCGTCAGCGAATCGGAAGCCAAAGCCTTTCAGGGCGATTTGCTTTATCACACGCGGCGTTTGGACGAAGCCGAAAAATTTTTGAACGAGGCGTTGGCGCTCGACGCGAATTCGAGTCTTGCCAACACTGCGCTCGGTTTGGTCAAAATGCGGCAAAAGAAATTCTCCGAAGCAAAAGTCTTTCTGGAAAAAGCGATTCAGGCTGATTCGCAAAGTTATCTCGCTTTTTACAGTTACGCTTTAGCGATCAGCCGCGAAGGAATGACCGAATACGGTTTCGCGTCGAATTACAGTCACGCGGATGCGGAAAAAATCCGCGCGAATTTGCGTAAGGCGATTAATCTCAACCCGAATTTTGCCGAAAGCTATAATCTTTACGCCTTTGTCAACATCATTCGCAACGAGGAAATTGACGAATCGGTCGGGATGATTAAAAAAGCGTTGGCAATCGCGCCCGGAAATCAGTGGTATTCGATTCGCCTTGCCGAGCTTTATATGCGCAAGGACGATTTTGCGGCGGCGCGTTTTCTGGCGCAGAAAATCGGGCAGACGGCTTCGACCGAGAATTTAAGGATTTACGCCGAAAATTCGGTGCGAATGATAAATTCGCTCGAAGCGCAGTTCGAATACATTAAAAATTACAAAAAGCGTCCCGACCCCGAAGAAGTTACCGATGAACCGATGAGCGACGAGGAAATTGCGCGGCGGCGCGAAAAAGCGATGCTCGAATCGCTGAATGCAACGCTGCGCGCTCCGCGAAACAACGAAAAAAGACTGCTCGGTTACGTCACGAAAATTGAATGCCAGCCGGACAGGATAATCATTTCCGTCAAAACCGAAAATCAGGTTTTACAGCTGAAAAGCAATTCTTTGGAAACGCTGACGCTGATTTCGTTCGAGCCGGCACTGGTGAATGCGGATTTCGGCTGCGGCACAATGCAGAAGGAAAATTTATCGGTCGTCACCTATCGCCCGCTGGCAAATGAAAAATCAAAGATAGCGGGCGAGATCGTTTCCATCGAGTTCGTGCCGCAAAATTTCAGGTTTCTGAGCGAGAAAAAATAAATAAAGTGGATAGTTGAAAGTGGAAAGTGGAATTTTACTATCAACTATCAACTATCAACAAATTCTGAAACTCTTTTCCCGCAAAATCCGTCTTTAGAATAAGTTCGACAAACGACTTATAAAGCGGCAGGAACTCTGTGCCGTTTTTAACATTTTACAAATGAACATTATGAAAAAAACTACAACGGTTTTGTTATTGCTATTTTGTCTTATATTTCAAAGCGTTTCGGCACTTCAAGCGCAAACCGTCGCTGATCAGGCGGATGTTTTTTCCCGAATCCGCAAAGAAGGAATGGATAATTCGCAAATTATGCGGACGATTCATTTTTTCACGGACGTTTACGGACCGCGCCTGACCGGTTCGCCGAATCTGAAGGCGGCAGGGAACTGGGCGGTCGCGGAAATGACGAAATGGGGATTCGAGAACGCCAAACTCGAACCGTGGGATTTCGGTCATCCGGGCTGGGTCAACGAACGCGCTTCGGGTTTTATCACCGCGCCCGTGCAGGATTCGCTCGTTTTCGAGGTTCTCGCGTGGACGCCGGGAACGAAAAAAGCGGTTAAAGGACAGACTTTTCAGCTTTTGATTCCGACCACGCCCGCGCCGAGAGACCCGAATCTGCCGCCCTCGAATATTCCGCTCGCGCAGCTTCCGCCGACGCAGGCTGAACTGACGGCGTATTTTGAAAGCGTTAAATCGCAGGTCAAAGGCAAAATGGTTTTGATTGGCAAACCGGCGGTCATTCCCGTCAATATCAATCCGAATCCGAAGCGTTTAAACGACGAGGTCGTCAAACGGCGTTTCGACCCGAACGCGACACCTCAGCCGACACCCGGATTTCAGCTGCCGCCCGCACAGCCCGACCGTCTGACGGTTCAGCAGGTTACTGAACAGCTTGACAAATTTTTGCTTGACAACAAAGCGGTGGTGAGAATCAACGATGCCGGACGCGAACACGGGCAGATTCGCGCTTTTAACAATCGCAGTTTCGATGTTACGAAAACCGTTCCGACGGTCGTTATGCGCAACGAAGATTTCGGACGGATTTCGCGTCTGATGGAAAACGGCAACGCGGTTTCGCTCGAATTCGACATCAAAAACCGTGTCATTCCCGAAGGCACGACTTCCTACAACACAGTCGGCGAAATCACGGGAACGGACAAAAAAGACGAAGTGATTATGCTCGGCGGACACCTCGATTCGTGGCATGCGGCAACCGGCGCGACCGACAACGCGGTCGGCTGTGCGATTATGATGGAAGCCGCACGGATTTTGAAAACGCTCGGCGTAAAACCCAGAAGAACGATTCGCGTCGCGCTCTGGTCGGGCGAAGAACAGGGGCTTTTAGGTTCGCAGGCTTACGTCAAACAGCATTTCGGCTCGTTTGAAAATCCGCTGCCGGGTTACGAAAAATTCGGCGGTTATTTCAACATTGATTCGGGAACGGGCAAAGCGCGCGGAATGAGTATTTTCGGTCCGCCCGAAGCCGCGACCGTTCTGCGCGAAGCCTTGAAATCTTACGAAGAATTCGGTTTTATGGGCGTTATCAGCACAAAAAGCCGCGGACTCGGCGGTTCAGACCACACATCGTTTAATCAGTCGGGGCTTCCCGGAATCGGCGTTCTGCAAGACCCGATTGAATACGGTTCGCATACGTGGCATACAAATCTCGATACCTACGAGCGAATCATCGAGGACGACGTGAAGAAATCGGCGGTCATCATCGCTTCGGCGGTTTACGTTCTGGCAATGCGCGACGAGCTTTTGCCGCGCTACAGTTCTGACCAGATGCCCGCGCTGCCGACTCCGCAGCCGACTCCGACACCGGCGGCAACACCCGCTCCGAAATCGAAGAAATAATCGGGCTTAAACCAAAATAAAACCGCGAAACAACGCTTGATATTTGTTGTTTCGCGGTTTTATTTTTAGCTGAAAAAAATCAAAAAGAAAAATTCCGGCGAGGCGTAAAATTATTCGTAGCTGAGAGCCTCGACCGCGTCGAGCCGCGCGGCTTTGATCGCGGGATAAAGCGCGCCGAGAACGCCGCCGATTAAGCCGACCACTGTGGTAATCGCCAAAACAAGCGGGCTGATTTCAACTTCAAGCGTTGTCACTCTGGTCAAAAGATACCGCAAAATTACCGTCAAAACCACGCCGCTGACGATGCCTAAAAAGCTGAGCAGCAGCGCTTCCTGCGTGATTGTCCAGCCGATTTGCAGATTGCTCATGCCCAAAGATTTCATAATTCCGATCTGCCGCGTTCGTTCGGTGACGGTCGTGTACATTGTCAGCAGAATGACGAGCGCCGAAATGACCGCCGCGACCCCGATAATCACGTTCAGAAAGACGTTGAGCGCGGGAATGCCCTGCATATAAAGTTCTGGAATTTGCGAGGTGAGCAGAATCTGATTGTTCGGAAACTTGTTTTGCAGATTTTCGGCAACTTCTTCGGGTTTTGTTCCCGGTTTGATCTTAATGAGAAATGCCGAAACTTTGCCCTCGCCGCCGAGCTGCGCCTGCATAACGTTGAGCGGAATTTTGACGCGCGGTCCGGCTGCCGGTTCATACGTTCCGACAATCGTAAATTCGCGTTCCCAGAGTTTTATTTTATCGCCGATCTTGAATTTTTTTTGTTTCTGGAAACCCGTATCAACAATCGCTTCGTTGTCCGCGTTCGTAATGGCGCGACCTTCGATGATATTCAATCCCGCGACCGTTGCGTATTCGTCGAAATTCACGCCGTCAATCAGACGGTTGCCCGTATTGTTATCGTCTGCCGCGACCGAATTTTGCGCGAGCATAACCGCCGTCTGCACGCCTTCGCTCCGTTCGATTTCGGTTTTCAGCGGCGCGGGCAGATTCAAGGCTTCGCCGCCGCTCATACCGATCGAGCCGCCTGCGCGAAAGAAGATTTCCGCGCCGACATTCGCCTCGCGCTTGCCGCGTTCGCGCATTGTGCCGTTTGAAAGTCCGACCGTGAAAACGATCAGCAGAACGCCGACCGCGATGCCCAGAACGCTGACCACGGTGCGCGCCGGACGGTGAAGCATATTTGAAAAAACGAGATTTTCCATAAAGAGTTTATTTAAACAGGATTGGAGGGATTTATCAAATTGTCCAATCCGCCTTTATTTCTTCTCGGCAACCGGCGTATTTGAATTGGCGGCGTTATTTGCTGCGTTGCTATCGGTGAAAACGCCGGAATTTACGCCGATGACTTTGCCTGTTTGACCGAAAAGCGACGCGCCTTGACCGCCTCCACACCAATCACACAAAATTTCCGTCGCATCGTGGATTATCTTTTCGCTTTCGCGCATAAATAAATGCAGGATTTGTAACTAAACACGGACACCCGCCAAACCGAAAATCAAACGAAAAATAGTTTTATCAAAATAAATGTCCGATTTTTCCACGGTTATATGCACTTCATTATGAAAGCAAAAATTTCGGTCGAAAGAGCCATAAAAAATTAAAGAAACCAGTGCTACAGAATTTTTGAAGAGGAAAAGCGAGGTTATGTTATTTATTAATCAAATTGGGTGTTTACAATCCTTTCGGAGCAAAACTGCGGTGGCTTTGACGGCGGTTTTCGGATTATTGTTTGCCTTTGGCGCGAGCAATATCAGGGCGCAAGCCTTTAGTGAAGATTTTGCCGTTGTGCCGGTTCCGGGCTGGACGACGCAGAATAACAGCTCGCCGGTCGGTTCGACCGGATGGTTTCAGGGAGATACGGCGAGATTTCCGGCGCATTCCGGCGCGGCAAATTCTTACATCGCGGCAGATTTCAACAACACGACCGGAAACAACACAATCAGCAACTGGTTGATTTCGCCGCAAAGAACATTTACGAACGCGATGTGATTAAATTCTGGACGCGGCAGCCGATAACTTCGACGTTTGCCGACCGTTTGCAGGTGCGTCTTTCGTTGGCGGGCGCGAGTACGAACGTCGGAACGAGCGCCACGGATATCGGCGATTTTGCGACACTTCTTTTAGATATTAACCCGAATTATAATGCGTCCGGTTATCCGGGACAATGGAGAGAATATGCGATTATCTTGTCGGGAATCGCAACGCCGACCGACGGACGTATTGCCTTCAGATATTTTGTCGTGAACGGCGGACCGTCGGGTCCAAGGTCTGATTACATCGGGATAGACACCTTCAGTTACACGCCCGCGTCAGACATTGTTCCTTCGCAGAACGTGGTGGATTTCAACGGCGACGGCAAAACCGATTTTGCGCTCGTCCGCAATACGGGCGGAGGTGCGGGCGGTCAGATTACGTGGTTTATCAACCTGAACGGCACGACGACGACTTATGGTTCCGCCTGGGGCATTTCTACGGATTACTTTCTTCCCGCCGATTACGACGGCGACGGTAAATCCGATCCGGCGGTTTATCGCGCAGGCACGTCTTCGGGACAGCAAAGCACCTGGTTTAATCGCGGCTCATTAAATAATCCAGCCGGTAACGTGACGTATGTTCCGTGGGGGCAAAACGGCGATTTCTCGTCGCCGGGCGATTACGACGGCGACGGACGCGCCGATTTCGTCATCCAGCGCAACGACGGCAACAGCCGCGCGCGTTTCTGGATGCTTCAAACGACCGCCGGATTTGCCTCGGTTCGTTTCGGATACCCGACCGACCGCGTTGTGCCGGGTGATTATGACGGCGACGGGAAGACCGATATTTGTGTTGTTCGAAGCGTCGCCGGACAATTTCATTGGTTTGTCTTGCCGAGTTCGACCGGAGTTTATTCCGGCACACCAACTATGTTCGGTAATTCGGCGACCGATTTTCCGGTGCAGGGCGATTACGACGGCGACGGCAAGACGGATTTTGCTGTCTGGCGATCAAGCACCACGCCGGTCGGTCCCGCTTTCTATGTGCGAGGCACAACTTTCGGCATTTTCGCCGTCCCGTTCGGCGCGCTGGGCGATTACCCGCCGGCGAACTATAATACTCACTAAATTGTTAATGATTGTTTAGGAAAATGAAACGCCGTCAATCTAGACGGCGTTTCGCTTTTTTATCGCAGGATTTTATTTTTTATCAGCGACCGCCGTGTTTGAATTTGTGTTCGGATTTGTTGCAGTGGTTTGCTTTTGTGCGGCGGCTTGCAGTTCTTCGGGTGATTTCCAGCCGGCTTGGCGGAGAAGTTCAACGGCGAAACGAATCGGAACCGCCATATTCGCCGCGTTGCTATTGGTAAAAACGCCGAAATTAACACCGATGACTTTGCCCGTCTGACCGAAAAGCGGTGCGCCCGAACCGCCTTCCGCCGTTTTCGCATCGTGGACGATACGCCGTTGATCTAAATCGGTAATCGAGCCTTGCGTCGTGAGCGGCACGATTTTTCGGTTTTGCGCGAGAAAAGTTATCAAAGCCTGCCGCGAACCGCCGAAACGCGCGTTGATTGATTTCGCTTCGGCATCGTCAACCATCGCCAAAAGCCGGTCGGGACCGTTCGGATAACCCATCGAAACGACCGTTTTACCGACTGCTGCCGCGTCCAAGCCCGAATCGAGCGGCAAAACCGGAATATCGGGCGAAAGGGAAGCCGCATCAATCGAGGCGACCGCTAAATCTTCGCGACCGCCGGTTTGTCTGACCCGCAAAGTAAACGGCTGGGGAATGTTGGGAAAATAAATCACCAGACGCTTGATCCGCGCGCGCCCGTTCGAATTGCTCATCATTTGTTTGACCAGCTCGTCTTCGCCCCACGGCTGTAGAACGTGGCGGTTCGTGATGATATAACCGCCGCCGACGTGAAACCCCGTGCCGATAAAATCGTATTCGATCGGCGTTCCGCTGCCTTCGGTCGTCAAACCCATCTGCGGAACTTGTTCAGGCACTTGATCTTCCTGCGGGGAAGGCATCGGTTCATACGGGTCGGGCTGAACCGCCGCCTGCGGGTCGGGATAACGCAGAGTTTTGCCGTTTGTTTTGCTGACCAGATCGTAAACCCCGACGATCAGACAAATGCCGTTGCCGTAATCGGAACGCAGACGCGGCGCGAGCGAAAAAATATCAATCACCTGCTGATTGCTCTGTTTGATATTGCCGATCTGGTCGCTGGTTTGATTGAGTTTTTCTTCGAGCTTGCGGACAACCTCGTTTTGCTGTTCGGTTTGCTGACGCGCCTGCTGAAGCTCTTTGTTAAAGGCAAATCCGAGATACAAAATTCCGCTGATAAACGAAATTGCCAGCACGAGAACGATCAATTTGGTTGCCCAACTGATCTCACGCGAAAGCTCGCGGACGAATTCGCGCAAAAATGCTTTCGCGTCGTCGCGTTTCGGCGAAATTGCCGATTCGAGCGCGGCTTCTTCGATAAACTGCGCAACATGCGTGTCGCGGTGCGTCGTAATCAGCGCGGATTTCGAGGCGAGCGTGAAAAACGAAAAAACAATATCCGTTAAATCCACCGAAATTTTATCGCCGTCCTGAATGGCGATATAGCGGCGCACGGGTTGATTGTTGTTATAGGTTAATTTTAACGATTTATTGAGATTGACGATCCGGTAATCGCCTTCGCTGAGTTCGAGTTCAAACCACGTTTCGCTCGGTTCTAAAGAATTTGAATGAATCTGTATATCATTTTCTTCGCTCGTGCCAAGGCTTAACCGCTCCTCGGAAAAATATTCCGTGCGTCTTTCCGTGCCGACCGAGATGTGAATGATAATACCTGCTGCCATTCTTGCCTAACTGAGTCTTGAGTCCTGAGTCCTGAGTCCTGAGTTTTTGTTTTCCGACTCAAGACTCTGCAAACCAATCTATCAATATACATTATCCAATAAGCGAAATGGTAGCACAAACCATAAGCGAAAATCTCTTTTAGAAAAATTTCTGATAGCAGAAAGATCAGAACCGTCTGCGTTAGCGGACGGTTTATGTTTGATATTGTAAAATTTATTGAGTAGGTTAGATTATGACGATTAACCGTCCGCTAATGCAGACGGTTCGGACTTAAGATTATGAGCGAAATAAAATTTATCGAAGACCGCGAAAAACTCGAAAAACTCGCGCCCGTCGCAACCGCGCCGATCAAACGCCACGTTTTCGTCTGCAACGGAAAATCCTGCTCGGCGGTCGGTTCGGCGGCAGTCAAAAAGGCTTTTGAAGAGCAGCTCGAAGAGAAAAATCTTCGTTACGGCAAAGCGTCGAAAGGCAGAAATCCCGAAGGCACGATTCTTTTGACCGATTGCGGTTCGATGGGTTTTTGTTCGATTGGCGCGGCGGTTCTGGTTTACCCGGAAGGCATCTGGTATGCCCAGGTTCGTGCCGAAGACGTGCCGGAAATCATCGAAGAACATCTCGAAAACGGAAAAATCGTCGAACGGCTTGCCCTCAAGGAAATGCCGCACGACGATTCTTTGTAAAATAACCGAAAATTCAAGCAGTTTTGGTCAAAGTTTCCATGTCCGACTTCCATCGCAAAACAGATTTTCTTGCGGCGGTTGGGCGTGTCAGATTTTCTGTGTAAACTCAATTTTTTGATTTTTACCTTGTCCGCCCAAATCCCCTATTATCAAGAATTTAGTGGAAATTGAATTTGGTGGACAAAACGGAAAAACACAAAATTTCTTACACCCTCTTTTTCCGCCGCTTTCGCGCAATCTGACCCATTTATTCGGGTTTGTATTATATTTTTAAAATCGATTATTTTGTCGCTAAATGTATAATTTTGTGCTGTAATTACGCAGTTAAATGCTACGATTGTTCCAACGATACAAGATAGTTTTTAACACCTTCAAACAAATCTGATGTAATTAATTTTCTAATTTCATCTGGATTGCACCATTTGCAGGCATCTAATTCTAAATTGTCTTTAACCTTTGCTTCACCAGTGATGTATTTAGTTAACCAATAATGTATTTCAACTTGGCTATCAGGGTGAACGCGCTCGCCAAGCTTTTTTAATGGCAAACAAACAACATCGGTTTCTTCAAAAACTTCTCTAACTGCGGTGCTATCAGTTGTTTCTTCATTTTCAATTTCGCCCGCAGGAAATTGCCATTGTAGGTTACCCTCTTTTTTCTTCCTTCTGACTAATAAAATAGTTTTGTTTTTATCTACAATTGCAACTGAAATTCGTTTCATGATTTTATTTTATTGAGTTTAGTAATAAAGATTTTAAAGGTGAATAGACATCAGAAGTTATTTTGCTTAATGCTTCTTCACCCGTTAACCACTTTACCTCATCTAATTCTTTTGGATCTTTGTTCATAATAGTTCCAGATACATAATCACAAAGCCAATAGGTCGCTAAAACACCGGTGTCTGGGTGCGTTCTACTTCCTAAATCCAAAACGGGCTGGATTTGAATATTTGTTTCTGAGAAACATTCATCAATAAGTTTTTCAGAAATATCATCTTCAGGCTTAACAATCCCAGCCGGAAATCCCCAAACTAGCTCTTTTTCTTTCGTTTTTCGTTTAGTCAATAGAAACTTATTTTTATGTTTTATAACTCCTATTACAACTCTTAGCATTTGGTGATGTGCAATAGGTATTA
>JALHNX010000214.1 GCA_022843305.1 Pyrinomonadaceae bacterium | reverse complement strand
TGCAGGTTCAGAACATTTTCCGTTTTATCGAAAGTCCAGACGCGGGCAAAAGCGGCACCCAGATATTTGACGACCGACTCGCAGCAGGTGTGAAGAATTTGCGGGAGCGAAACGCTCTGCACGAGCGCGAGGCTGACTTCGGAAGTCAAACGCGCCAGTCGTTCCCGCTCGAGCAAAATTTCCTTATCGCGTTTATCCTCGGAAATGTCGCGAACTTCGAGAATCGTCCCGATTGTTTTGCCGTCTTCGCGGATCGGACTCGCAGTAAAAGCGACCGGGTAAAACGAGCCGTCTTTGTGAACAAAAATTTCCTCGCCCTGTTCCTGGTTATTTTCGGGAAAAACGCGGTCAATCGGACATTCTTCGATCGGGTAATGCGTTCCGTCCGGTCGCAGCCGGTGAACGTAATCATGGAGCGGCTTATCGGCAATTTCGGCAAGCGTAAATCCGGTCAGCTTTTCCGCCGCCGGATTCATAAAAACGCAGCGCTGCGCTTCATTCATGATAAAAAGCGCGAGCGTCGCGTTGCTGGAAATCGCTTGGAGTTGTTTGCGATAATAATCGTTATCGTATTGAGCCTTGGTTTTTTCTTTCATCCCGCATTGTCTGTTGATGGTTTTAGTGGGAATTGTTAATCCCTTTTTTATCTTATCAAATATATTCTCGAAAATTTATATCATAAACAATACAAAATTGTCTCACATCACGCGGCGTTGCGGGAGATTGTATTACTCCTGCTCCGAAAAGAACGCGGCAACCGGGAAACTGTGGTTGGAACGCGCCGCCGAAATTCGAAAAAATAACCCGCCGGAAATACGTTCCGACGACGCGTATTTCAAAATCGGACGCGGAAAAATTCGAAGCCCCGATAAAAATGTTCACGGGCGGCACGCACTTTACCGGTCGAGTTTCGACCCGGTAAAAACAATATAAAACTCATGGTGCGGCGGAGATCGTTGCCGCCGGCGCACAAGCGGGAAGAATTTTATGAACGAAGAAATTAATTTGGAAGTCAATTAAAGATAAACAGATTGAGGAAGCGAAACCGCCGGAAAGCAAATCGTCGCATCAAATCCTGCTCGATCGACACGATAAAGATACAAATTTTTCTGCAGCGGATCGTTCCGGAAGCTGATTTCCTGATTTTTATACTATTATTAACTTAGGAATTTAAACTTTTAAGACCGGAGCGTTTCATGTTTTATGCCTGACATAGATTTTGTGCCGCAATCTCTTTTTGAAGATCGCTTTTTTGCAATAGTCGATCAATCTCCTTTCAGCATTCAAATAATGTCGCCGGACGGATTTACCGTCCGCGTAAATAAAGCCTGGGAGAAATTGTGGGGCGCAACGCTCGAACAACTTAAAGGCTACAATATGCTCGAAGACGAGCAGCTCGAAAGGCGCGGCGTCATGAAATACATTAAGCGCGCATTCGCCGGCGAGTTCGCGGAAATTCCGCCGATTCGGTATGACCCGAATGAAACGATTCCCGATCTTAGTTCACACGCCGAGCCGGTGAGGTGGACGAGAGCCGTCATTTACCCGATTAAAGACGCTGCCGGAGAAGTTCAGGAAGTCGTTCTCGTGCACGAGGACATTACCAACCAGATGAGTGCCGAAGAAAAATTAAAAGACAGCGAATCGCGCTACCGGCTGCTTTTCGAAACCAGCCTCGACGGGATCATGATCGTTGACGGCAACGGGAAATACATCGACGTCAACGAGAGTCTGTGTCGGATCCTGAAGACGCCGCGCGAAAAACTGATGGGTTCGCATTTCAGTGAACACATGCTGCCGGAAAGAGTGGAAGATGCCAGAAAGGCATTTATCTCACTGCAGGAAAAAGGTTTTTTTACGGGCGATTTCCCGATGCGCGCGGGTGACGGCACGATAGTTGAGCTGACATGGAGCTCAAGGGCGAACTTTATGCCCGGACTTCACGTCTGTGTGGCGCGCGACTTAAGCGAGCGCAAGCGGATCGAGAAGGAAAAACAGGAGCTGGCGTTTCAGGTTGAAAAACAAAGGCAGCGCCTTCAAGAATTGGTTTCGAGCGTTCCGGGCATCGTCTGGGAAGCCTGGGGCAAGCCCGACGCCGCAACGCAGCGCATTGATTTTGTCAGCGATTACGTTGAAAAAATGGTTGGATACGGTATTGAAGAATGGCTCTCGACGCCCAATTTCTGGCTTTCCATCGTTCATCCGGACGACAAGGAAGCGGCAGCCCGCAAGGCGGCGGAAAATTTTGCCAGCCGCGACACGGGCACGAGCCGTTTCCGTTGGATCGCCAAGGACGGCAGAGTCATCTGGGTCGAGTCCCAATCGGTCGCCATCTTCGACGAGACGGGAAACCCGATCGGGATGCGCGGCGTGACGATGGACATCACCGAGCGCAAAAGAAAGGAAGACAACGAGCGGTTCCTTGCTGAAGCGAGCACCACGCTCGCCTCATCGCTCGATTACGAAACGACGCTTGCGGCGGTCACCAACCTCGCCGTGCCGCATTTCGCGGATTGGTGCGCCGTCGATATCGCGAAAGAGGACGGCACGCTTCAACGACTGGCGGTGGCGCATGTCGATCCGGCGAAAGTCGTCTGGGCGCAGGAAATTTATGACCGTTACCCGCCAACCCCCGATGATCCGCAAGGTCTTTACAATGTTTACCGCACCGGTAAATCCGAATTTTACCCCGATATTCCCGATGAGATGCTCGTGCAGGGCGCGCGCGACGCGGAGCATCTGGAAATACTGCGGCGGGTCGGCTTTCGCTCGGTGATGCTTGTCCCCCTCAAGACGCGCGAGAAGGTTTTGGGCGTGCTGACATTCGTCAATTCCGAATCAGAGTGCTGCCATACGCCGGAAGATTTAGCATTAGCCGAGGATCTGGCAAACCGCGCGGCGCTCGCGGTCGACAACGCGCGGCTCTATCAAGCCGAACATGAAAGCCGGATGGCTGCCGAGCGCAACTCGAATTTTCTTAAACGGCTGCAATCTGTTTCAGAATCACTATCGAAAGTGATATCACCATCTGAGGTGGCGGAATCGGTAATCGAGCAGGCGATCATTTCGCTCGGCGCGCATGCCGGAACGGTCGTTTTGCTGAACGGCACGACCCGCGAACTCGAAATGGTCGGCGCGGTTAATTTTCCGGAAGCGGTATTGGAAAAGTGGCAGCGGTTTTCGATCGATCAAAATGTTCCGATTGCCGAAGCTGTCCGCAGCGGAAATCCGGTCATCATCGAATCGTTCGACGATGTTCTCGACCGCTTCCCATTGCTCGGTTCGCTTTCATCCGTCACCGGGAGCCGCGGATTGGCGGCTTTCCCGCTGATTATCGAAGGACGCATTCTCGGGGCGCTTGGTTTGAGTTTTCCCTCGCCGCAGTACTTTAGCGACGATGATCGGGCATTTATGTCGGCGCTCGCGCAGCAATGCGCGCAGGCGATCGAACGGGCGCGGCGTTACGAGAGAGAAAAAAATCTCCGCCGCGAAGCGGAAGCCGCTAACCGTATGAAGGATGAATTCCTGGCGACGCTCTCGCACGAACTGCGCACGCCGCTTAATTCTATTTTGGGCTGGTCGCAGATGCTCCAAAACGGCAGTCTCGATGAAACAGCGAAGGAGCGGGCGCTGGTGACCATCGAACGCAATGCCCGTGTGCAGAATCAGCTGATAGAGGATGTTCTCGACATCTCCCGCATCATTACCGGGAAGCTCGGGCTGGTCATTCGTCCGGTCGATCTGAGAGATGTCATCGCCGCCGCCGCCGAATCACTGCGTCCCGCGATGGAAGCCAAGGGAATGCGTTTAAAGCATTTTATTGATGCGCAAACTGGATTCATTCAGGGCGACGCCGGGCGCTTGCAGCAAGTTATCTGGAATCTGCTTTCAAACGCAGTTAAATTCACCCCGGAAGGCGGCGATATTCAAATAGGCTTGCGGGGCGCCGGTACGTCCGTTGAAATTGTTGTGACCGATAGCGGAATCGGAATCGAAGAAGATTTTTTGCCCTTTGTCTTCGACCGGTTTCGACAACTCGACGGCTCAACGACGCGGCGACACGGCGGTCTCGGTTTGGGGTTGTCGATCGTTCGCCAGCTGGTCGAAATGCATGGCGGAACCGTTCGGGCGGAGAACAATAGAACGGGAAAAGGCGCGTCATTTACCGTTAATCTCCCGGTTTTGGCTGAAGAAAAACAGCCGGCGGGGGTAAATGGGGCTTCAGCTCTTAAACCGCAACCGGATAAAGTTTTGGATGGTTCGGAAAAACTTGCCGGCTTACGGATCTTGATCGTTGAGGACGAGGACGATTCGTGCGAATTGTTGAGTTTTGTTTTAAGCAATTGCGGCGCCACAGTTACTGCGGTGCGCTCTGCCTCCGAGGCATACGATCTATTCAGACGACAAAGATTTGATCTGGTAATCAGCGATATCGGGATGCCGGAAGAAGATGGATACTCATTGATCAAAAAAATAAGAGCTTTACCGGTCGAGCAGGGCGGCGCCGTGCATGCCGTTGCGCTGACGGCTTATGCCAGAAATGAAGACCGTATTAAAGCACTGGAAGCCGGTTTTCAGATCCACATCTCGAAACCTATCGAACCGTTTGGTTTTATTAATGAGGTGGCAAAGCTTGCAGAAAGGATTTAAGTCTCAATTCTTTAAAAGGTTATTAATTGGGCTACATTGCCAATCGATTCGCAACCGGCTTTAGAAGCCTCCCTTTTCTGTAAACAGAAGGTGTTTTTAAGAGGCTCAAGGCAACAGGTTCTGTTCGGTGAACAGAGATTTAAGTGTTAGTATGTATCTGCAGCTCAGCTTCATAATCAACAAGGGGTGAAATGACTAATAAAATACTAACGCGGAACAACGTTAAGATCTTCGGGCAAGGCAGCCAGCCGGTGATATTCGCGCACGGCTTCGGCTGCGATCAGAATATGTGGCGATTTCTGACCCCGGGTTTTGAGCCGGATTTCAAGATCGTCCTGTTCGATTACGTCGGTTCGGGAAAATCGGATCTGACGGCTTTCAATCCGGCGCGTTACGACAAATTGGACGGCTACGCTAAGGACGTCATCGAAATCTGCGACGCGCTCGCTTTGTCGGACGCGATTTTTATCGGGCACTCCGTCAGCGGCATGGTTGGTTCACTCGCCGCGATCGAAAGACCGGAACTTTTCCAAAGCCTCATTCAGATCGGACCCTCACCGTGTTACATCAATCATCCGCCCGATTATACGGGCGGTTTCGAACGCGAAGATATCGTCGGTCTGCTCGATATGATGGACAAAAATTACATCGGCTGGGCAAATTTCCTCGCGCCCGTGATTATGAAAAACCCGGATCGCCCGGAACTCGGAGCCGAACTCGAAGAAAGCTTCTGCTCGACCGATCCCAGGATCGCGCGCTGCTTTGCCGAAGCGACGTTTTTTGCCGACAATCGTGGGGATCTGGAAAAAGTGAAAACGCCGTCGCTGATCGTGCAGGTGACGGATGACGCCATCGCGCCCGTTTCGGTCGGTGAATTCATGCACCGGAAAATGCCGAACAGCCGCCTGCATTTGCTTGAAGCCAGCGGACACTGCCCGCATATGAGTCATCCGCAGGAAACCATCAAAGTTATCAAAGAATATTTAGGGACTTATTAAAATAATAAATAAGGAGCGTTTCTTATAGACAGATTATTAAAAAATGCCCCGTGCGGATTTCTGGTGTTCAGGGATGACGGTAAGATCGTCGAAGTTAACGACAAGCTGCTCGACCTGCTCGGATACGAGCGCGATGAATTGCTCCGGCTTCACGTCGAAAAAATCTTTTCCGTCGCCGGACGCATTTTCTACCAAACCCATTTTTTCCCGTTATTAAAGATCAAGGGCAGTGTGGAGGAAATCTATCTGGATCTTCGCCCGCGCACGGGCGAAACGATTCCTGTGCTGGTTAATGCCGTGCGGCAGGAGCGCGACGGGCAAACCTTCAACGACAGTATTTTCGTCGCGATGCGCCAGCGCAGCCAGTACGAGGACGAAATTCTGCGGGCGAAACGCGAAGCCGAAGCCGCGACGCGCGCCAAGGACGAATTTTTTTCTGTCGTTTCGCATGAGCTGCGCACGCCGCTCAACGCGATCACCGGCTGGGCACAGATGATAAAGAATAGAAGTATCGATGACTATTGCCGGCGCGGCGTTGAAGCCATCGAGCGGAGCGCCCGCATCCAGTCCCGGCTGATCGAAGACCTTTTGGATTTATCGCGCATTATCAGCGGCAAAATGAAGATCGAAGTCCGGCAGATCGAACTCGGAGAAATTATTTCGAGAGCGATCGAGGTTATCACCCCGGCGGCGGAAGCCAAGCACATCCGCCTGGAAGTTATTCTCGAATCGGATGCTTACGTTTCGGGCGACGCGGCGCGACTGCAGCAGGTTTTTTGGAATTTGCTTTCCAACGCCATCAAGTTCACGCCGAAATACGGTCGTGTGCAGATCAGACTCGGGCGCGTCAATTCGAGCGTTGAAGTGAGCATCAGCGATACCGGTCAGGGTATCAAAGCGGATTTTCTGCCGTACGTTTTCGAACGCTTCCGGCAGGCGGATAACGCCGCCACAACACGAGAGGGCGGTTTGGGGTTGGGTATGGCGATCACGCGCAACATCCTGGAACTTCACGGCGGCACGATCAAGGCGGAAAGCCCGGGCGAAAATATGGGCGCGACGTTTACGGTTTGCTTGCCGGTGACGATCGTTCACCGAAATGAAAACGTCGCCGGTGAAGAGCTGTGGGCAGGCAAAACGGACGAAACCTCAAATAACCACTCTGACCTGGAAGGCTTAAACGTCCTTGTCGTCGACGATGATGTGGACGGGCGTTATTTAATGACGACTATTTTATCACTTTACAAAGCAAAGCCAATCACCGCGGCTTCAGTCGCCGAAGCCTTCGAGAAAATCGAGTCGTTGAAGCCCGATCTGGTAATCAGCGACATCGAAATGCCCGGAGAAAACGGATTTTCACTCATTAAGAAACTAAATGCTTTTAATGAAAAACGAAAACGAAAAATTCCCGCGATAGCATTAACCGGGCATGTCGGACAAGCCGAGAGATTAAAGGTTTTAAAGGCGGGATTTCAGGTTCATTTAGCCAAACCGATCGAACCGGAGGAGCTGCTTGTTGTTATCGCCAATTTGGCTAATTGGAGTAATAATGAGTAGTTTCTTTGTATAAGACGGTTATATGATCGGCTTATGTTACTTAAGCAGTTTTTAAATAACCTTACGATTCAATTGAATTTATTGTCCTTCTCGCCCTTATTTGATCAGTTTGCGAGGGAGGAGCGCGATTTTTAATTGATTTCTGTTTGATAATATTTACTTTCAGTGTATTTACGAACGATTAAGACAATACATACGATAATGCCACAAGAACGAGGGAAGGAAAAAAACAAAACGGGTAAGAGTGAATTCTTAAGAGCGGGCTTTAACGAAGATTTAGCGCCCTATTGGCTGACGGCTATAATCGAATCGGCGGAAGATGCCATCATTAGTAAAAACCTTGACGGGACGATTACAAGCTGGAATAAGAGCGCCGAAAGGATATTCGGATATCAGGCGGAAGAAGTGATCGGGAAGCCCGTTCTCATTCTGATCCCGCCCGACCACCACAACGAAGAGCCGGCAATACTTGAAAGAATCCGGAAGGGCGAGCGCGTTGAGCATTTCGAAACGATCCGGCGGAGAAAGGACGGTTCGCTCATTGATATTTCCTTGACCATCTCGCCCATCAAAGGTCCTGACGGGAAGATCGTCGGAGCCTCGAAGATCGCCCGCGAAATTACTCAGATCAAACAAACGGAAAGAAAACTGCTGACCAGTGAAGAGCGCTATCAAAGGCTTTTCAACTCGATCGATGAAGGATTCTGCGTTATCGAATTGATCTTCGACGAAACGGGCAAAGCGGTAAACTGGAAATTCCTGGAAGTGAACCCCGCCTTCGAAAAACATAACGGACTCTCTAACGCCGTGGGGAAAACTATTCGCGAGATCACTCCCGGTATCGAAGAGCGCTGGTTCGAGATATACGGCAGCATCGTCTCGACGGGCGACCCCGCCAGATTCGTGGAAGTCTCGGAAGCCTTAAACCGCTGGTTCGACGTTTACGCGTTCCCGCTGGGCGGATCCGGAAGCAAAAAAATCGCCGTTCTCTTTAACGACATCACCAAGCGCATCATGGCTGAACAGGAACGGGAGCGATTTCTTAAGCAGCTCGAGGCGGAAAGGGCGAAACTGGATTACCTTTTCTCCAAGGCGCCGGCTTTTGTTGCCGTGCTGAACGGTCCGGATCACATCTTCGAGCTGACGAATCCGGCTTATATGCAGCTGATCGGTCACCGCGACGTGATCGGAAAACCGGTTCGCCGGGCGCTCCCGGAAATTGAAGGGCAGGGATTTTTCGAGATACTCGATAATGTGTTTCGCACGGGCGAAGCTTTTACCGGACGCGAGCTTCCGGTATACATTCAGCGAGAGCCGGATGTACCGCCCGAACAGCGTTTCGTCGATTTCGTATTCCAGCCGGTTTTTGACGCTGACGGCATGGTATCGGGAATTTTTGTCCACGGCGTGGACATTTCCGAACAGGTCAGGGCGCGCAAAGATGCCGAAGAAGCCAACCGCGCAAAGGACGAATTTCTCGCGACGCTTTCGCACGAGCTGCGCACGCCTTTGAACGCCATTTTAGGCTGGTCGAAAATGATGACCGACAGCAGGCTCGGCGAAGAAACTCAGCGGAGCGCCCTGGATACCATTCATCGCAACGCGCGAGTCCAGGCACAGCTTATCGAGGACATTTTAGACGTCTCGCGCATCATTTCCGGGAAGTTGAGACTCGAGGCGCGCCCGATCGAGCTCGCCCCGGTAATTGAAGCGGCGGTCGAAGCGGTTCTGCCGGCGGCGGAGGCGAAAGGAATTCGTCTGCAAAGGGTTCTCGATTCCGGCAGCAGCATGATTTCGGGCGATCCGAACCGCATCCAGCAAGTCGTCTGGAATCTGCTCTCGAACGCCGTTAAATTCACGCCCAAGGGCGGGCGCGTGCAAATCAGGCTCGAACGCATCAACTCTCATGTCGAGATTATTGTCACCGACACCGGTTGCGGAATTCCGCCCGAAATTTTGCCCCATATTTTCGATCGCTTCCGGCAAGCCGATTCGGCGACTACCAGAAAACACGGCGGGCTGGGATTAGGCTTAGCGATCGTTCGTCACCTGGTCGAGATGCACGGCGGAACGGTCGAGGCTGAAAGCGTCGGCGAAAATAATGGAGCAACATTTACGGTAAAACTTCCCTTGATCGCCCTCCGGACGGTAGAATTATCGCCCGATAAAATGGCGGAAAGAGAACATCCGACCGAAGCTAAAAACGTTCCGTTCGAATGCGCCCCGGAGCTCGAAGGGCTTCATGTGCTCGTCGTCGACGACGAAGAAGACGGAAGAACGCTTGTCGCCGCGATTCTCGAAAAATGCGGTGCCAGAGTAACGGCTGTCGGTTCCGCCGCCGCAGCGTTGCAGTCGCTACAAAGTGAACTGCCCGATATTATTCTCAGTGATATCGGGATGCCCGAAGAAGACGGCTATTCGTTGATTAGAAAAATCAGGGCAATGCGTCCGGAAGAAGGCGGGCAAATTCCTGCCGCCGCTTTGACGGCTTACGCTCGCGTCGAGGACCGGATGCGGGTTCTCAGAGCCGGATTTCAAATTCATCTTCCCAAGCCTATTGAACCGGCTGAGTTAATCGCGGTCGCAGCAAACCTGGCAGGCAGGCATACCTAGAGCAGATTTGTAATTAGTGTATGGCATATCCGCAACTTTTGAACCAGCCTTGCGCGTCCTCTTCGGTTATCAGCAACAGAGCCTCGCGCAAGGCTTTTTCTAATTCTTCGCGCG
>JALHNX010000213.1 GCA_022843305.1 Pyrinomonadaceae bacterium | reverse complement strand
ACTTCTGCCGCTCGAAAACACGGGAGAAAGAGCAGACAACCGTGAAGAAATTACGACGGAGGAAGAAAGGCAGTTAAAGGGAATCTGGGAAGAGGTCTTACAGAAGAAAAACATCGGACTGCACGACAACTTCTTTCACCTCGGCGGACATTCCATTTTGGCGGCTCGCATAAATACGCGGATAAATACGGAATTCGGAATCGAAACCGGAATCAAAACGATTTTTGAAAATCAAAGTTTATTTGATTTGGCGAGTATAATCCGAAGGAAAAAACTCGAGCAGACAACCCGTTATAAACAAATTGAAAAAGCCGATAGGAATAGAATTTTACCGACTTCCTTTGCGCAGGAAAGAGTGTGGTTTCTTGAATTGTTACAGCCCGGAAGCAGTCTTTTCCATATGCCCGCATTTGTAAGATTGGAAGGCATTTTGGATATTGCCGCTTTGGAAAACAGTCTGAATGAAATAATCAAAAGGCACGAAATAATAAATGCGGTTTTTGACACTTTCGATGGTCAGCCGGTAATCAAACTTCCTCAACAGACGGATTCTTTTACATTAAACCTTGAGGATTTGAGCCGGTTTGATGAAGCTGAAAAAGCCGAAATTACCGAAGAAATTCTCGAAAGGGAAATTCACACCGCATTCGACCTTGTTAAAGGTCCCTTAATGAGAGTTAAACTCCTGCGCCTCAAACCGTCGCTTCATATCCTTTTATTGACTGTGCATCATATAATTTCGGATGGTTGGTCAATCGGGATTATGACCGAAGAATTAGGCGAATTTTACCGGATGTTCAAGACCGGAAAGAAAGCCGAATTGCCCGAATTGCCAGTTCAATATGCCGATTACGCTGTTTGGCAAAGAGAAAATTTGAAAGACGAGGTTCTTTCCGAAAAACTCGCCTTCTGGAAAAATAAATTGAACGGCGATTTGCCGATTTTGAATTTTCCGACCGATTTTCCCCGACCGCTTGTTCAATCATTTGAAGGAAAATGGTTATATTTTGAACTTTCGGAAAATCTCAGCGCACGGTTAAATAATTTGGCAAACCGGATTGAAGGCACTTTATATATGGTGCTTTTAACCGGATTTCACGTTTTACTGCACAAATACACGGGACAAAACGACATTATCACGGGAGCTTTGACGGCGAATCGCGACCGGATGGAAATCGAACCTTTGATCGGATGCTTTATCAATGCCATTCCGGTCAGATTAGTAAATAAAGAAAACCAAAGTTTTGCCAATCTGCTGGAAAAAGCTCGTGAATACATCATTGAAACATACGAATATCAGGATTTACCGTTTGAAAAATTGGTCGAGGAACTTCAGCCCGAAAGAGATTTGAGCAGAACGCCGATTTTTCAGGTGATGTTCGCCCTGCAAAATCTGCCTGTCACAGAACTTGCCCTGCCCGAAATTACGATGAAACCCGTGCGCACGGAAACCGGCGCGGTGGCTTACGATTTAACGGTCAATATTGTCGAAAAAGACGCGAAATTATTTTGCAGTATCGAATACCGCACGGATTTGTTCAAAAAAGAAACGGTCGAGAATATTTTCCGGCATTACGAGGCGGTGCTTGAACAGGCGGTCGAAGAACCGGATAAGAAAATATCAAACTTTCAAATTCTGTCGGAAAATGAGCGCCGCCGGATTTTGTATGAATGGAACGATACGAAAAGAGATTTCGCGCTCGAAAAAAGCTTTACGGAGCTTTTTGAAAGACAAGTCGAAAAAACGCCCGATTCGATTTCGGTCATTTGCGGGCAGGAAAAACTAACCTATTTCGAGTTGAATGAAAAGGCAAACCGTTTGGCGCACAATTTATTGCGCGGCGGAGTCGGGAAAGACTGCGTGATCGGCATCTTATCGGATAGAAACATCAACTTTCTCGTTTCGATGATCGGAATCTTTAAAGCCGGAGCGGCTTATATTCCGCTTGATCCGGCGCATCCGGCTGAAAGACATTCACAAATAATCAGCAAAAGCGGCGCAAAATTGGTTTTGTCAACCGAACGATTTGAAGAAGGTTTGCGAGATGTTTTAAAAAACACTTCGTCCGAAAATGTTGCCGTCGAATTAATATCGGAATATTTAGACAAAGCAACTTCTTCGGAAAATCCTGAAATTGAATTAAGCCCGCGCAATTTGGCATATATTTTATTTACTTCCGGCTCGACGGGACAGCCGAAGGGCGCGATGATCGAGCAAAAAGGAATGGTCAACCATCTTTTTGCCAAGGTCGAAGATTTACAGGTCAAAGCCGCCGACATCATCGCTCAAAATGCCTCGCAGTGTTTTGATATTTCGGTCTGGCAGTTTCTGACTTCTTTGCTCGTCGGCGGAGCAACCTGCATTGTAGCCGACGATACCAGACACGATCCGCAGGAATTGATGAAGCTCGTCGAACAGGAAAAAATCACGATTCTCGAAGTCGTTCCTTCATTCCTGCAAATGATGCTCGAAGAATTCGAACAAAATAAACATTCACGACCGCCGCTCCGATTACTTCGCTGGCTGATTGCGACCGGCGAAGCGTTGCCGCCGCAGTCAATCAATCGCTGGTGCAAAATTTATCCGCAAATTCCGATGTTCAACGCTTATGGTCCGACCGAATGTTCGGATGATGTAACGCATTTTCCGATTTACTCCGAAATGCCGGACGGCGTTTCACAGACACCAATCGGCAAAGCGATTGCCAATACCGAATTGTATATTTTGGATAAATCATTGTTTCCGACTCCCATCGGCGTTGACGGTGAGCTTTTCGTCGGCGGTGTCGGTGTCGGGCGCGGATACATTGATGATCCGGTGAAAACCGCCGAAGTTTTTATTCCCGACCCGTTCGGTCAAAGAGCCGGTGCGAGAATGTATAAAACGGGCGATCTCGTCAATTATTTGGCGGACGGAAATCTGCGGTTTTTGCAAAGAGTAGATCATCAGGTGAAAATCAGAGGTTTCCGCATCGAACTCGGTGAGATCGAATCGGTTTTGCGCGAACATCCGAAAATAGCCGAAGTCGTGGTTGTTGACAGCGAAGATTCCGTGTCGGGCAAAGTTTTAGTCGCCTACGTCGTGCCGCGCGAAGAAGCCCGCGAAACGGAAAATCAGGCATGGGTTGAGGAACAGATTACGGAGTGGAAAGACGTTTTTGACAGCGTTTATAAAAAACACAGCGACGATTACAAGGACGAAACTCTTAATCTGAGCGGTTGGGACAGCACTTATACGGGTCAACCGATTCCTGCCGGGGAAATGAACGAATGGGTTTCGATGACGGTCGAAAATGTTTTGGCACTCAAGCCGGAAAACGTCCTCGAAATCGGCTGCGGAACGGGAATGCTTCTGCAAAGAATCGCGCCGCATTGCAAAACCTACTGCGGAACGGATTTTGCGCCCGAATCGCTGAATTTTTTACAGACAATCCTCGATCAAAATCCGATTCCGGGCGTTGACGTAAAACTTCGTCACGCGTCGGCGGAAAATCTTGAAATGTTCGGCGACGGCGAATTCGACACGATTATCATCAATTCGGTCATCCAGTATTTTCCGAGTTCCGGTTATCTGCTGACGGTCATCGAAAATGCCGCACGGGTTTTGGCAAAAGGCGGCGCGATTTATCTCGGCGACATTCGGAATCTGAGATTATTGGAAAGCCTGCATTTTTCGGTCAAAGCGTTTCAAGCCGAAACCGACCTGAATCAAAACGAAATAAAAAAATATATCAGGGAAAAATGCGATGAAGAAGATGAATTGCTGCTTGACCAAAATTTCTTTTTTGCTTTAAAAAAACAGATTGCGCGAATCGAGGGTGTCGAAATATTTTTGAAAAAAGGATATGCCCGGAATGAATTAACCCGTTTTCGTTACGATGTTGTTTTAAGGTTTGACCGGCAAACGGAAAATATTGTTTCCGAATCGGAAATCACGACCTTAAACTGGCAAACGCAAAATCTGAACACCGAAAAAATAAAAGAACTTTTAAGCGCGGACAGCCAGCCGGTTTTTATCATCGAAGACATTCCGAATGAACGGACGATTTTTGAAAAACACGGCATCGAATGGTTAAAGAACACGGCGCGGAACGATTCGCTGTTTGAATGGAAAGAAGAATTTTTTGCAAGCCGCGTTAGTTCAGCCGACCCGCAAAAGTTGAATGATTTGTTCAAACAAAACGGTTACGAAAGTTTCGCGTGCGCCGTCAGAACGGGCGAAGAAGGCTTTTTTGACTTAATCGCCGTGAGAGCCGATAAAAGCGCGGAAATTGATTTGAGCGATTTGATAAATCGTCTCGCGCCGCTTTCGACGGATGGAAATGCGCGGCGTTCATTCAGCAACAATCCTTTACAAGGACTTGCCGCCGCGCATTTGATTCCCGAATTGAAAGAACATCTCGCCGCCAAGCTGCCCGAATATATGATGCCTTCGTATTTCGTCAGGCTTGAAAAAATTCCGCTCACGCCGAACGGCAAAACCGACCGGAAAAAATTGCCGAAGCCGCACGAAATAAGTCCCGAAACGAATCACCGATTCGTCGAAGCGCGGACACCTATCGAAGAGGCGATTACGAAAATCTGGCAGCAAACATTGGGAGCAAACCGCATCGGCGTACATGATAAATTTTTCGACATCGGCGGCGATTCCTTAAAAATCGTCCGCGTTTTCAGGATGTTGAACAACGAATTTCCCGATACCACGACCGTTGTTGATTTATTTAAAAACAACACGATTGCCGAAATCAGTACGCATATCGAATCAAAGTTGAATTTAGTCGAAGAACAATCGGCACTCGTCGGCTTTGAATTATAGATTTCACTCAAAACAGAAAATTACCCGCAAATTTTCAAACACACCGGAAAAATGTCAAAAGGAGTTGCGATAATCGGAATCAGCGGACGTTACCCGCTGGCAGCAAATATTGCCGAATTTTACAAACGGCTTTCGGCTGGAACTGACTGCGTTCGACCGATGACGGACGCACGCAAAAGCCTCTATGAAGGAAGTGATTTGACGGTTGGCAACGAATGGGCGGCGATTGATAATATTGAAAGTTTTGACTATGAATTTTTCGGAATGTCGCGCAAAGAAGCCGAGTTTGCCGACCCGCAGCATCGAATTTTGCTCCAACTGAGTTGTCAGGTGATTGAGAGCGCGGGTTATAAACTGAGCGATTTTCGCGGTTCCGATACGGGAGTTTTCATCAGCGCGGCAAATCAGGATTACCGCCGTTTATTTGACGATCTCGAACCGACCGCGGTGATCGGAAATTTACCGGCGGCGTTGGCTGGAAGAATCGCCTACGAATTGGATTTGCAGGGTGCTTCGATTGTTTACGACACGGCTTGTTCATCTTCGCTGGTGGCGATTTACGAAGCCTACCGCAAAGTTTCGCTTAACGAAGTCGAATACGCGCTGGCGGGCGGAATCAATATCTTCTTTTTGGAAGACGCGCTGGGAAATACCGACATCGGTATAATGTCGCCGGACGGCAGAGCAAAGGCTTTTTCGGCGGCTGCCGACGGAACCGGCTTCGGCGAAGGCGGCGGCTTGGTTTTATTGAAAAATCTTGAGCGCGCGATTGCCGATAATGACAATATTTGGGCGGTCATTCGCGGCGGCGCGGTCAATCAGGACGGCGGTCGCTCAAACGGTTTGACCGCGCCAAGCCCGGAAGCGCAGACACAGGTTATTCTCGACGCGTGGAAAGACGCGCAGATAAATCCCGAAACCATAACTTTTATCGAAACGCACGGAACCGGCACAAAGCTCGGTGATCCGATTGAAATTCAGGGAATTTCCGATGCCTTTCGGAAATTTACCGATAAAAAACGGTTTTGTGAAATCAGTTCGGTAAAAACAAATATCGGGCATCTCGTAGCGGCGGCGGGCATTGCCGGATTAACCAAATGCGTGCTTTCTTTATCGAATAAAAAACTTTTCAAATCGCTTCATTTCGATAAACCGAACGAATTAATTGATTTTGAAAACTCGCCGGTCAAAGTGACGACCGAATTTTGCGAATGGCAGACTTTTTCGCCCGACGAACCGTTGCGCTGCGGTGTCAGTTCGTTCGGATTAAGCGGCACGAATGCTCATCTGGTTTTGGAAGAAGCACTGTCAAGAAAAAGTGAAAGCGTCACATTCTCGGGTGAAATTTTGATAAAAATATCGGCAAAATCCGGCGACGCGGTTCGGGAATATGCCGGAAATCTCGCCGCTTATTTAAGCGAAAATTCAGAAAGGCTTGAAGATGCGGCTTTTACGATAAATCTCGGGCGCGACGATTATGCTTTCCGGTTTGCCTTTGTCGCGAAAGATAAAACCGGGGCGGTTTCTATTTTGAGAGATTTGAAGGAAATCGAAATCAGCCGGAAAAAGGAATATTCCCAATTGGTTTATCTCTTTCCGCATCTCGCGGAAAACGCGCAAAGAGCCGTCGAATTTCTCAAAAATTCGATTCCGGTTTTTCAAATCCATTATCGAGAATGTCTGGAAAAACTCGGTGAAAAAGCGATAAATTCAAATATTTACTCGTTTGTTTATCAATATTGTCTTTATCGAACCTTAAGTAATTACGGCTTAAAAACGACGACCCTGATCGGTTCGGGACTCGGAAATAAAGTTGTCGGAGTTTTGACCGGAAGACTTTCGCTCAAACAGGCGTTAAGCGAAAGTTTCGATTTTAATGAAACGATCAGTTTGGACACTTTAAAACTGAAATCTCTTTTATCGAAACTGTTATCAAAAGGCGAAACTGCCTTTTTGAGTTTGGGCGGCGGCAGTGAACTTTCTCAAAATATTCAAAGTATTCTGAACGAAGAAGGCGGCGGAATTATTTATTCGAGCGATATTTTAGAAAAGAAAACGGATTTTTTGAACTTTATCGGAAAATTGTATCAAAACGGTTTCGATATAGACTGGAAAGCATTTTACAAAGGCGAAAATCTCAAAAGAGTTTCTGCGCCGACATATCCTTTTGAAAATAAAAAATGTTGGGTTAAAGCAAAATTGCCGTCGGTTTCGGCAAATCAAACGCCAGCCGAAGAAACGGTTCAGCCGCCTGAAACCGGATTGAATTCCGTTCTTCAAAATCAGGACGCAACCGGAATCGAACAACGGATCGCCAACATCTGGCAGGAAATTTTGAGTGTTGACCAACTCGATCTCGAAGACGATTACTTCGATCTCGGCGGCGATTCTTTGACCGGAACACAGCTTATCAATGCCATTTTGAAAGAATTTAAGGTCAAAATCGAATTCGAGGACGTTTACACATATTCGACGGTGCGAAGTCTCGGCGAATATCTCGTCGCGCTCGGCGCGGAATCAAGCCCGAATTCCGGCGAAACGGCAATTTCCGGCATTACAAAAATTTCGCGGGAAGGAAAACTGCCGCTTTCGTCGGGTCAGGAACGGCTGTGGTTTCTTAACCAGTTAGAGCCGGAAAATCCCTTTTATAATATTTCTCTCGCGCTCGACCTGCAAGGAAAATTAGACGTTCGGGCGCTCGAAAACAGCCTGTCGGCACTGGTCGAACGGCACGAAGTTTTACGAACCGCTTTTTTGACCGTCGAAGGAAAACCGAAAGTCGAAATAAAACAGGATTTGGAAGTTTCGATAAACAAACTCGACCTGCGCGGATACGATTCGCGGCACAAACAACCCGAAGCCGGAAAAATTGCCGTCAGCGAATCGCAGAAACCATTCGATTTAACCGCCGCGCCGCTCTTTCGGGTTAGTTTGATCGCTTTGGACGAAGCTCGTCATTTGCTTGTAATCGTGATGCATCACATCATTTCGGACGGCTGGTCAATCGGCGTTCTGGTCAGAGATTTTGCCGCGTTTTATCAGGCTGAAAACGGAAAAAACAGTTTGCCCGAACTGACTGTTCAGTATGCCGATTACGCAAACTGGCAGAAGGATTGGCTAAACGGCGTTGACGGACAAAAACAAATTTCTTACTGGAAAACGAAACTCGACGGCGACTTTGCGCTGTTGGAGCTTCCCGCCGATCATCCGCGACCTGCCATTCCGACATATCGCGGTGAACGATACGATTTTTCGATACCTTCGGAAATCACGTTTGGTTTCGGCGATTTTTTACAGAAACACGATTTGACGCTTTTTATGTTCCTGCTCGCGTCGTTCCAGATTCTTTTACAAAGATTTTCCGGGCAACACCATATTTTGGTCGGCAGTCCGATTGCCGGACGCAATCGCGCCGAATTGGAAAATATAATCGGATTTTTTACCAACACATTGGTTTTCAGGGCTGATTTCAGGAAAAATCCGACCGCCAAACAATTTCTTCAGGATGTTAAAAACACCGCGCTTGAAGCCTACGCGAATCAAAACGTGCCGTTTGAAAAACTGGTTGACATTCTTCAGCCCGCACGAATGCTGAACGTTACGCCGCTCTTTCAAGTGATGTTTGTTTTGCAGAATCTTTCATTCGAATTGGTCAAGCTGAAAGATTTGACAATGGAAGTAACCGAGCCGGAACGTCACACTTCAAAGTTTGATATGACGCTTTTCATACGCGAAGCCGAAAACGGTTTTCTCGGTCGGGTCGAGTATTCGGCGGATTTATTCAGCGCGGAAACTATCGAAAATCTGGTCGGAAAATGGTTTGTCGTTCTGAGGGCAATAATGAGCGATTCGGATGTTTCAGTCAGTAGTTTGCCATTATTTTCACAAACCGAAGAGATTCAGATTATCAACCGATACAATTCGCCGGCAGTGCCGTTTGCGACGACCGGCGTGATTCACCGTCAATTCGAAGATCAGGTCAGACAAACGCCCGAGCTGACCGCCGTGGTCGCGGGCGGTCAATCGTTGAGTTTTGAAGAATTAAACCGCCGTTCCAACAAACTGGCAAATTACCTGCGTTCGGTTGGTGTCGGAATCGAATCGCGGGTCGCAATTTTACTCGGACGCGAAACGGATTTAATCGTTTCGGTTCTGGGAATCTTAAAAGCCGGCGCGGCATTTGTGCCGCTGGATTTGCAGTATCCTTCCGAAAGAATCGCGTTTATCATCCGCGATGCCGGAGCAAGCGTTTTATTAACCAGATCGGAATATATTTCGGATTTAAAGATTAATGAAAATTATCAAACCGTCGGTTTCGATTTCATTGAAGATTCTTTGGATTCCCAATCAAGCGAAAATTTAACCGTCGAAATTGACGAACATAATTTGGCATATATTTTATATACTTCAGGTTCGACCGGACGACCGAAAGGGGTGATGATCGAGCATCGTTCGGTTATCAACCTTTATTATGCCCTTCACGAATCCATCTATTCGGTTTGGAAAGCAATCAAACGGGTCAGTCTGAATTCGCCGCTTGTTTTCGATGCGTCAATTAAACAATTGATTCAAATGATGTTCGGGAAAACCATCTATATCGTTCCCGAAGAGATTCGCGGCAATCCCGCCGAAATCATTGATTATCTGAATCTGAATTCGATTGATGTATTCGATTGCACACCGTCAATCGCACAGTTTTTGACTACGGAAGATGATGCGAAACCCTTTCCGAAATTCGTCTTGGTCGGCGGCGAACCCGTCATCAAGCCGGTGTGGGATAAATTGAGCGTTCAATATCCGACACGTTTTTATAACGTTTACGGACCGACGGAAACGACTGTTGATGCCGCCGTTGCGGAAATTTCCAAAACAATCGAACAGCCGACAATCGGGAAAGGGATTGCAAACGTGCGGCTGTATGTGCTGGATGAAGGCTTGCGGATGACGGCAGACGGCGTGCGCGGCGAATTGTATATCGGAGGAGCGGGAGTCGGGCGCGGCTATTTGCACCAGAGCGGCTTGACGGCTGAGAAATTCGTGCCGGATCCATACAGCCCGGAAGCGGGGAGTCGGATGTATGCGAGCGGGGATTTGGTGCGCTGGGTGCGCGGCAAGGGTTT
>JALHNX010000212.1 GCA_022843305.1 Pyrinomonadaceae bacterium | reverse complement strand
TTAGATGTCAAATTTAATGAGACCTCCGTTATATTGAAAACAATTTCGACAATATCGCTTCTATTCCGTAAAAACATTGGCGACCGCAAAATCGCCGGCGATTCCCCAATTGAAATATGAAGGGCTTGAACCGCCTGACGGGGAAACGTAGAAAATGCCTTGTCTCCAGACCGCAAAGTCCGATTTGCCGTCGCCGTCGTAATCGCCCGGTACAGCCGTGTCGCCGGCTAATCCCCAGTTGCCCACCAGCACAACCGCGTCGGAACTGCGTTTAACCCACCACGCGCCGTTTCGGTATATTGCCAGATCGGTTTTCGAGTCGCCGTCATAATCAGCCGGAACAAAGACATCCGATGACAAACCGAAATTTTCGTAACGCACTTGTAAATCAGAGCTTTGCAGGATGTACCAGAGACCATTTGAAGGACGGAAAACAGCCGCGTCCTGCTTGCCGTCGCCGTCGAAATCGCCGCGCTGCACTTTATCGCCCGTGACTCCCCAGGCAATCGTGACTTCCGAATTGCTTTGCGAACTGCGATAGTAGAAAGCGCCCTGCGCACCGCTTCGATAAACCGCCGGATCGGCTTTGCCGTCGCCGTCCCAATCGCCGACCACGCCCGGATTGTCGCCCGTCTGTCCTAAAATCTCTAATTTGAAAGTATTTGATCCGCTTTGAAGAATATAAAAACCGGCTTCAGACGGATTTCCAGACCGCCAGACCGCCAAATCGTCCTTGCCGTCGCCGTCAAAATCTTCGGGCACCGGAAGATCGCCCTGCAGTCCCCATTGAACAAATCTCGTTTCCGCCGACCCGTTGAGCGCCGTGTACCAATTGAGTAAGCCGCCTTGATTTCTGGTCACGCTGTAATCGGTTCGTCCGTCGCCGTCAAAATCAACGACCGCTTTTTGCGGCGTGAAGGCTGCCGGAAGGTTTGGTGCGCCCGGCGTGAGCTGTCCGCCCTGCGGAAAGTTCGGGCTTAAAGGCGCGGCATACTGGGTCGTTTCGTCAGGCGAATCCGCCAATTCTCCGTAATAAAACGCGCCTGCCGCAAACGGTGTCGTGTTATTTGCAAAGC
Source organism: Pyrinomonadaceae bacterium (assembly GCA_022843305.1). GTDB lineage: Bacteria > Acidobacteriota > Blastocatellia > Pyrinomonadales > Pyrinomonadaceae > JAFDVJ01. The sequence continues at coordinate 8,909 of JALHNX010000212.1, read as the reverse complement.
GCGTTACAGCGTCGGGCTGGTCGAGCGATATTGTGTTGCTGATATTGACCACGCCGGCTGCCGCGCCATAAACCCATTCCTCTTCCGGATTGACGATTAACGCAAAACCGTCCAGAACGGTAATCCCGAGATTCGGGTCAAATAATCCGTCGTCGTTCATATCCAAATCCTGTCCCGAGAAAAGGGTTGTGGTACTGCTGACAATCAGGTAAGTTTCCGACCCCGTCCCGATAGTCAGCGGCGACGAATAGGTCAATAACGTCGTCTGACCGGGAAAAACGCGATTGGGACAAGCCAAAGTTGCGTTGTTGAACAAGGTGATCGTGCCGTTCGCGCCGACTGACAGCCCGCCGAAGTTGATCGCCTGATTGGCAAAACCAAAATTCGCGCCGTCACTGTTGACCGACAAAAAATAAGTATTTGCCGGAACGGTCGAACCTGCCTGACCGCGGATTTCTGAATATTGGCAGGAATTGCTGACAGTTGAAGGCGGATCGATTTCCACTTCGTTGAGTAATAACTGCTGCGCGGCGGCATCGGTTTGCGCCGCGATCGTCAATGCGATCATCAAACACGCTAAAATTGCTAAATTTATTGTTTTTTTCATTATTTCTCCCTTTTCTTTTTGAATAGCCGGTTCAACTATTGAATTGCGGCTGAGTTCTGATTTTCGATATTCGGCTGTTTTTGATTATCCGGCACTAGTTCGACCGAAAAGTCTTCAGGCAGACTGATGTTGTTTTGCCTGATAATTTCCGCGACAAAACGATCGCGCTTTTCCATTTCAACCTGATTTTTCGCAATTTCTTCCGCCGCGATGAATGGCGGCGGAATACCGGGATTCAGACTGCCCGGATCTTCAAAGGCTTTCTGAAGTAAAATATGACGGACGCTGAAAATTACGGTTTCGCTTCCGTCCACATTTCTGTTTATTTGTTTGTTTTCAAGTTTGACAATGTGAAAGCCCGTGTTCGTTTCAATTATCCGGTCGGCGATGTTTCCGTTTTCGAGCGCGAGCGCCGCCCGTTCAATTTCCGCCCAAAGATCATTACGGCTCACATTCTCGTAAAGCCCGCCTTTCGCTTTGGTCGAACGGTCTTCGCTGTGTTCGGCGACTAATTTGGCGAAATCCGCGCCCGCCAGAGCTTGCTGCAAAAGCAATTCGGCTTTCGCACGTTTCTTTCTCACGTCGTATTCCGGATGCGACGCGAGAAATTCGCTTATTTCCTGCGGTGACGCTTTGATTTTTTCAGTCCAGTGTTTTCGCAAATAATCGGCGGATAAAATTCCGGCTTCGAGAATCTTGATCCGCAAATTGATTTCCGTCTTTGACAGAAATTCCGCGTCGCGTTTCGCCATCTCCGACAAAATCTTCGTATTCGCCCAATTTTTCCGCGCCTTGTCGAGCGCGCCGCCCTGCAGTTTTGTATAAACCGATTGGTCGCCGCGCACCTTGGCAACCGCCGACTGAATCGCGCGAAGCGTGTCCATATCGGTGTTAAACTGCTTTTCGTTGTCGGCGTTTTTCCAAACTTCGTCCAAAGATTCCTGCGGCACGACGTAATATTTTCCCTGTTCGCCCGTCAGCTTTGCACGGTATAAATCGGCGAGCAGCAGATTTTTCTTATACTCGAAATTTATTTGGAAATTCCGGTCGTCGGTCAGACCTTCGCGGCGGGCTTGCGCCGCGAGCGCGAGATATTCCCGCAAACCCTTTAAAAATAACTGCCTTGATTCCGTCTTTTCGGCGATTTGCGAAACGCCGGAATTGTCGCCGACCGATTGGCTTTTGAGAATCAAATTAAGTTCCTCAGCCGTCAGACTTTTGAGAATTTCCGTTTCCAGTTTCTCGGCGCGTGCGCGAACTACCTGTGTTCGCCAGATGTGGAATCCGGCGAGGGCGGCACTGCCGAGAATCAAGAAAAAGGTGATGGCAATCAATTTTTTCGACATATTAAACTCCTTGAAAAAAGCTGATTAAAGCCGCTCATTAAAACCGCACCTTCGCGCCGAACTGCATGACGCGCGGCGCGCCGACCGTGCGCGTGATCTGTCCGAAATCGGTTTCGTCGCTCAAATCCGAGTTCGGATTGGCGAAATTGACAAAGTTGAAAATATTGAAAACGTCCATTTTCAGTTCGAGCGTGACACGTTCGCTCAGTCTGGTCGTTTTTTGCAAACTCACATCAACGCGTTTTTGCGACGGTCCGCGCAGCACGTTTCTGCCGAGGTTGCCGAATCCGCCGAACGGCGAAAGCAGTGCGCAATCGGGATTTGTCACATCCTGACAAGTATTGAAATACTCGCGTGTCCGGTCGCTGCTCTGGCGACGCAAAAGCTCCAGACTTCGCACGCTCGGACGACCGAACGCGGCATTGTAGAGCGTGCCGCTCGCGCCCCCGACATTGATGATCTGCTCGAAGAAGTTCGCCGCGCCGAAGGGCGTCGAACGCTGTGAACCGGCGATAAAAAGCCCGAAAAACTGGCTTTCGATATCGCCGCTCGTACCGATCGCCTCGAATCCCGCATTCGATGCGAAAATCGAAAACGGCGTTCCTGACTGCCATTGTCCGAAGCCCGTCAACTGCCAGCCCGTCAAGAATTTCGATTTCGAGCCGAAATTCGGCAATTCCCAGACAAAACTCGCGCTGAAGCGATGCGGACGGTCGAAATCGGAGAGGGCGCGGTTCGCGTTCAGATCGCGCTGGTCGCCCTGCACGACCAAACCGAGATTGGGCGTGTCGGGTCTGCCCGAAGCCGTCGTGCTGCCCGGATCGGTCGAACCGATGTCAATGGATTTTGAAAAAGTATAAGAAGCATTAAAGGCAACGCCTTTGCTGAGCCGCCGCGAAACATTGAGCTGCGCCGAGTGATAAATCGAATAGCCGCGCGATTGCAGGATAACCGCGTCGGTCGGATCGAAACCGAGATACGGAACGCGGACATCGGCGGCGATCAGGGCAAAAATATTTCTGAACTGGTCGCTGCTGCCGTTCAGATCGATTCCGCCGAAACCGCCGTTGCAAGGAATGTATCCGGGAACGCCCGCAAAAGCGCGGTTGCACGCGCCGAAAGCACGTCGTCCGTCGCCGTCTTCTGATGTTGTCATTCCGCGTATGCGTTCGCTCAGCCCCGGAGCCCGCGGCGGAAGCAGTCCGCCCGCCGCTTGATAAGCGTCGTTCAGCCGCCCGTATATGTAATCCGGTGTGTTCGGGTCGTTCAAGTCGTAAGGCTGATTAAAACCGACCGCAAGCAATAGATTCTGCCCGCGCGTTCCGACGTAGCGGGCTTCGATCACCCAATCGCCGAATTCCTGCTGAATGCCGACGTTCCACTGCTGAACCATCGGAGTTTTCAAATCGCGGTCAATGGCGCGGAACTCAAGCGGTTCGACACCTGCGACCGCATCCGCACCGGGCGAATTGTCAAGCAAAACATACGGCGTAAAGCGATCCGCCGTGCGGAGTGCGACGCGGAACGGAAAATAACTGCTGAACGGCAGATTCGTCTGCTGACCGATAAAGGCGGTCGTCCCCTGAACGGTCGCCGGCGAATTCTCGCGTTTTTTCTCGATTTCTTTGAAAAACGGGTAATTGCTGTAAATCGTATTGATAAAAGCCGCCGACGGGCGATCATAGAAAATTCCGTAACCGCCGCGAATGACTGTTCTTCCCGACTTGAACGGCTTGAACGCGAAACCAATGCGCGGCGCGAAATTGTTCAAATCCTGTCCGTTGAGCGTGTGTTTGTTATCTGCTCGTGAGATTGAGGCAAAACTTCCGTCAATCGCGTTAAAACCCGTTTCGGTCGCGTTGCTCGGCAGAATAAAACCGGGGCGAATATCGTTCGGGTTGGTCACGCGCGAAAAATCAAAATTCGCAAAGCGACCGTTCTTTTCGGTCGGCACTCCGAACCAGTCCCAGCGCAGTCCGAGATTTAAGGTCAGCCGTTCGCTGACTTTCCAGTCATCTGAAAAATAAAAACTCAGATCGTTAAAGCGAAACTGTTTGTCGGTAATCCCGAAAGAAACGTCGGCTTCCGGCACAAAGCCGGTCATCAACTGCGCGAAATTCGTCAGTCCTTCAAATTCAATCCCTTGTTCTTCCGGCAGATTGGTATCGAAATAGTTGCGTTTATATTCGATCCCGAAGCGATATGTGTGCGTGTTCCGGCTTAAGGTCAAATTGTCGGCAAACGTCATTGTTACCTGTTTGCGGCGGTTATATACGTCGTTCGGGGCATTGAGCGAAAAATCGCTTAAATTTCCCTTCCCGGCGAAACGCGCGGCGCGCATCGTCGGCGCGCCCGGTTCAAAAGCCGAAGCCGGGTTAAAAATGCCCAGACCGCTGTTGGTCAGGTCGTCCGCCAAAAAGCGTTCATCGAGTCTTCGGGAATTGTCGAGCGAGAAAAAACCGAAACGAAATTCGTTGGTCAGGTTCGGATTGAAATAATGTGTGTCGGTGATCGCCAGCGTGCGGTTGCGGTCATCCCTGATGAGCGGCATCGGAGAAACCAGAGTGTCATCGGAAAAAGGATCGGTCGCCGGAAAATTGGCGAAGAAAAACGTCCCGCTCAACGTATTGATATTTTTTCCTTCGTTATCGCCTTTCAGTAAATTGTAATCGAGTCTGGTGGTGAACTGATCCTGTTTAAAATCCGCCGGAAAAATATTGCGGAAGCGTACGAGCGGCGTTCCACCCGAAACTCTGGCTTGACTGATGCTGTCGGTAATCGGCAGCCCGTTCGGAAGTCCATATGGTGTAAAATCGGTAATTCGCGTACCGTTCGGACCCGCGAAATTGAAAACCAGAACATTATTGGAATTGTAATAAAGCCGCTCGTAGCGTCCCGCCGCCACACTCGGAATAAAATAATCGCCCGTCACCGGATTTCGCAAACTTAAAAGCCTGAAACCGGGACTCGTCGGGTCAATACACGCGCCGCCGATGATGCCCGGAAAATCATTCGCCGAAAGAGTTCTGATGCACGAAGCCGAAGCGTAATTTCCGCCCGAAAGTCCGCCCTGAAGCTGCGAACGGCGAAATGCCTGCCGGACATTTTCGGGATTCGAGCGGTCGGTAATATATGCGAGAGCTTCCGGCAGAACCACAAAACTTTGCGCGGTCGGAACATACGCCGTCGAAGCGTCGGTTTTCTGATAGCCGCCAAAGAACCAAAATTTGTCCTTGATGATCGGACCGCCGATCGCAAATCCACCTTCCAGGCGGCGCGCTTTTTGACGATCAATGCCGTCGCGGTTAAAGAAAAAATCGTTGGCGTTGAATTTTTCGTTCTGCGCGTAAATATATGCCGAGCCGTTGAAAAGGTTCGTCCCGCTTTTGGTCACGACCTGAATCGCGCCGCCGCCGTTGCGACCGAGCGAGGCATCGTAAAGGCTCGATAACAGTTTCACTTCCTGAACCGTTTCCGGCGCGGGCGAAATACTTTCCGTCAATGATCCGGTGCCTGAAAAATTGGTCGCGTCGATCCCGTTGAACTGTACGCCCTGTCCGGTCGTGCGCGAACCGTTAACCGAGGCTTCCGGGTTGCCGTTGCCGTTTGTCAAAGGATCGGTCAAGCCGCTCGAAACGGAACTGTCGCTTGCCAGTACACCGAAGGAACTGCGGTTTGCAACCGGTAATTCCTCAAGCCGTTTGCCCGTGATTTGCGAGCCGGTGGTCGCGTTATTGGAACTGATCAGCGAATTTTCATCGCCTGTCGCAGTAATCGTAACTTCATTCGGATTAACTTCGCCGACCCCGAGAACGAGGTCAACGCTGGTCGTCTGGCTGGTTACGACATTTGTTCTTTGCCGGACTATCTGAAATCCCTGCGCTTCCGCCGAAACCTCATAATTGCCGAGCGGCAGGACGTTTATCGTCCAGCGTCCTTCTTCGTTAGTGGTCAGGGTTCTTTTCGCGTTCGTTCCCAAATTTGTCACGATAACCGTCGCATTCGGCACGACCGCGCCGTTGGAATCGGTTACGATTCCGGTCAATCCGCCGTTATCGGTCTGCTGCGCCGATCCATTCAATGACACAAAAAGCACGGAACAAATCAAAATCAAAAGTCCGACAATCGTGTTTTTCTTCACCATTTTTATATTTCCTTAGTTCGTCCCGGCAAAACTCGAATTGCTTTATGCCGGAATAAAATTTTTGTTCTTGACCGGATAAATCTTTCTGTCCGGCATTAAAACTTAATAGCTTGCTTATTAACAGCGTTATTTATAAAAGATTTTGTATATGTAAATTTCGACTTTAATCAATTAACTTTTACAGGTCGAGCCTAATCCCCTTAAATTCTTGTAAACAAAAAACATAAGGTTACGAGTTCATTAACTTTTTGTTAAATCGGAATTATCAGCGGAACGATAATATTCGGATCGTTCCGCTGATGATTCCCGAAGGATTTCATCCGAAAGCTGCCATTCGGATGAAATCCGGAAAAACTAACGAAGCCCCGGTGCGGGAATATCGAAACCTTCGAGATCGCCGCAGAATTGTCCCGGGAAAGAAATCGGTCGCAGACAGCCCGGCGTTGACAGAGTGTTGGAACCGGCAGGACTGCCGAGCGGGAAAACCGCCGGCACGACGGGTGATGCGGCATCAGCCCCGGTCGTCCAAACGCGTCCGTCTTCGAGAAGAAGATAAATCGTCCCGTTTTGGGTATTCGCTAAACCCGTGTCGCGGTTCACGTCCGAGTTCAGAAGGTATTTAACGAATGTCGCGCGACCGGCATTCGGACCGGTCAGAAAGACGCGATACAATCCGCCGTTATCGGCAACGTTCGGATCCGGCGACTGCGTCGGATTGTTGGTAAAACGGGCTTCCGTCGCAAACGCGCGTCCGTCGGGAAGAACCGTAAAACCGTCAAAATAAGGATTCTCGTCGCCGCCGCTACCCGTCGTTAAAGTGATGCCGGCAGCCGCGCCGACTTGTGTCGCCAAACCGTTGGTCGGACTGATGCGAAACAAACGGCTGCGCGGAGCGGAACTCGGCAGCAAATCATCGCTGGCAATCGCGTAGATAAACCCGTCAACCGCGTTGTAGCCCGCCGCCGTTTCCGTAAAGCCCGAGGGGAAACAGGTTTCGCCGATTTGCGGACCGATGGCGTTTTGCACGCCGTTCGGCGCGGGATATGTTCCGGGAACGCGGAATATGCGAACGTCCGAGGCTAACCCGGTGATCGGGTCCGAACCGGTATTGCAAAGCTCGGTATCGAATTCGGCAACTCCGAAAAGAACCGAACCGGCTGACGCCAGACCTTCATACTCGCGGCGGATGACCTGTCCGTTAAGAGTCAATGGCGCAATTAAAGTGCCTTGACCGGTTGCCAGATCGAATTGATAAAATTGCTGATCGAGATTGGTGACATCACGATTATTATCGGTAATCGAATACCCGATTTGTGCTGAAACAATAGACTGCATTGAAATTACTGCGACAATGCACAGAAATATTCCGAATAACTTTTTCATTTTTCCTCCAAACTTCTATTTCCTTTTTTAAGAATCTAAACAAAATTTCGTCCAAATATTCGAGGCATCCGACAGGACGCGGATAACGCCGATCACCCCGTTAATCTTGAGCTAAATATATGGATAAAGCAGAACGCCGCATTTCATGCAAACTTTCTCCAAAGCGAAAAAGTTTAGCTTCTGCGGTGCAAGATTTATATGTTTATTCTTACTGGCGGATATGTCTTAAGTGTGAAGGTTTGGTTAATTGTCAGTGAAATTTTTGCAACTAAATTGTTACGCGGACGGCGTTCGGTCAATTTGAACCGAGGACTCAGGCAAGCAGCCATGAAAAATGCTTCTTCTCGATAATCAGTATTTTTTCTTTTTTCGGGAATGATCGTAAGTATCAACCCAATGATGCCAGCGCCATCTGAGAGTCAGCGGATTCCGAGTACGGTAAAGCCCTAAAGAAACGCTTAACCTTTTCTGTAAAAAGTAAATTGAAAATGAAATTATTCTTACCAGTTTTCTCAGCATTTATTTTTTTACTGCCAACGTGATGACCCCGAAAGCAAAGGCATTATTGACGGCAGGACGATTTTATTAATTCATTTTTTATTGAACCTGTCGCAGTTAACGGAAATGTTAATAAAAAATTAAATTAACGAAAATTATTTTTTCAAAACCGCTGTTCGGATAACTATTTTTTGCGGGAATAGTAAGTTGAACGCTTAATAGTTTTTTTTCTTTTTCCGAAGGATGGTTATTTTACTCGCCGGTAAATTGTTCTCATTTATTTAACAATCTATTCAGAGTTGATTAACTTCAAGGTGCTAGGTTGTTAATGTAAACCTCATAGATAAGGATCAAAAACTTCCGGTGTCGATTCAGGGAAAATCAATCGGCACGACCGGATAAAAAGCAGGGGTGCGATCAATCTCCTTATATTGGATTTCTCATGATTATCAATACGAGCGAAGTTTACTTTGACGGCTTTCTGCGAGTTGAACACCGCAGCTATTACGCGGCGTGTGCCGGAAATCATATTGATCTCAGACGCGCCGAGTTTCTGACTATTTCCAGACTTTCTCAAAATCCAGACCGTTTCGTTACAGGCAAAGAAATCTGGCAGTATGTCTGGCAAACCGAAAAGCCTTTTAATCAGGAAAGCCTCAAAGTCTATATCTACTGCCTGCGCCGCAAACTGGAGCCTCACGGAATAAGAATCGAAACGATGGTCAACGTCGGGTATAAACTGGTTTCCGTTCAACATAGCCGAAATGTTTAATTATTGCGGTTGAGTTGATCGAAACCCGCACGATCATCACGACCGAAGAGGGTGTAAGAAATTTTGTGTAATTCCAAATTTATAAATAAAAGGAGAATTACACAGTATGACGATCAGTAAAGAAGTTTTAGATGAATTAATCAAGGATTATCGGAATCC
>JALHNX010000211.1 GCA_022843305.1 Pyrinomonadaceae bacterium | reverse complement strand
GGTCGCGTATGCCAAAAAAATCGGTTTTTATAGAATTTTAGCCGCGACGAACGGGATTCGTTACGCCGAAGACATCGAATTTTGCAAAGCCGCGAAAGAAGCCGGACAACACGGCGTTTATTTGCAGTTCGACGGCGTTTCGGAAGAAAAGAACAAGCATCGCGGTGTCGGCAATCTTTTTGACGTGAAACTGAAAGCCATCGAAAATCTCGCGTCGGTCGGCATTAAAGTCACGCTCGTGACGACGATCGTCAACACGATCAACAACGACGCGATCGGCGAAATCGTCAAATTCGCCGCGGAAAATATTGATAAAGTTCAAACCATCGCGTTTCAGCCCGTCAGCTTTACGGGACGCGACGAAGATATTTCGGACAAAGACCGGATCGAACAACGTTACACTTTGGCGGGAATGACACACGATCTGAAAGATCAATTAGGCGGCAATCTCGCGCTCGAACCGCTGCGCGATTGGTTTCCGCTTTCAAGTTATTCGGCGTTCACAAGCGTGATGGATATGCTGCAGGGCGCGGACGCGCCGTGGGGCTGGTCGTCGTGCAATTGTCATCCGAACTGCGGAATTTTCACGCTCGTCGTCGTCAACAAAAAGACCGGCGCAATGCGTTCCTTGTTCGAGTTTTTCAATTACGAGCAGTTTATGAAAGACGTGGCGACGATCACCGACACGGCGCGTGGTAAAAAGCTGACGATGGCGCAATTGGGAATGGCGATTATGCGCAATTACGACGCGTCGAACGCGCCCGACGGTTTCCCGATCTCGCAAATTATGAATCTTTTCAAACCGTCGTCAGCGACATCGAATTCAGACCGTAACGATAGAATGCAAACCAAAACGGAAGAAGACGTTTGGCGCGTTCTGTGTGTTGAAGGAATGTGGTTTCAGGATTTGTTCACTTATGATTTCCGCCGAACGGAAATGTGCGTTATTCCATACGGCACACAGGAAGGCGAAATTTCGTTTTGCGCTTATAATACGGGAGTCGGCTGGCGGCAGATCATCGAAGAAATGCACAAAACCGCGTCTTTGGGCGAATGGTATCAGGAACACGGTCGCCACGCGGTTTACGCGAAAGGCAAGGAAGTTCCGGGCATTGCCAAAACGCGCAGTTTGTCGCTTCCCGTGATTGCAAAGGTTTTGCAGGAAGACCTTGATAAACCTGCCGTCACGCCGTATCTCGTCGAAGAAGAAGAAAACGAAACGGTCGGAGTTTAGCAAAGTAGTTTTAGCCGCGAGAAATTGCGGCTAAAAATTTTTTATATTAAGAACGAATTAGGGAGAAATAAAATTATGCCGGATGAAAAAGATGTCGCCCAGGACAAAAAAGCACTGGAACAAAACGAACACGAAGGAACAACTTCCGAATTAGAGGGAAAACACCCCGAACACACGCCGCAGCCGGGCAAGAAAACCCCGCAAGAGCATATTGACCGGGATGCGATTGACGAAAGCGGTAATCTGATAAATCCTAAAGAGAAAGACGAAAACGACGGAATGTAGTTTAAGTTAAGGAATAAAAAAGCATTAAGAATTTCAAACCTTAACGCTTTTTTATTTGCCTATATAGAGCTTAAATTAACGTCATTTCGGGATAAGAAATTTGCCCGCCGGAACGCCGTCATCTTGACGGCACAGCGTTTGAAAAACGCTCAGATGTTTTCTTTAATAATCAAGATTCGGTCATATCGAGGCGTTTGACGCCGCTTTCACAGCGACGTGTGCCGTCAAGATGACGGCGTTCCGTGCTTATCCCGAATTGACGTTAAATCAACTCTAAAAGCTGTTCCAAACCATCTTTCACATTTACGCCGATATGAACGCGCAAGGCGCGTCTTTCTCTATCAAGCAAAACTTGAAAATCGCCGCGTGCCTGTGCCGCTTTGACGACGCCGAAAGTGTATTTTTGTCCGGGAACACGGAAATCTTCAGCGTCGTCCGAGGTGATTTGCAGAAACACACCGTTGTTCGCGCCGCCTTTGTAGGCTTGTCCGGTCGAATGCAGAAAACGCGGACCGAATCCCAAACAAGTCGCGGTTAATTCCTGATTCAAAACCTTTCCGCGGATTTTTTGTAAAAGTTCTTCCGTTTCAGCGTTCATTTCGATGTAGGCGAGTAGCGCGAAATAATCGTTTTCCTGCAAATGCGCGAGATGCGCCTCAAGATATTTTTTCAAAGATTTATTGTCGCCCGCGTATTCCGAGAGCTTTTCGGCATATTCCGCGCTCGTAAAAAGTTTTACGCCGCTCTCTTCAAAAAACGGCGATTCTGAGGGCAGTTCGCCTGTTTCTTCATATTCTTCGGTCAGCTTTTTGGCTTCGATCTTGGCGGATTCGACATCGGGCTGATTGAACGGATTGATTTTCATAATCGCACCCGCGACGGCGGTCGCAAATTCCCAACGGAAAAATTCCTGTCCGAGATTCGCTTTTTCGGGCAATTCGATTTTGACGACCGGATGACCTTTTACGGCGAGCGCGTCAATTTTTTCGTCAAACGAATTGTCGTTTGCCAATTTCAAATAAGCAAAAACGCGGTCGTCCGAATAATCTTCGACCGGTAAAAGCGGTTCGCGGTCAACCGGAATAATCGAAACGTCTTGTTTTCCCGTGCTTTCGGCGATTAACTGTTCGAGCCACGCGCCGAGATCGTAAATTTCGGGCGAGGTGAAGATCGTCAGTTTATCAATTGCGTTCGTCTGGCAAACGCCGAGAATTATTCCCAAAAGCGCACCCGCGTTGCCCTGCGGATTTTCGTTTTTACAGGCTTCGACCATTTCCGAAGCGCGTGTCAAAAAATCTTCGACATCCAAACCCATCGCCGCGCCCGCCGCCATTCCGAACGGCGAGAGCGCGGAAAATCGTCCGCCGATTTCGGGGTTTCCAAAGAAAATTTTGCGAAATCCGTCCGACTCGGCGACTTTTTGCATTTTTGAATCAGGGTCGGTGATCGCAACGAATTGTTTTCCGGCATTTTCTTTACCGACTGTTTCCACCAACGTTTCAAAGAAATACTGCTTGAATGTGTTCGGTTCGAGCGTCGAACCGGATTTCGAAGCGACGATGAAAAGCGTTTTTTCGAGCGGTAATTTTGCTTCGATCGCTTTGATTTGCGCCGGAACGGTCGAATCGAGAACGTGAAAATTCTCTCTGCCGAAAGTGATCGCCAGAACTTCCGGGCAAAGCGACGAACCGCCCATGCCCATCAGCAGAACGTCGGTAAAGCCTGACGATTTTACGTCATCGGCAAAATCCCGGTATTCCTGAACTTTTTGAAACTCGGCTTGCGTCGAATCGAGCCAGCCGAGCCATTTTGCCTCGTCCGTATCAGTCCAGACGCTCGCGTCTTTCGCCCAGATGCGCGAGATTTTGTTTTCCTTCTGCCATTCGTCAAATGTTGCGCGAACGGCGGTTTCCAAGTTTTCGGGTAATGAATAAGTCAAAGAATTCAGCATAGAACCAATTTAGCAAACGACGCGGGAAATAAAAAATTGCATCACAGTTTTCGGATAGATTACGTTTTTTATATCGCTTAAAATCTAAAACTATGGAAACGGAAATTTACTGGAAAGCGGTGCAGAATAACGACCCGAGATTTAACGGCGCGTTTGTTTACGCCGTAAATTCGACCGGAATTTACTGCAAGCCGTCGTGTTCGTCGAGAATGCCGAAACGCGAAAACGTCGCGTTTTTCGATTCTTTTGAAATGGCGGAAAATAAAGGCTTTCGCGCCTGTTTGCGGTGCAAACCGCAAAGCGAAACCGTGAATCCGCAGACGGAAATCGTCCTTCGCGTCTGCGAACTGCTCGAAACGGAAGACCGGATTGCGCTCGAAGATTTAAGCGCGGAATTAAACTTAAGCGCGGCGCATCTGCAAAAGGTTTTTAAGGAAATCATCGGCGTTTCGCCCAAGAAATACGCCCAAATAAAGCGTCTGGAAAAATTCAAAAACGAAATCAAAAGCGGCGGCGGCGTGACCGACGCGATGTACGAATCGGGTTTCGGTTCATCGAGCCGCCTGTATGAAAACGTTTCTGCAAAACTCGGAATGACGCCGAAAACTTATGCTCTAAAAGGCAAAAATATGACGATAAATTATACGATCACCGATTGCGATCTAGGCAAATTATTGGTTGCGCGAACCATGAAAGGCATCTGCGCAGTCACGTTCGGCGACGATGAACTTGCGCTCCGGGAAAATCTTTTGAGCGAATACAAAAACGCGGAAATCGCGGAAGATAATGCGAATTTAAAAGAATTTGTCGAAGCGATTCTGGCAAATCTGGCGGGCGCGAATAAAACTCTGGATTTGCCGCTCGATTTACAGGCGACCGCGTTTCAGATGCGCGTTTGGGATGTTTTGCGAAAAATTCCTTACGGCGAAACGGTTTCATATTCGGACGTGGCGGAAAAGATCGGTAATAAAAATTCCGTCCGCGCCGTTGCGACTGCCTGCGCTTCAAACCGCGTTGCGCTCGTTATCCCGTGTCATCGCGTCGTCGGAAAAAGCAGTGATCTAAGCGGTTATCGCTGGGGCGTTGAGCGCAAAAAAGCGATCTTAGACAGAGAAAAACAATGATCCGGCTTAAACGCGAAACCCGAAAAATTGAAAGTAAAAAAGACGGCAATTTTGCCGTCTTTTTTCTCAGACTAAAAAAAAGGCATTAATATATCTGATCTCATCCTTAGATTAAAGACAAGCCTTGAACGAATAAACAAAAAACAATGCGGTTAATTGTTAGTTTTTCGACGCGAACGGTGCGTTATCTGATTGGAGATGAGAAATTTAAATCATCCGGCGTGCGATAGATATATCAATACCAAAAAAGTTTGTAATTTTAGACAAAAAGATATAGAGTGTTTGGCGTTCACAGATAATTTTTTATAAGGAGAACTTCTACCAATGAAGAAACATTCCCGGTTTCTTTTTTCGTCTTTTTGTTCCGCACGAAAGATTTGTTCTGCTGCGCCTTGTTTCAGGGTATTTCTTTTGCGAAATCACAAGCGACGCAGATTGAAAACCGTAAAATTATTCATTTCCCGAACCATTTCACAGGTTGCACATCGCGAAGGCTAAATTAACGAGCTATCCGATCAAGATCGAAAAAGTCGGGTGCGAGGATGGGAATACGCGGAAAACGGCGGCGACGGTTTTTATAAGCCGAAATTTCTGCTCAAACCCGAACTGATCGAAGAAAAACCGATAATTGTCAGCGGATTACTTAAAATTTGGAGGTGATTTTGAAATGTTCCCGATAGTTTTAGCACACGGTATTGCGCGGTTTGATATTCTGCGCGAAAAAATTGATGCGCGGCTGAATCTGCCGCCGACGCAGCTCGACGATGAATTGCAGTATTTCAGAAATATGCGCACATATCTCGGCGCGAACGGTTTTCCGACGGTTATTAACACGAACGTCGAGTTTGCCGGTTCGGTCGCGCAGCGCGCCGCCGAGCTTAAAGATCAAATAGAAACGCTTTTACCGAACGCCGAAAAGATTCATATTATCGCGCACAGTATGGGCGGGCTGGATGCGCGTCTGATGATCGTTGATCTGGGAATGGCGGAAAAGGTGGCGAGCCTGACGACCATCGGCACGCCGCATCTCGGCACGATTCTGGCTGACCGTGTGATCGGTTGGGGCGGAAGTCTGTGGATGGATTTTCTGCAAAATGCGGTTCGGCTGAATATCGCCGGGGTCAACGATCTGACGACGGCGGCTTGCGCGGCTTTCAATCAAAGAGCGCGAGACGCGGAAGCGAAAAACGGCGTTTTCTATCAAACCTTTTCGAGCTTTGAAGAAGGCAACGATATGTTTCTGCCGCTTTTTCCGTCGTGGGCTTTTATTCGCGGTTTTGAAGGTCGCAACGACGGTTTGGTTCCGGTCAGATCGCAGAAATGGGAAAGCGAACTGGTCGCTGCGGACGGAACGCGCAAGCCGATTGCGCAAAACGAATTTCCGTTTCCGGCTGACCATCTGAATCAATGCGGCTGGTGGGATCTGTCCGAAGCCCTGAACCCGGTTATTCACGGAACTCTTTCGCAGCAGCGAAATAATTATGAACTGAAAGTCAAAAATCTTTATCTGGAAATTGCCCGGAATCTGCAAAATATATAACGGTTCGGAGGACGAAATGGTGAAATCGAGAAGCTATCTATACTGTGCGCTGGCGACGACTTTGAATATTATTCTGAACGCTTTAACGTTTAAAAATTTTCTCTGGCTCGAAGGCAGAGTGCGCGGCGGAAAATTTAGAAATTGGGCGCGGCAGTTCGGCTATCGTCCGGCAAATTTCATCGAGCCGGAAACCGAAGAAGAAATCGTCAATCTCGTCAGAAACGGGCGAAAAATTCGCTTTTTCGGTTCGGGACATTCCTTTAACGCGGGTGTCGTTTCGGATGAAACGCTTGTTTCACTTGATAAATACGCGGGATTCGTGAAAAAGGAAGGCGATTTCGTGACGGTCAAAGGCGGCACGCGGATGCGCGATGTCGTCAAACTTTTGCTGGACGACTACGGACTGGCTTTTGAAGCTCTGCCGTCGCACGACGCGCAGAGCATCGCCGGAATTCTTTCGACCAACGTGCACGGCACGGGCAGAGATTGGGGCTTTGTCGGCGAACTGGTCGAACGCCTGAAGATCATTGACGGCAAAGGCGAAATTCACGAATGCGGAAAAACGGACGATCTTTTCAAAGCCGCAATCGGCGGCATCGGCGCGGTCGGCATTATCGTTGAAGTGACCGTCAGAACGGTTCCGAAGTTCAACGTCGAGCAGAAATTCGGGCTTGCGCCCTGCGATGAAGTCAGAAACAACCTCGATACGATGCTCCAGGACAATCATCACCTGAGTCTTTATATTTTCCCGTTTGCCACCGTCTGTCAGGTCAGCATCTGGAATCCGACTCCGAATGAGAAATCATTTTTAAACGAGCTTCGGGAATTTATCGCAATTTCATTCGACGCGCTGAACGCGGCGTGGTTCGGAAATCTGATGGCTTACACCGGATTTTTGCCGTGGTCGAACTGGACTTACGGCATCAAACGCGGAACCAACCTCGTGATGGAAAGCAACAAGGCGTTTAACCGTTCGATTTATCATCTGCATCAGGAATTGGAATTTACCGTGCCGTATGAAGATACTTGGACTGTCTGCGACCGTTTAATCAAGCTCTACGAAGATATGTATAAACAAGAGCGTCTGCCGTATATGCTTCTCGAAGTTCGCTTTACGCCCGACGGACACGACAACGCTCTGATCGGCGCGGGACGCGGACGGCGTTCGACGTGGATCGATCTGATCTGCAACGATTCGCGCCGTTTTGAAAAATACTACGCGGCGGCAGAAGAAATAATCAAAGAAATCGGCGCACGTCCGCATCTGGGAAAATATTGCGAAAGTCTGGACAAAGATCATCTGCAAACCGTTCACGGCGCGAGTTTTGAACGCTTTTTGGAACTGATGCACGAACACGACCCGGAAGATAAATTCGCCAATGATTTTACGCGGCGAATGTTCAGAGATTAAAATTGCAGAATGATAAAAATTTTGATCGCCGTCGTTTTTGTTCTTTCGTTTAATTTAACTTCAATCGCGCAAAACTGTGCGGAAAACGCCAAAATTGTCGCGCCCGAGCTATCCGAAACCGCGCAGAAGGTCTATGAAACAAAGCTCGCCGAAGCGCGTGCGGATTTCGAGAAAAATCCGTCGAGCGCCGACGCGCTGATCTGGCTCGGACGGCGCACGGCTTATCCCGGAAAATACAAAGAAGCAATTAAGATTTTCACTGACGGCATCAAAAAATTCCCGAAAGACGCGCGTTTTTATCGTCATCGCGGACATCGCTTTATCACGATTCGCTGTTTTGATGACGCGATCAGGGATTTTGAAACGGCGGCAAAACTGGTCAAAGGCAAGCCCGACGAAATCGAACCCGACGGACTTCCGAACGAGCGAAACATTCCGACTTCGACGCTGCAATCGAACATTTTTTATCATCTCGGCTTGGCTTATTACGTCAAGGGCGATTTTCAAAACGCGCTCAAAGCCTATAAAAACTGCGAAAAAGTTTCCAAAAACGCGGATATGCTCGTCGCTACCAAACACTGGCTTTATATGACCTTGCGGCGTTTGGGCAAAACAAAGGAAGCCGCAAAATCGGTTGCCGACATCAAAGACAATCTCAACATTATCGAAAACGACGATTACTACAAACTCGTCAAACTTTATCAAGGCAAACTCAAAGCCGAAGATTTACTAAAAGAACTCGGAGCAGACGCAAACAGTTTGAGCAACGCTTCGCTCGGCTACGGCTTGGGAAACTGGTTTTTGTATAACGGCGAAAAGGAAAAAGCGTTGAAAATCTTCCGCCAAATCACCAGCGGAAATCAATGGGCGAGTTTCGGCTTCATCGCGGCTGAGGCGGAACTGAAATAGCTGTTAAATCAAGTATTAAAACCGCGTCCGCCGTCAAAGTAAAAAACTTGTTGTAATCGCCGAAAGCTGTTATATAATGATTCCGCATATAAGGTTATTATACCGAATGATTCCGTATAATACCCGAAATTGGCGTATTAGCAAGAATGATTCGGGATAATAACCAAAATTTGCTGATTAGGCGGAATGATTCCGCTTAATCATAAGTTCGACGGCTTCGCTGTAACATTGAGCAAACAAATGATGAAGCAAATCATTCTATTTTTGGCTTTGATTTTTAGCACAGGCTGCGTGGCTGAAACAACTCGTTCCCAACTGCAGCCGACGCCCCAACAAAATATTGCAACCTCAACCCCGAAATCAACTCCTTCCAGTTTTCCTGAATTGTCTGCTGCCGACTCTCGTCGTCTTGATGAACGGTTTCCGAAACAGTCCCGGCAAATTCTTGAGCAAGCTGAAAAGATTGAGGTTTTTGAAATTGAGTCGTGTAGTGAAGCGTTTTATCCGAAATTAGGGCGAATCGAACCAGGCAAATTTCAAGGTTGTCGTATTACGAGAAAAGCCATTATCAAAGATGCGAATCTGAAGCAGAAGTTATTGGCAAAACTTTTCTATGGTGTTGGTTCATCACCCGGAGGAATGGCATGTTTTTCACCGCATCATGGTGTTCGCGCAATACACAAAAATGAGCGCGTTGAATTAATAATTTGTTTTGAATGCTGGAACTTTCGCGGAGCATCAAGCGCGGGTGAGTTCGGCGGTTCAATTACGAACGCACCGGAAGAATTATTTGAGCAAATTTTGGCGAACGCAAAAGAAAATTAAGTTGCGTTTATGTTATGCGCCGTCGAACAAATCATTGGACGTGAGCGCGAAACAGCGACTTTCTTAAAACGTCTTTGGTTTCCCTCACGTTGCTTATAGCCGGTTTCGCGCCACGTCAACGCCGCCGTTCGGCGTTTCGTGTAATTTATGGATGCTAAATCTAAAGGTATGATTTTATTTTTTCTAGTTTTGCTTCAAACATCTTGTTTTACTCCGCTTTCCGGCACGTTTCGCACTCAAAATTACATTCTGCCTGAAAATATTGAGTATCGCTGGATTACCATCGAATACCAAAATCCAAAATGTCCTTCGTTGACCGACGGCGTGTTCAGCCAAGATATTGTTATTCCCAAATCAGGTTATTTATGCACGTCAAGCGCAATGTATGAAGGTTGGCATCAGCCCAAGTATTTTTTAGTGAACGAACAAGGCGAGCGCAAACCTTTGACCGAAGAACAAATTTCGAGACGAAGTGCCTTTGTCCGAAGCAAAGAAATTTTACCGAACGGCGAAGAGCGTTGTCGTTTTGTGGGCGAACAATTCTTTTACGGGTCAAAAAGCGAGTTTATAGAGAACAATCCAATAATGGACGAAGAGGCTTTCTTGCACTATCATCCAGATTGTAAAGATTAAAGTGCTGCAAAGAAAGACATCCTAAAGATGAAAACACGCCGAACAAATCAGCTATGAAAGAAACAGTTAAGCACAGAAAAGTATCATCCCGCCAAAATTGTTGAATGCGGCGGGTTGTCAATCTTCGCCGGATGGCGTAGCTCGTTTGTTAAGCGAATCG
>JALHNX010000210.1 GCA_022843305.1 Pyrinomonadaceae bacterium | reverse complement strand
ATACTAAACATTATACTACCTGTTTACCTACCTACTTACATATCTTATAATCTCTTTAGCCTTATGGTTTTTTATTTTGCTATTGACATTTCTGGATATTTATCGTTATATTTAGCGACAGACAGAATATTCTGTTTCTTTACTTATTAAATTTATTATTAACTTATGCCAATTACAATTCAAATACAAAATTTTAAGGGTGGTGTGGGCAAAACCACCACTTCGATAAACTTAGCAGCTTCATTAGCCAGAAAAGGGAATAAGGTTTTAGTCGTTGACCTTGATCATCAGGGAAATACTACGAAAGGTTTGGGTTATGAGGTCAATGAAAAAACACCTACTATTTTTCACGTTTTGAAGGATATTGATTTTGATTATTTGAATGCTGTAGCGACAGTCCGCGTCAATTTTGACTTAATTCCTTCGGATTCCAGAACTGCCGGTTTAGAAGATATTCTTCATTCAATGCCGAGACGCGAGGAGATGTTAAAAATCAAACTGAAAGATGCGAAAGAATGGGATTTCATCATTTTGGACTGCCCGCCGGCGCACGGGCTGATTCATCTCAACGCTTTGCTTTTCGCTGAACATATTATTTTTCCGGTAACGCCGGAGGTTTGGAGTTATGACGGTTTGGAAGGTGTTTTGGGTTCAATCAAAAGGATGCAAAAATACTTTAATTACCGACCAAATATTATCGGAGCTTTACCAACTATTGTGGATGAGCGTTATTCATTGACAAGCGAAGTGAAGCAACTTCTTGAACAAACTTTTGGAAATGAAAAGTTGTTGCCGTCCATCAGAACGGACGCTAAATTGAAAAATTCGCAGAAGCAAGGCAAAACAATTTTTGAGTTTGCTCCGCGGTCTCGTGCTGCCGCAGATTATGAACGGTTGGCTGAGGAAGTCTTGAAACGGGTTGGTCTTAAGAAAAAGAGAAAGGTAAATAATAATGGCGACAAGAAAAAACAACGATAAAAGAAAGGTGGAATCAAACACCGATTTATTGTGGCGGAAGCCGATAACTTTGGATGACGACGAGCCTGACGATCCGCTGGCTTTATTGTATCAGGGCAGGGAAGTCAGCACCCAAATTGCCGATATTCAGTCGCCGATTCAGAAAGTCGAACAGGTCATAACCGAATCAGCCGAGGAGAAACCGAAAAATTCCGTCAAGCCGACACCGGCGATTGAGAAAAAAAAGACCGTAAAAGTAAAAAACGAAACAGTTGAGCAAGCAAAAGACATAAATCTTGGTTCAACGCTCAAAATGACTGAATCGGACTTAAAGAATGTCTTAAAAATAAAGAGTGAAAACTTTCAGTTCACCGACATCAGGGAGATTTTGCGGGGCAAATCCTTGGATATGTATGTGTATCTGCGGCATTTGGCAGGCGAAACGGGTATCTGCAAAATCAAGCACCTCGATTTAATGAAAAGATTGGACATCAGCCGTCCAACGCTCTTTAAGCAGGGCGATTGGCTGACCACATTATCTCTGATTGAAAAAAGAAATGTGCCGGGCGACCATTTTGGAACATCCTATATCGTCTATCGTTTTGAAGAAGTTTTACCCGTTTCGGAAACTTTGAAACAACAACTTGAGTTACACCTCAAAAGTCTGACTGAAACTATGGAATAAGCTGGGTTTTTAGGACTTTGTAAGTCTCATCTTTAACGGATTTATTAAGTGTTTCAAGTCCAGTGAGTGGGAGATTTTCGTTCAATCGAGACATTGCATCGTCAATTCCTTAGCCGAAGAAAGATTATGTTATAATGTTGACGTTCAATTACAAGACGCAATACCTTTTTGAGCGCGATAATCTTCAAATGGCAAAAGGCAAAACTTCAGACGAAAAAAAATCGAACAAATCAGGCTCGGATGCGCGAATTTCCAGACGGCGTGAAAAGGCAAAGCCCTTTGAGCGGTATGATCAAAAGCATCCGCTTCAGCTTTCCTTTTTTGAGATAATGGAGCCGGAGAACAAGCAGTATTCGAATACGGTCGAGATTTACGATTTTTTGCCGAAAGAGTATCTTGGCAAGGCTCCGCGAGTTGCCGATACGTATTTGCCGCGTCTTGACCGCGAGTTTGAATGTCGTGGTGTTAGATACCGGATGAAGCTTGATCCGGCGAGAATTGAAGATAAGGATGGGACGGTTCGTGAGTATTACCCGTCGCAGCGGGAAGAGATTGTTGAAGATTGCCTGCGCAAATTGATGGTTGACGGTGGCGGTGTTTTTCTTGACGATCAGGCGAGCGTTCGTTTTACGCTTTATCAACTACAGAAGGAGCTTCAGGAGAACGGTCACACATATTCTTATACGCAGATTCGGGATTCTCTGGAAGTTCTGACTAAAACCAATATTGAGCTTAGTTCCGACGACGGAAATATTCGGCTTATTTTTAGCCCGATTGAAACTTTGGGAATAAAAGGCGAGGGCGGAGAAACCCAAACGTTTGTCAGATTTTCTCCGCTCGTTACAAATTCGATTAAAGAAAAGGAATTTCGTCTTATTAACTACAAAAAAGTGATGGGCTATCGGAGTGCGATTGCCAGAAAACTTCATAAACGCCTTTCCCATTTTTATATTCAGGCGGGTTTGACCAATCTGTATACGGTTTTGCTTTCGACTTTAATTCGTGATTTCGGTTTGACGAAATACAGTCAGATGAGCAAAAATCTTCGAGATTTTGAAAAGGCTGTCGAAGAATTAAAAGAATCGAATACCATTCTTAATTTTTATAAGGAAGAAATTAAGCAAAGCAGTCCTCGTTTCAAAGTTATTGATTATAAACTTTCCTTTCAGGCTCATTTTGATTTTGTCAGTGATGTAAAGAAGGCAAACTACCTGAGATTGAGGTTAAAAGGTATTGATGACCCAACATATAGCGGTAATCCCGATTCCTTAAAATAGTTGTAACTTATTTTTATTCAATAATTATCTAGTTTTGACTCCTACTAAGATTTAACTTTTTAATGCGTTTTCCGCTTAATCTGCTCTAACTAATTCTGTTTATTGTCTTCGTGATTCCCGATTAAGTTCTGTTTAAAGAGGGATAATAAAGGGTTAATTAAGGGTTAAGAAGGTTAAGCTCGCGGATTCGGTATTTAACCGCTGTGTTTTCAGATAGTTAGCTTGTTTCCGGTAGGAGTCAGAACTAGAATAATATCTCAAATTTCGAGCAAATTTTACCTGCTTAGAGATAAATTTTGTCTGAAAATTCGTTGGTAGGAGTCAGAACTAAGTATGGTAGGAGTCAGAACTAAGTATTTTTTTTGCTAATAGGAGTCAGAACTAAGTATGGTAGGAGTCAGAACTAAGTATTTTTTTTTGTAAACCTGTGGAAAACTTAGAAAAATTGCCCGAAAGTTTTCCACAGGGAGTCAGAACTAAGTAATAGTAGGAGTCAGAACTAAGTAATAGTAGGAGTCAGAACTAAGTATTGGTAGGAGTCAGAACTAGATATCTAGATAGGAGTCAGAACTAAATAGTCGGGCGTTTAGGGATATTTTATTTTACGATGCGTGATTAATTCTTGGTCAGTAAAATTCCGCTGTCAATTTTGCTCAAGCGTTAATATTTCAACATCGGATGTTTATCATAGACCGGGCAAACCCACAGATAAAGTTTTATGAGTTGCAGTTCCATAAACCGCGCTTTACAATTTTTTTGTGAGTTTGCTAATTTACATTATTAGTTTAAAGAAATTATTACTTCGCAACCTTCTTTCGCGGGGATAACCGAATGAATTTTGAACAAATCTAATGTTATCGATCATTACATCGCAATGGATGTGGGTATGACCGAAAATATGTATTTTTGAACCTATGGATTGCAGTTGGGGTAAAAGCTGCGGACAAACAGACACATATTCCAACGCTTTAAAACGAATTCTATTCATATCAGGAAGAAGATCTTTCCGGGGTAAAAAGTGTGAAAAAGTAATTACACAATCGCCGGAAATATTGGAAATCGCTTTTTTGTTCAAATTTGTCATGTAATCGGATACGCATCCTTCAATTTCGTTCCAAACACAAAAATACAAATCAGCCCAAAGTAACAGCATTTCGTCTTTACTGATGGCTTCAGAAAGATCTTTTGTCTGATACCAGGAAAACATCGGAACGACCCAAACACCATTAAATTTATGCGGCTTGGTATAAATTCCGTTACTATCACAAAACTGCAAAATTTCTTTGAGTTTGGAAACAGAGGTTTTAGACTCGCGTTTAGACCATAATTCGTGGTTTCCGGGCGTAAAACAAACAGCCTTAAATACACTATTCAAATGATTGAGAGTTTTGGCAATGACTTCCATTCGATTAGAAATATCACCCGCGACAATCAATATATCTTCAGTATAAAGTGTTCGAGAACATTGCAGAAGCTCTTGCCAGTTAGCCTCAAAATCGGTATGCAGATCGGAAATAGCGAAAATACGCATAATTTTAAAAAAATAAAAGCATATTCGAGAAATATGACTCAAATATGCTTGCAGAAAAAATAAAAAAGGAAAAGTAAATTGAAAATTCGTTATTTTCGGACTACCCCGCAACAGAGATGATGCGGCGTTCGCCTGAAAATTTTCGCCGCTTTGGGCGAAACCACGAATTTTCTAAAACAAGGAAATGCACGCTGCAAGCAGTCGGGGATTTCCTGTCGCTTAGAACTTGAAAAAATTAAACAACTTCCTCAATAACTTTGGCAATTTTATGAATGCCTTCAAAAATCGTATCGGGACAATTATTCGTAAAATTTAAGCGCAGACAATTAGAACCGATTCGGCTGTCGCTGACATTAAAAAGATGACCGGGAATAAAAGCGACTTTTCGGGTTTTCAGAGAATGCTCAAGAATTTTTTCAGTGTCAAATTCAGGGGGAAGTTCCAGCCAGGTAAATAATCCGTTTGAAGGGTTTTGCCATTGCGCCCGGTTTATAAAATTTTGGTTTAATGCGTCATTTAGTGAATTTCGCCGTTTTTTATACTCTTCTTTTAATTTTGCAAGATGAAGATCAAAATTTTCCGAATCAAAATACTCGTTGATCAGATGTTGGTTCAGAGTTCCGGTATTAATGTCCGATGCTTCTTTCAAACTGCCTAACTGTGCCGTTAAATATTCGGGAATAATCATCCAACCCGTCCGCAGTCCGGGGGCAAGTATTTTTGAAAAAGTACCGACATAAAAAACAAACTCGGAATCGAAGGCAATCAATGGCGGGAATTGATTTTCGTCATAGCTTAGAAAACCGTAAGGATCGTCTTCAATGATTGGAAATTTAAAAGTCCGCGCCAGCTCGACCAATTTTTGTCTTTTTGCAATGCTGAGATTCAAAGATAAAGGATTGTGTCCGTCACAAACAGTATAAAAAAAGGAAGGTCGAACACCGCTTTCCAGTATTTTCACCAGTGCATCAATATCAAAACCGTCTTTTGAAGAAGAAGGAATCACAAAAATACGCGGAGCAAAAGGTTTTAAAACCTGCTGAAATCCGGTGTATGTTTTTTCTTCCAAAATTACGTCTCCGTTAAAATCCAACAAGAGATGAACGAGAAGATTAGCTCCTTGCTGTGCGCCGGTCGTCAAAAATATATTTTCTTCCGAGGTTTCCAGACCACGGGTTTTCATTAAATTTACAATATGTGATTTTAGTGATTTTAGCGGCGGTTGATACTGCAATGAGCGTTTATTTTTGAGCAAAATTCGGCTAAAGCAACGGGCAAATTCCTCACTCGGAAAAAAATCGGAAGCGGGAAGACCGAGAGCGAAGGAAATCAAATCAGGATCTGAAAGCGCGGTCAGCATTCGCTCCATCACGGAGCTTTTGTTGCGGGCAGTCCAGTCTGCAAGTTTGAATTTTGATTGCTGCATTCGATTCGAATACCCATTTCGGGCGATTAATTTAAATTCTGACGACCGATTATTTTTCGCCGGTTAAGTGCTTGTCTTTGAAGTCTGGAACGCTCATTTACGTTTTTATTTTCGACTTGCCGGGTTTGATTTTCTTCGAGAAAAGTTGCGAACACACTGATGCTCGGATAGCGAAACAAATCAATCACCGAAATCGGTCGGGCGAGAGAATTGGTCAGTTTTTCACGAAGCTGCAGCAAAAGCAGCGAATGACCGCCGATGGAAAAGAAATTGTGATTGATCCCGATTTCTTCGATATTTAAAATTTCCTTCCAGATTTCCGCAATCTTTTTTTCGAGGTCGGTTTGCGGCGCAACGAAAAGGGTTGATGAGTCGAGATTTTCCGAGTTCATTTTCCGCAAAACCGACCGATCAACTTTTCCGTTTGAAGTCAGAGGAATTTTGTCAACCGTGTAAAATAAGGCGGGAATCATAAAAGACGGCAATTTCGGCTGTAAGTATTCGCGCAAACCTTCATTCGTGGGCGTGTGTCCCGCTGCCGGTACGATATACGCGGCAATGATTTGTCCGGCATTTTGTTCGGTAAAAGTAAGCACGACCGCTTCCTTAACAGATTCATTTTCGAGCAGCACGGATTCTATCTCGCCGAGTTCGACCCGATAACCGCGTATTTTTACCTGATCGTCAATGCGTCCCATAAACTCAATATCGCCCGAACGCCTGAATCTTGTTAAATCACCGGTTCGATAAAATGTTTCATTTCCGATTCGGACGAATTTTTCGGCATTGAGTTCGTGACGGTTATAATATTCGCGGGCAATGCTGTTTCCACCGAGATAAAGCTCTCCGGGAACGCCCGCCGGAACGGCATTACGTCCCTTATCAAGTATCATTAAACTATTATTTCCAATCGGTTTACCGATTAAATGACCGGATAATTTTTCATCTTGTTTAAGTTGATAATACGAACAAATAATTGTTCCTTCGGTCGGTCCGTATAAAATATTAATCAGTGCATCGGGAAATACCTTGTGCATATCCGCGAGCAGATCAACCGGAACTTTATCACCACCGATGAATAATTGTTTAAGGCTGTTTGTTCCAAAATTTTCGCCATTATCATTATTCCGGTAAAGAAATTCGATAATTTCTCTCATCAGGCTCGGAACGGTATGTAAAAACGTAAACTCATTGAGTCTGGCGGCGAGGTTTGAAATATCCAAAATGTCGTTTTTACCAAAAACTATCGAAGTTCCGCCGTTCAAAAGCGGCAGAAGGACTTCAAAAAGGGAAATATCGAATGAGAAAGAAGCCAGACAGGGCATCACGTCTCCGGCATCGCAACGAAATCTTTCCTGACTGTAAAGCATCGTGTTGGCGAGATGTTGGTGTTCGATGACGACGGCTTTTGGCTGTCCGGTCGTGCCGGATGTGAAAATTAAATAAGCGGTATCTGACAATTGAATGTTATTGGTCGGTTTCGAGTCGGACAATTTTAGTAAATCATCTTCAATCTGATCAAAACAAATCACTTTAACAAAATCCGAATCAATATTTTCAGCCAACCCGGATTCGGTCAGCACGACCGAAAGATTCGCGTCTTTGATCATAAAATCGAGGCGTTCAGCCGGATAATCGGGATCGAGCGGAACATAAACGCCGCCGGATTTGAAAATTGCCAGCATACCCGCGACGGAATTAATCGAACGCTCCAAATATAATCCGATTTTTGAATTTTGCGGCAGCTTCAGATTTTGCAGATATTGCCCGATGCGGTTGGCTCTTTTATTTAATTCCGTATAGGTTAATTTCCGATCCTGAAATGCAAGCGCGACTCGTTCGGGGAATTTTGCGGCTTGTTTCTCGAAAGTTTCGACAACGGTTTCCGTCAGCGGCAAATGCAGATTTGAAATCCCCATTTTGAGAACTTCGTCTTTTTCGGATTCAGTCAGTAAAGAAACCGCGCCGATTAGTTGAGAACGTTCTCTGGTAATTTCGGATAGAATGTTTTCGTAATGCTTCAGAAATTGCTCGATGGTTTCATCATCGAACAGATCGGGATTGTATTCTAAAACCCCGAACAGCCTTGAACCTAATTCGTTCATAAACAAAGTCATATCGTATTTTGAAGAATTGGTTTCAAAATTGACCTGTTCGAGCGTCAGCTTCGGGACGGTAAAATCCGGTTGCGGCGTGTTTTGTAAACCGAAGACGATTTGAAAAAGCGGGGAATAACTCAAATCTCTTTGCGGATTGATTTCTTCGACTAATTTTTCAAAAGGAATATCCTGATACGAATAGGCTTCAAAACAGGTTCGGCGAACGTTTCCGATCAATTCGCTGATCGTAATATCGGGCGATAAACCGATTCGCAAGACCAGCGTGTTGACGAAAAAGCCGATCAGATTTTCGGTTTCGTTTTTGTTTCTGCCGGCAATCGGTGTGCCGACCAGCAAATCCTTCTGATTCGAATATTTGTAAAGGAGCAGGTAAAAACCCGCGAGCATTACCATAAAAAGGGTTGCTCCTTCGCTGCCGGCAACCGCTCTGAGCGAATTGAAAACGTCTGTCCCTATTTCGCACTGTTTTCTTTTTCCGCCGAAAGTCTGAACCGACGGACGCGGTCGGTCGGTCGGCATTTCGATGAGTCCCGGCGCATCTGAAAGTTTCTCGCGCCAGTATTTCAAATCGGAAGAAAAATCGTCGCTCTTCATCCATTCTTGCTGCCATAATGAATAATCCGCATACTGAATCGGCAATGACGGCAAATCCGGTTGCCGGTCATTCAGAAAAGCTTCGTAAAGAGCCGCAATTTCGTAAATAAAAATGCCCATTGACCAGCCGTCCGAGATTATGTGATGCATATTCAGCGTGATCAAATGTTCATTTTCGGCAATTCTCACCAAACGGAAATTAAACAACGGAGACTGTTGCAGATTAAAAGAATGCCGCGATTCAGTTTTGATAAGTTGATTGATAAATTCGTCTGTTTCAGCCTGCAAATCAGACCGCAAATCCTCGGCGGTTAAAGAAATTTCCAACTCCGGCAGAATTTTTTGAACCGGCTGGGAATTGACGGTTTCAAAAATTGTGCGCAGCGAAGATTGCCTTTGGATAATGAAGTTGATGGCTTTAGTTAAAATTTCGATGTCGAGCGAGCCTTTCAGACGAATTGCCGTGAGAATGTTGTAGAGCGAGCTTTGAGCTTCTAAATGTTCGATAAACCAGAGTCTTTGCTGTGAAAACGAAAGCGGAATAGGCACGCTTTCATAATTCCTTTTGGTAATTTGAAACGCTTTGTTGCGAGTTTTATCTGAAGCGATTTGAGCATCTATTTTTAAAGCCAGGGCGCGCAGGTCGGGAACACTGAAAATATCTCTGAGAGGTATGTCCAAGTCCCAGATTTTGCGAATTCTCGAAGTTACCTGCGTGGCGAGCAGGGAATGACCGCCCAGATCAAAGAAATTGTCATTTTCCGAAACATTTTGTTTTTTTAATACTTCCATCCAAATCGTTCTGAGGATTTCTTCGGTCGGCGTTAATTGTCTGGCTCTTGAATAATAAGTGGCGATTTCGTCGAAATCAGGCGGCGGCAGTGCTTTTCTGTCGAGCTTTCCGGTCGCGGTGCGCGGGATTTGTTCGATGAAAATATAAAATGCCGGAACCATATAAAAGGGAAGTCTGTCTTTCAGAAACTCTCTCAATTCATTGATTTTTGGTGGTTCATCGGAAACGGAATCAAAAACCGGGACGATATAAGCAAAAAGATTGAGGTTTTTGTTTTGGTCTTCGATTGCCAGAACAGCGGCTTCGCGGACGTTTTCGTGAAGCCGTAGATTGTTTTCGATTTCGCCTAATTCTATTCTGAAACCGCGAATTTTTACTTGATTATCTTTTCTTCCGACGCATTCTACCAAGCCGCTTGAAAGAAATCGGGCAATGTCGCCGGATTTGAACATTCGCGCTCCCGGTTTGGCTGAAAAAGGATCGGGAACAAACATTTCGGCAGTTAAATCGGGTTTATTCAAATAACCGCGAGCAACACAATCTCCGCCGATATACAATTCCCCGAAACAGCCGACGGGCATTAATTCGAGATTTCTGCCGAGAATATATGACTTCGTATTTTGAATCGGGCGACCGATCGGAATGTGAACGGCTGAATTTTCCGGCGGAGAATTGATAAAGTAATGAGTGAT
>JALHNX010000209.1 GCA_022843305.1 Pyrinomonadaceae bacterium | reverse complement strand
GCGTCAATTTCATCAACCAAAACCACACCCGGCAAATCAATAAACATCTCGCCCTTTTCGATATTTTTGAAAACTAATTCCGAACCATAAACGCGCACGAGCTGGCGAATAAGTTCAAACGTCATACTTAAAATTGAACGATAACCGTCGCTCATTTGATTGACTAAAATTACTGTACCATTTCCGTCTTTGAAGAAAACACCATCTGAACTAACGCTTTCGAGTTGCGCGTTATGCGGGAGAAAATCCTCCGAATTAATTAATTTTTTGAGATTGTCGAGAGTGTGCTGGCTTTCTTCGTTTTTTTCTAACGATTTATAATTCAAGTCTTTTAACCATTTTATCGGTTCAGTTAAAGCTACACTTTCATCAAAAACCGAAAGGTGCGCGGCTAATTTTGTAAAACGCGGATTATTGTAAAGTTCCTCCCATTCGGTACTTCCACCTTCAAAACGCCTATAAGGTCCAAAAGCAACCGAAAACCAATTTTCATAAGCAGGCGGAGAATGTGGATCGCCAATTACTCCAAGAACTATTCCATCATCGTGTCGGGTAATGTCACAAATCTTAGTAAATTCCTTTGTATGAAATGGCAAATAAGTATCTTTCCGCATTTTATTTGCTTCACCTTGTATTGTAATTTTCCCAAACTTTTTTGATTGACTCAGCCAATTATTCCAATTTGTTCTAAGACCTAATGATTCTTCCTGTCCAACCAAAACCAAAGCCATCGAGCGAATAATCGTTGATTTACCCGCGCCGTTGTCGCCGATCAAAACGTGCCAGCCCGCCGGATTTTCGAATTCGATTTCAAAATCAACAATTGACCTGATATTTTTAATTTCGGCTTTTTGGATATACATTTTTTTCTATCAACATCTTAGATTCAAACAACACGATTGCCAAGTTTCCCCAAATCTATTTTGCGGAAATTATTTCGCTCGCCGCACGAATTCCATGATAAAACGCTTCTTCAAAAAGCGCGATTCCGCTCAGATCGGAATGCGCGAAATGAATGTTTCGGAAAGGCTTTTGTGCCTCGTCGCGTGCGCCCGACCAGAGGAAATTCGGGCGCGGCGAAATCATCGCGTGTCCCCAGCGCATGACGTCAATTTTTTCGGTTAATTCACGGATGTTCGGGTGCGCGCGCGATAGGTCGGTTAAAACGATGTCGGCTAATTCCTGATGATCGAGGGCGAAAAGTTTGGCGCGGGCGTTTTCTTCGTGGCACATCGGATAATAATAGGTAAAAACCGCCGCGCCGTAATCGAGTCCTTTTTGATGCGTCGAATTTACATATCCAAGCGACGGACTTTCGTACAAAACATTGTCCCACGCGAGCGGAAAATCGCGCGCAAAACGCGTTTTCGGGCGGTCTTTCAGAAACAAATTCGCCACAAACCACGCGTTATGCTCGAATTCTTGAAGATGCGCGGGCGCGCCCTTTTTGAAATCACGAATCAGAAATCGTGCCGTAAAAACCGGCGCGGCAAAAATCGCTTTTTCACATCGAAGCCCGCGAATTTCGTTGTTTGCGGTGTTGAGATAAATAACGTCAACGCCTTTTTCACTGGGAACGATTTCGAGCACGACGGTTTTGAGCCGCGTTTTGTCTTTGATCTTATCAGACAAAAAATTGATAAATCTGCCGTTGCCTTCGGGAAAAGTGATGAACGGCTGCGATTCGTCGCCCGATTTTCGCACGCGCGAACAGAAATAAAAAAGTCCCGCCCACGCGGAAGTCTGGTCTAATTTCAAACCGTAATCGTCGCGGCAAGCGTAATCGCAATACCAGAAAAGACGCTCGGAAGTAAAACCTTTTTGGCGCAGCCAATCGCCGAACGAGAGTTTGTCCAAAGCCAAAACGTCCGCATCCCGCGAACAATCGGCAACCGGCAGAACGAACGCGCGTTTGCCGTTTGAATCGCGCCAGTTTACCCAAAAATCAACCTGTTTGTAAAATTCTTCGTATTCGCGTTTGTCGGTTTCGCTTTCGCCCGCGTGCAGATATAAACCGTGATACCAGCGACCTTTATAAAAAACCCGTTCTTCCGGTTCGCGGCAAAGAAATTGTTCTTTGACGATGATTTCGCCGGTTTCTTTAACGCCTTCGGTCAAACTCATTTCGTCGAGTAGGGCGATGAGTTCCGCATTTTCCTGAAACGGCACGGGCAAATAATGCGCGCCCCACGGATACGGCACAATGTCGGAAGTTCCGCTCTGCGCGGTGCCGCCGATCTTGTTTTCGAGTTCAAGAAGAACGAAATCGCTGAAATCGCTTTTCTGAAATTTATATGCCGCCGAAAGTCCCGCCGCGCCGCCGCCGATGATCGCGACTTTTACGTTTTCCCAATTATTGTTTGGAACTTCATAATTTCGGTTTTCTCTTAAAATATGCCCGACATCAACATTCGCGCCGACGATCTCGCCCGCGACCGGCTTGTTTTCAGAGTTTGACCGACACGCCGAAAGCGCGAAAGGCAAGCCGAAAAAGGCGGTTAAAATCTCGCGTCGAGTAAGTTTCATTAGCGGAATATATTCGGAATAAGTGATAAATGATAAGTGCTATGTGATATGTTTTCCATAAATCATTCGGCGGCTTTTGTGGTTTTGATGGCGGAAATTAACATTTTCTGCAATTCTTCACAGTCATTTAGCAAAGATTGGGCTTGTTTTTCACTCAAAAAATCGCCGTCGCGCAACAGCCGCAGCCAAAAATTCGTTTTAAATGCCTCTTTGTTGGCGACAGAGTATTTTTGGAGAAAGTCAGCGCGGTTTTCGCCCTGTTGAGCCTCTTCGATAAGAACGCCGACTGCCGTTCCCGAGTCTAAAATTTTCTTTGATAAAACAAATTCGTGTTTTTCGTCATTCAAATACTGACTTAATTTAACAATTCGCAATGCAAATTTGTAAGACTTCTCCGGCAAAATATTCTTACTCATATTATCACTTAACCCTTTTCACTTTTCACCTATTCCGAATTTTAAAACCTATTCAAATCTCCGCCATTCCGATTCGTAATATCTGACCAGCGCCTGATTATCCAGCCGGTTTATTTCGATTTCTTCATCCTTCGGCAAATTCGTATCAGCCGAAAATTCAAACATCGAGGCGAAGGAATTTTCGTTCAGGAATTTTAATTCGATGTTTTCGGACGGCTTTTGCGGCGCTTCAAAAGGCTCTAATTTTGCCAGCGCGTAACCCCAAATTCCGAAACTCGGAACGGTCGTGTTGAACGGTTTGACGTGAAAACCCGAGGCTTCGAGCGTTTTCATAATGCACCAGAAAGACTTTCGCGCAAAAAGCGGCGAAGTTGTCTGAATGACGATTGCCGAATCGGGTTTGAGTTTTTTTTTCAGAAGATTGTAAAACCGCGTCGTGTAAAGTTTGCCGAGCGCGAAATTGTTCGGGTCGGGAAAATCTATGATGGCGATGTCGAAAGGTTCGGCATTGTTTGCGTCGAGCCAGACGAAAGCGTCGTTATTGACAACCGAAACGCGGGCATCGTTGAGCGAATTTTTGTTCAATTCGCCGAGCGCCGGAACGCTCTTGGAAATTTGCGTCATCAACGGGTCGAGGTCAACGAGCGTCACCGATTCAATGCTCGGATACTTTAAAATTTCCCGAACTGCTAACCCGTCGCCGCCGCCCAAAACCAGAATTCTTTTCGGCTGTCCGTCGTGCGCGGCGAATGCCGGATGAACGAGCGCTTCGTGGTAACGGTATTCGTCAAAGGAATTAAATTGCAGGTTGCCGTTCAAAAAAAGCGAATAGCCGGTTTTGCCTTTCGTCACGACGATTCTTTGATACGACGAGCTTTTCGCGTAAATGATGTTGTCCGCAAACAGGGCGTCTTCCGCCAGAGTTGTCAGCGAATCGGCTTTGATCAAGGCAACGAGCAGAAGTATGACGACGATAAAACCTTTAATTCGTAAGATAGTCAACTCGCGCTTTTTGATCAAATTTTCGAGCAGCCACGTTCCCCAGATTCCGACACCGGCGTTGAGCAATCCGAAAAGCAAACTCGTTCGGATCAGACCGAGTTTAGGAACGAGAAAGATCGGAAAAAGCAGGGACGCGACGAGCGCACCGGCGTAATCAAGTGCCAAAACCCGGGCGACGAGCTTTTTAAAATCGAGTTCGTCCTTCAAGATCCGCATCAGCAGCGGAATTTCCAACCCGACCAGTGCGCCGATGACAAAAACCGTTCCGTAAAGAATTAGGTTGAAATAAGAAAGACTGGCGAACGTCAGAAAAAGCAGCGGTGCGGAAAATCCTCCGATAACGGCGACCGCCAATTCGATCTCGACAAAGCGTTTCGCCAAATCTTTATCGAGATAGCCGGAAAGCCACGAACCGACACCCATTGCCGAAAGATAAATGCCGATAACAAGCGAAAACTGCGTGACCGAATCGCCGAGCACGTAAGAGGAAACCGTGGCGGCTAAAAGCTCATAAATCAAACCGCACGTGGCGATGATGATGACGTTTAAGAATAAAAGAGGAACTTGCTTATTCATAAAAACGGAAAATGCAAAACGGAAAACGGAAAATGAAATAAACCGCAATCATTTTCCATTTTCCAATTCCCGTTTTCCAATAAAAATTCAGCCGTTAATTGCCGCCGCGATAATGATCGCAATGCCGATCATTATCGAACCGATAACGATGCCGAGCGCGGTGTTGTGGTCTTCTTCGATTTCTTTGTGAATATTAAAGATTCGGCTCAGAATGCCGTAAGCAACCGCAAAAAACACGATGCCGATCACCACAAAGATCAGGGTTGTTACCAAAACTTCGGCAAGCGCGTCGAATTTTACGACCATTGCCAGAGCATTTACATTCATCATTGAATTCAACATTTATTTTCCTCCACGAAATCCACCGCCGTAGAAAAACGGCGCACCAAGTCTCGAACGGCTTCCCGCATTCGCAAACTCCCAACCGAAAATTGAAGCTATCGAATAAAGAAAAACTACTCCGATTCCAAAAATTAAAAATAGTATTTTGAACATATGTTTTTAATTAGGAATGATGAATGATGAATTATGATTAAAACCCAATTCATCATTCATCATTCATCATTCATCATTACCTGAACTCGCGCTGCCGAACATGCTTTCGCTCCAACGGCGCGATTCAAACGTAAATTTCCTGATTAAAGCCAAAATCGGCAAAATTGCCAGCAGCACAAAGGCGCAGCAGAAATTTACGCCGCGCGAAACGTTTTGCTCGACCTTGACCTCAACCGGCATCGGCTGTTGAAAATTCTGCCACGTTCCCTGCACACGCATCGTATATTTTCCGGCGGGCAAGGACGAAAGCGTTGCGTCCTGAGTCTGGCTTCCTTCCGTCCAGCTGCCGTCGCTATCGCTGCCCGAATAATATTCGATCGGGATAAAGAGCGATTCGATCTGCTGGTTTTGTTCGTTGACCAAATCAATATCGAATTCGGCGAACGCATTGCTGACCGGCGCTTTTGCCGTGATTCGGATGTTGCGGTTGCCTTTCAGCTCGAACGGTTGACTGAAAGCCGTCTGCGCGGTCGTCGCGCTGGTTGTCGGCTGCAGGGTGATCGTTTCGTTCAAAGGCGTATTGCCGATGCTGAACGGCAGCATAAAGATCGAAATAAGCAGCAAAAGCCCTAAAAGTCCGAAGCCCGCTTTGATGTAAAATCCGCCCGTGAACGGCTGATTCGGCGCGACCGACCAGGGTTTCGGCAAGTTGCTGACACCGAAAGCCTTTTCGATGTCTTCATTGGTTTGATAAACGCCGACCGACCAGTTAATCTCTTTATCGGTCGTTTCCTGCGAAAGCATCAGCGGCGGCGCGACAAAATCAATCGCGCGGACGGTTTCGCCCTGCTCGACACGCCAGTAAAATTCGCCCTGCACGAACTCGACCACGGCTGGAGCGTCCTGAAAAATCTTGTAGGTTTGTCCTTTATATGTAACCGTCGTTCCCGTTCCGTAAATCTGCCCGCTCTCAACTTCCGCCGGATTGACGGGTTCGACAAAATTCCAGTGATTATCGCTGTGAATCAGCCAGCGGAAACCGATCAACGGGTTGTAAAGCAGATATTCGTGCCAGAAATACGTGATGCCGTCAACCTTGACGCTCCGAACGACCGCGCCGATGATCTTAAACCGCGCATCGCCCATAAACGTGCCTTCCGCGCCGATCGGCAAAACAAAATCGGGCGGCGCGGGCGGCGGTTTCAGCGCTTTGAGCCACGTCAGTTTCCCCTGATTTACGTCGAGCAGCGAATTGCAATACGGGCAGGTAACGCGCTCGGCTTTGTCCGGCGCGGTCAATGTTAAAGGTCCGGCGCAGTTCGGACAGCCGATTCCCTGTGTCGAAACTCGTGCGGCTTCACGTTTAACGGATTTTGCGTCGCCAAGCCCGATTTCTTCGAGCGTGACCTGATTTCCGACAAACACCCACGGCGGGTTCATCGAATAATCAATCGTCCCGAAAGCATTGCCTTTGCCCGATAAATCGGCGTAATTACTGCGCTCGTTCGGTTCTAATTTATAAGGAATCTCACCATCTGCCGCAACCGAAACGGCAGTGCCTTTTTCTGTGACCATCAAGGGCTCTTGGTTCGGAATTGCCTGAACAGGCTGACCTAACTGTAATGATTCAAAGGGCGGAAGCTCTGCGCCGCTTGGCAATGGCTGGTAAAAAGTCAGATAAAATCGTCCTTGCGCTTCGGCGAGCCAGCCGACCCAGCCGTTCGAGAACGTTGCATACCATTCGTCCCAAACGCCGCCGAGTTCGTGCCGCAACTGGGCGCGTCCCGTCAGTTCGAACCGCTGACCTTTGTAATGTCCTTTGAGTCCGAGTTTGAGCGGCGATTCGGAGTCCATAATCTCCGCGACCTTGCCGAGATCGTTCAAACCGCGGTCGGTGCGCGCAACCGCCGAACGGCAAAACGGGCAAACTAAAACGATTGTCGAGCCTTTTTGAAACTCAATCGGCGCGGCGCACGACGGACAATTTGCTTTCAGAACGCTCAAATTTCACCTCCGGCAATCAAAGATTTCGGATTTTGGATTTCGGATTTCGGATTGCCTCTTTCAATTTTCGTGACTTTTATTTCAGACGCGTTCAGCATTTCTTTTAAGTTTTCTTCCCAGTTCCATTCGGGGCGCGTCCGGCAGCAGTAAAGATTAAAAGTCGCCGTCCGGTATTCGGGATATGTATGACAGGCGAGATGCGATTCGGTGAGCATCACCAGCCCCGTCACGCCGCCTTCGCCGCCGAATTTGTGCCAAGCGGGCGCACCGAGAGTTTTTAAGCCTAAATCATTAACAATCCGCGCAAAAACATCCTGCAAAACGACAAGCTCGCGCAGTTTTGGCGCATCACATTCAAAGGCTTCGATTAACCATTCAGTTCCGACAATCATTTTTGGATTAACCCTAAAATCTCTACGATTAACATCAGAAAAAAGTTTTTAGAACTTGCATTGTGTATGTTGCGTTATAATTTGTCTAAGTGAGTATGTTGAAAAAAACTATACCTAAATTTTTCGCGTTTGTCATATCCTTTTCGGCTGTTTGCCTAATTTTTTCAGGCTGCTCGTCGGTTTTTTCGAGCCGGGACGAAAACAGCAAGAATACGAATGGAAACTCAAGCTCAAATTATGACAAGCCGAAGGTTGTCGGCAAAATCGAATCCGCCGAAATAAAAGAAAGCAGCGGAATTGCGGCTTCAAAATGCCAAACGGACGTTTTCTGGACGCACAACGATTCGGGCGACGACGCTTTTATTTACGCTTTCAATAAAAAAGGGGAAAAGCTCGGAACGTGGCGCGTTACGGGCGCGAAAAACCACGATTGGGAAGACATCGCCCAAATAAAAAACGCGAACGGCGAATGCGTTCTCTACATCGGCGACATCGGCAACAACACGCGGGTGCGCGACGAATTTACGATCTACCGCGTCAAAGAACCGAAAATTTCCGCCGAAAATAAATCTTCGAGCAAGAAAAATCCCGCAATTACCGAAACGTCGGAAGCGATAAAATTTACCTATCCCGAGATGCGCCGCGATGCCGAAACTTTGATGGTTCATCCGCTGACGGGCGACGTTTACATTCTCTCGAAACGCCTGAGCGGCGCGGCGGCGGTTTATAAACTCAAAAACGGGTTTGCTTTGAACAAATCTAACAAGCTCGAAAAAATCACCGATTTCAGCGTTCCCGCAATTCCTAACGGCTTTCTGACCGGCGGCGACATTTCGCCCGACGGCAAGCGCGTCATTATCTGCGATTATTTTACCGCTTACGAACTCGTCCTGCCCGAAAAGGCGAAAAACTTCGACGAAATCTGGAAAGAAACGCCCGCCGTAGTTGAACTCGGCGCGCGCGAACAGGGCGAGTCGATTGCTTATTCGGCGGACGGAAAATCCGTCTTTGCAGGAAGTGAAAACAAAAAATCGCCGCTCATCGAAGTTAAAAGAAAATAGTTTCATAGAATTTAAATTTGCCGCAGATAAACGCGGCTAAAAACCTTTGCTATAATCTTTCTAAACAAATTTTACGGAGGATTTTACAACTAAATGGCAACTGAAACTTTATCTTTTAACACGGCGAACGGCGAAACGACGGCTTATGTCGCCATTCCGGAAGCATCGAACGGCAAAGCCGTCATCGTCATTCAGGAATGGTGGGGCTTGAACGAACATATCAAGGACATTACGCGCCGCTATGCGGACGAAGGCTTTACGGCGATCGCGCCCGACCTTTATCGCGGGAAACTGGCGACCGATCCGCAGGAAGCCGGCGCGATGATGCAGGCGCTCGAAGTCGAAGACGGAATAGACACGATCAAAAATGCGATTGACGCCGTGCGCGAAAAATACGGCTTCGAGCATTTTGGCATCACCGGTTTTTGTATGGGCGGAACATATTCACTTCGCGCCGCGTGTCTTTTAGAAGGCTTGAGCGCCGCCGCGCCTTTTTACGGCGACATTCCCGAAGAAGAAGTTTTGAAAAATCTGACCGTGCCGACAATTTTTGTTTCGGGCACGAAAGACCAGTGGATCAACGCCGAAAAGGTCGGCTATCTCGAAGAAATGACCTCGAAATATGAACTGCCCGTGACGAGCGTTAAATACGAAGCCGACCACGCGTTTTTCAATAATACGCGACCGGAAGTTTACGACGAAACTGCCGCCAAAGACGCGTGGGCGTTAGTCGTCGGA
This sequence comes from Pyrinomonadaceae bacterium, assembly GCA_022843305.1. Taxonomy (GTDB): domain Bacteria; phylum Acidobacteriota; class Blastocatellia; order Pyrinomonadales; family Pyrinomonadaceae; genus JAFDVJ01. The sequence goes on along the minus strand of JALHNX010000209.1, from coordinate 870 downwards.
TTATTCAACGACAAACTTTAAAAGTTCTGAGTTCCGCCTTCAGGCGGGACTCAGAACCTCCAAAGATGCAATTTTTTGCCTTAACGATTTTGGGTTTCGCCGGTTTAGAGATTTTTTCCTACGCCGTGCATCGCTGGCTTTTTCACGGGCTTTTATGGCGCGTTCATCAAACGCATCACACGGCGCGGAAAGGATTTTTCGAGCTTAACGATCTGTTTTCGGCGATTTTCGCGGCGGTTTCAATTGCGTTAATGATCTTCGCCGAAAAACCTTTGCTCGATTCCGTTTCGTTTCCGGTCGGTTTGGGCATCGCCATCTACGGTATGGTTTATTTCATCGCGCACGACCTTTTCACGCATCGCCGTTTCCTGCCGTTTAATTCGCCGAACAAATTGCTTTTAACAATTCGCGCGGCGCATCAGCGGCATCATCAAACCGCCGCAAGACACGGCATCGAACCGTTCGGTTTATTCATTTTCGATTACGCGAAATTTTGGCAAAAACTCTCTACCGCAAAAACGAAAAAAGCGGAAGTTGAAACAAATCCAACTTCCGCCGAAACATTCTAAATTGCCTAAAATCTTATTTTACGTCGAGCAAATCCTTTTCATCCAAGACGGGTTTTTCGACCATCACGGGCTGACGATTGGAAACCGCTTTGACGATTTCGCTGGTCGGTGCGAGTTCGACTTTCGACGAAAGAACACGCGTTACACGTTTCGGCAGAAGCATCGGCGCAATTCCGGCAATCGAATTCGCAAGGCTCACAATATCGCCGCCGCCCGACCAGTTTTCGCGGACGACCGTTTCGTCCGTCCGGTTCAAAAGCCGCAAAAGCGTCAGCGCGACGAGATAAATATCGTCAACCTG
>JALHNX010000208.1 GCA_022843305.1 Pyrinomonadaceae bacterium | reverse complement strand
GCTCTGCAAAAAGCCTTTGCTTCGGTCATCGAACGCCACGCCGCACTGCGCACGCGATTCACGGAAATCGAGGGCGAGCCTTTTCAAATCATCGAGCCGCGAATTGATTTTAAGTTGGCGGTCGAAGACGCGCGCTCGTCGGGGATCGAACAAGTGCGGGAAGAAATCCGAGCCGAAGGCGGGAAGGGATTTAATCTCGAAGAAGCGGGCTTGTTCAGAGTGCGGATCTGGCAGACGAACGAGAGCGAATACGAAATGCTGGTGGTGATGCATCACATCATCACGGACGGCTGGTCAATGGGGATACTGGTCAAACATCTCGCCGCCGCGTATGAAAATTGCACACGGCGCGACGGCACGCCCGATTCTGAAAATTCCGAAGTTCTGAAAAACGACGCTTTGCAATACGGCGATTATGCCGAATGGCAGGTGGCGCGGCTCGAAGGCGGAAAGCTGGCGGCGCAGATAGCTTACTGGAAAGAGGAATTGAAAGATGCCGGACGCGCAGAGTTGCCAGCCGATTACGTCAGACCGCTCGATCCGTCATTCGAGGGCGGGCAAATTCGGCTCGATGTCGATGCCCGGAGAACGGCGAAACTCAAACGAATCGCGGGTCAGCACGGAGCGACGCTTTATATGACGCTCGCGGCGGCGTTGAAAATTCTGCTCTGGCGATACAGCGGCGAGCAGGATGTCGCGCTCGGCAGTCCGGCGGCAAACCGCGAGTCGGAAGAAACAGCGGAATTGGTCGGCTTTTTCGTCAACACGCTCGTCATCAGAAGTCGCGTCGAACCGGAAAAAACTTTTTCCGAACTGCTCGCCGAGGTCAAAAACAAATCGCTGAAAGCCTTCGCCAATCAAGCCGCGCCGTTTGAAAAGCTGGTCGAAATCATTCAGCCCGACCGCGATCTGAACTCCCTTCCGCTGTTTCAGGTGATGCTCATACTACAGAATTTTCCGGTCGTCAGGATTGATTTGCCCGGACTTGAAATCGCGCCGGTCGAAGCCTACAGCGGAAAGGCGAAGCTCGATTTGGTTTTCAATCTGCGCGAGGAAAACGGTCGCCTTTGCGGAAATATCGAGTATGCCGCCGAACTTTTCAAAAGGGAAACAGTCGAAAGACTGGCGCGGCAATTTACGATTCTGCTCGAAAACGTCGGCGCGTCGCCGGATGCCGTCGTTGCCGATTTATCGTTGATGAGCGACGAAGAAACGCGCTGTCTTTTGGAAGAAACTGCTTTGACGGACGAATTCGGCGGCGAATATACGGTTCACGGCTGGTTTGAAAAAGCCGCCGCCGCTTTTCCGTCGGAAATCTGCGCCGAACGCGGCGACCGCGTTTGTGATTACGCCTCGCTCGACAAAAGAGCGAATCGCCTCGCCCGCGCACTCGTCGCGCAAATTGACGGCAAGCACCCGGTCGCCGTGATGCTCGGCGAGCCGCTCGACCAAATTGCGGCGATGCTTGGTGTCCTTAAATCCGGAAATTATTTTGTCTGTCTCGATGCCGAACAGTCTGCCGAAAGACTCGAATGGATTTTAAAGGAAACCGCGCCGGCTTGTTTGATTACCGACGCGGCAAGCCGTCAAAAGCAAAGCGAACTGTTTCTAAAACCCGAAAATAAATTTGAAAAAATAATATTATTGGACACCGAGCCGAAAGAAAACGACGAAAACGAAATTTTTCTGGGGAAAAAAGCAATAGATGCTTTGCCCGAAACCGCCCCGGCGGTCGAAATCGCGCCCGCCGATCTGGCATACGTCGTTTATACGTCCGGCTCGACCGGCAAGCCGAAAGGCATTATGCAGACGCACCGCGGCTTCAGCCAGTTTATCCGTTGGTTCGGCAGCGAGTTCGGGCTGGCGCCGAAAATCAGAATCGCGCAATGGGCATCGGTTACTTACGATGCCGCATATGCGGAAATCTTCAGCGCCCTCGCCGCCGGCGCGACGCTGTGCCTGATGGATTCGGAAACAAAAAACGAGCCGCAAAGCGTCGCGCGCTGGCTTGTTGAAAATTCGGTCACGGTCTTTCAAACCGTGCCGAGCTTTTTTTCTAAAATGTTTGCGGACGGCGATAAAGGCGGTTTTTCAAAGCTGAAATATATTTTGCTTGCCGGTGAAACTCTGCCGGTCAAGCTGGTCAAAAAATGGCTCGCCGAGTTTCCCGAGTCGCCGGTTCTGTATAATTTATACGGACCGACCGAAAGCGTTTTGGCGACGTTTCACCGGGTGGAAAAAATCGACCGCGACACGAAAAGCGTTTCCATCGGGCGCGCCCTCGACGGCAGGCAGATTTTGATTCTCGACGCGCGGAAAAGGCTTTGCCCTTACGGAGTACCGGGCGAAATCTACATTCGCAGCGCGTATCTGACGAAAGGTTACTTCAAACGTCCGGCAGAAACCGCGCGGAGCTTTATCGCCAATCCTTTAACGGGTGACGTGCGCGATCCGGTTTTTCGGACGGGCGATGCGGCGCGGTGGACGGACAATAATCATATCGAATTTTTCGGACGACTCGACTCGCAGGTAAAAATTCGCGGAAATCGCATCGAAATCGAAGAAATCGAAAGGGCATTAAAAGAATTACCGCCGCTCCGCGACGCGGCGGTCGTCGCCGCCAAAGATTCCGCCGGACAATTGCAGCTGACGGCTTTCGCGGTTTCGGACGATGATCTTCCGGCAAACGTCGTCAGAAAAATGCTGGCTGAAAAACTGCCGGTTTATATGCTTCCGTCAACCATTCTTTTAATCGAAAAAATTCCGCTGACCCCGAGCGGCAAACCCGACCGCATCCGGCTCGCGGCGCGGATTCCCGAACTACCGCGGACGCGGCAAGAACAATACGTCGCGCCGCAAACCAGCCTCGAAAAAGAACTCGTCGCGCTTTGGGAGAAACTTCTGGAAGCCGAAAAAATCGGAATCGCGGACGATTTCTTTCAGCTCGGCGGTCATTCTTTGCTGGCGGCGCAAATCGTTAATCAGGTTCGGCGCGAGTATGAAACGGAAATCTCGCTGCGCCGCTTTCTGATGAATCCGACGATCGGGCAGCTGGCGAAAAACATCGAGTTGTCGAAACAATTTTCCGGTATTGATCCGCAGCGTCTCGCGGAGTTGGTCGAAAAAGTAAAATCGCTGACGGACGAAGAAGTTGCTGCGTTGACTAAATCGTTGCTCACGGCGAAAAATATGACGTTGCCGTCCGGCGCGTCGGGGTAAAACCCCTGAAAAAAAACCAAAACCACAAACATTTTCCATTCCGGCGAAGCGTTTTCCGACGCGCGGGGCGGACACATTTTCAGTCAAATCAGAAAGTAATAAAAAATAAAAAAACAGGAGATAAATGAATGCAGATAAAAGGCGAAAACCTTTCGGTTTTTGACGTTTATGAAATTGCCGTGAACGGCGAGAAAGTAGAAATAAGCGACGAAAGAATTAACAAAGTCCGGGAAACCTACTTGAAGGTTCAGGAATGGGGCGAAGCGAAACAGCCGATTTACGGTGTCAATACCGGCTTCGGCGAGCTGGTGCCGTCAATTATTCCGCCGCAGTATAAAAGCGAGTTGCAATACAACCTCTTGCGAACACACGCGGCGGGCGGCGGCGAGCCGTTTTCCGACGAGATAGTCAAAGCGATTATGACCGTTCGACTGAACTGCGTCATCAAAGGTTACTCCGGAACGAGCGTCGAGGCGGTCAATTTACTCAAGGAAAGCATCAATCGCGGCATCTGTCCGGTGATTCCGCAACAGGGTTCGCTCGGCGCAAGCGGCGATTTGTCGCCGCTTGCGCATATGGCGTTGCCGATGATCGGCGACGGTTACGTGAGCTATAAAGGCGAACGCCGCAAAGCCCGCGAAGTTTACGAAGAGGAGAATTTAGAGTTACTCAAACCCGGTTTTAAGGAAGCTCTTTCACTGATTAACGGCACATCGGCGATGACCGGCGTGGCGAGCGTCGCGTTGGTTCGCGCCTTCCGCTTGTTACAGCTTTCGCTTTTCGCGTCGGTGAATTTTCTTCAGTGTCTGGGCGGCTCGACGCGTGCCTTCGACGACAGCGGGCATAGTCTGAAAAATCATCACGGTCAGAGACGCATCGCGGCGAATCTGAGAAACGGTTTGGAAGGCAGCACACTGACACACGATCACCGCGATTTGATGAAGGCGATTACCGAAAAGGTCGGCGATTCAAACGAAGTGGTGGATACGAAAGTATTTTTGCAGCACGCTTACACGCTGCGCTGTATTCCGCAGATTCTCGGTCCGGTCGTTGATACGCTGATTTTCTGCAAACGGCTCGTCGAAGAAGAGGTCAATTCCTGCAACGACAATCCGCTGTTTTTTGAAAAAGCCGAAGATTCCTTCCATGGCGGAAATTTCCACGGGCAGTATGTCGCAATGGCGAGCGATTATCTGAATATCGCCGTGACGGAGATCGGCGTTCTGGCGGAAAGACAGGTTAATCGTATTCTCGATCCGCATTTGAACAAGCCGCTGCCGGATTTTCTGGCGCACGGCGAAAGCGGACTGTTTTGCGGCTTCGAGGGCGGGCAATATCTGGCGACGAGCATCGCCTCGGAGAACCTCGACCTTGCCGCGCCGTCGTCGGTCAAAACGATTCCATCAAACGGGCAGAATCAGGATGTCGTCAGTATGGGCTTGAATTCGGCGCGTAAATCGTTGCAGTTGTGCGAAAACGTGACGACGATTCTCGGTGTGCTGGTCGCTTCGTGTTATCAGGCATCGTTCTTCGTCGGGCAGGAGAAATTCAATCCGGTCGTTATCAAAATCAATGACGAGCTGAAGAAACTTCTTCCGCAGTATAACGATTCGACACCGATTAACGAATATCTGGCGACGGTTCGGGAATTTGTTCAAAGCGACGTGATGAATAATCTTCTCGACGAATATTTTCCGCTCGACAATCTGCTTTAAAGATGGATTTGCAAAAGGAAATTTCCGCTTTATCGTTCGACCGACAAAGGTTGCTGGAGCTGCTTCTCGAAAGCGAAGCGACCGGAACGTCAGGCGCGAGCCGGATCGGTCGCCGGCTCGATGCCGAACCGGCGGAAGTTTCCTTCGCGCAACAAAGACTGTGGTTTCTGCAAAAACTGAATCCGTCTGAGACCGCTTACAATACGCCGGCGGCACTGCGCGTCGCCGGCGATTTAAGGCGCGAAATCCTGCAAAAGGTTTTCGACTTTCTGATCGTGCGGCACGAAGCCTTAAGACTCGTTTTTCGTGAAAAAAAAGGTCGTGTTTGGCAGATCGCGCAAAAGCCTTTTCCGGTCGAAATAATCGAAGAAAATCTCACGGAAATTCGCACGCCGGAAAGAGATTTGCCGGTGGAAAGGCTGGTTGTCAAAGATATTGGAACGCCGTTCGATCTCGAAACCGGACCGCTGTTTCGCGTCCATTTATACCGTTTGGGTGTCGCCGAGCATATTCTTCTGCTGAATATGCACCATATTATTTCCGATGGCTGGTCGCTCGGCGTGATAATAGACGAATTCGCCGCGCTTTACCGCGATTTTACGCTCGGAAAGAACCCGTCACTGCCCGAACTCGAAATTCAATATCCGGATTTCGCGGTCTGGGAAAAAAAGATGGTCGAAAGCCCGGCGTGGCGGGCGCAGCTCGATTACTGGAAGAAACATCTGGCAGGGCGCGTCGAAAGCCTGAAAATAGCTTCCGCCGCAACGAACGGCGCGCGCCGAACGGGTTCGGTCGAAACGGTTTCGATTCTACTGCGCGCCGGTTTGACCGCCGAAATCAAACGCGTCTGCGCGGCGGAACATTTCACGCTCTACACGTTTTTGCTCGCCGGTTTCCAGCTTTTGCTGTATCGCTACACGGGACGGAAAAATTTCATTATCGGCTCGCCGGTCGCCAATCGCAACCGCGCGGAAACCGAGCGATTGATCGGCTGTTTCATCAACCCGCTGGCAATTCGCGCAAAACTCGACGGCGATTTATCGTTCGGCGATTTGCTGAAGGAAACGGAAAAAACGGTTCTCGATGCTTTCGAGAATCAGGAAATCCCGTTCGAGCTGATACTCGACGCGATTCGTCGTGAAAGAAACGAACCGCACAAACGCTTGTTCAACGTCTGGTTCGTTTTGCAGAACGCGCCGCTCGCCGAACTGGAGTTGCCCGCATTAAAGGTTTCGAATTACAAGCTTCCGCGCCTCGCCTCGCAGTTTGATATTGCGATGAATGTGAACGAAACGGGCGACGAAATTCATTGCGCCATTGATTATTCGACCGAAATGTTCGATTCAGCCTTTATTCGCCGGATGCTCGAACATTTCAGAAATATTCTGAGCGCCGCCGCGTCTTCGCGCGAAACGAAACTAAGGGAAATTTCGCTGGAGGAAGTTTCGCCGGTCGTTTCCGCCCGGACAGTCGCGCCGGACGACGAGGACGATTTCGATTTTTAGCGGTTTAGATAACACTCCGTTTCCGAAAATTCGGATTATTATCAGCCGCCGGAGTTAAATTTATGAATAAAGACGAGAAATTTTACCTGAAGTCAACGACAGCGGTTGAGCCGCTCGTCAATCGCTTTGTCGCTTGGTCGCACGTCGTTTCGCCCGTGCCGTTCAGTATGCATCTGAAAAATTACCAGCTCGAAGTTTTGAATTCATACCTTGAAAATCCCGAGATTCACTGGCGCGCGTGCAAAGACCCGAAAATGCGTAGCGGTCCGCTCGTAGATATTCCGCCGGAAAAAGCCGCCGAGGTCGAAAAATTCAAAAACGAAACCGAGCGCCGGCTCGAACAAAATCTGCGGCTCGTCAACCGGCTGAATTCGTTTCAGAAACAATTAATCGAAGAAGCGAGCGGCGAGAGTCTGGATTCATTTTACGAGAAACTGCCGGTTGAGCTGCGGGGCTACGTCGAACTGCTTTACGATTATTATCATCGCCCGCTGGTTAGGTTTATCGAGCCGATGACTTATGAAAGCCCGTATTATCACGAAGATTTGCAGAGCATCCGGCTGTTCACGCAAAAATATGACGACGGTCGGGCGTTTTTTATGAGTACGCCGCGCCTGTCCGATGCCGGACAAATCGAGCTTGATATTCCGCTGTCTTCTTCCAAAATTGATGAATTGATGCAGCTTGACCGCAAGCCGCAGAACTTCGCTTATATCCGCGAAATGCTCGGCGTTTCGGCCGCACAGGAACAACTGCTGCGCTCTTTTTTCGACACGGCGGAAGTCAAACCCGTCGAAACGTGGAATGAGAAAAGTGTGCGCGTGCGCTATTTCGGACACGCCTGCATTTTAATCGAATGGAAAGGCATTTCAATTCTGACCGACCCGTGTCTCGGCGTTCTGCCGCAAAATATGGGCTTGGAGCGGTTCAGTTACGACAATCTGCCCGAAAAAATAGACTTTGCGCTCATCACGCACGGGCATCACGACCATTTTTCGCTCGAAACGCTGCTGCGGTTGCGAAACCGGATCGGAACGCTGGTCGTGCCGAAAGCGAACGGCGTTTATTACGGCGACATTTCGCTGAAAACGCTCGCCCGAAAGCTTAATTTCAAAAACGTCGTCGAACTTGACGCGCTCGAATCAATTCCGATTGACGACGGCGAGATTATCGGCATTCCGTTTCTCGGCGAACACGCCGATTTGCCGCACGGAAAATCGGCATTTTTGGTTCGCTGCGGAAACGAGCAGATGCTTTTCGCCGCTGATTCGGATTGTCTGGACAAGCAGATTTACACGAATCTCAGAAAAACCTGCGGTCAGATTCAGAGCGTTTTTATCGGGATGGAATGCGTCGGTGCGCCGCTCACCTGGAGTTGCGGCTCGTTTTTGCCGGAAAAACCGGCGCACCACATCGAACAGTCGAGAAGATACAAGGGCTGTGATTCGGTGCGCGCCGAACAGATTCTCGAAGCCGTCGGCGCGGAGCGATTGTATATTTACGCGATGGGCAGAGAACCGTGGCTCGAATTCTGGCTCGGACTCGCGCTCACGGAAGATTCGACACAGGTTGTCGAAGCGAAAAAACTTCTGCAAAAAGCGGCTGAAAAGGGAATCAGCGACGCGAAATTATTGTTCGGTCGCGAGGAAATACACCTTTTCCCATCCGCCGAACCGAGCGTTGCTAAAGCGTATGCGGCAAACACTGAAACGCGCGGCAAGGAAACAGTCAAAGAATTTGCCGAAGACGATTTTCAATTTTAACCCGTTGCCGGACGAATCTTTCATCAGATTATTCGTAACGCAAACCGAAAACCACAAATATGTTAGACCTAAGCGTAAATGAAGTCAGAGAATTCTGGCTCGAAAAAATTTCCGAAGATTTTTCGGCAACTTCATTAATTCCCGATCACAATCTCCCGGCGGACAAAGCCGGGGCGGAAACCATCAACATCAGAATACCCGCCGAATTCCAGCAGCTGGTCAGCGAAAAAACGGGCGATTCTCCGTTTTTGATTTACACGATTTTGATGGCGGCTTTGAATATTTGCCTTTATAAATATACGAAATCCGAAAAAATCGTGGTCGGAAGTCCGGCGCGGATTCACGACGAAATCGAAGAAAATATCAGCAACGCCCTGCCGATTATCAACACCGTCAATCCGGCGCAAACGGTGAAGGATTTTCTGAAAGCAGTGCGCGCTTCCCTGATTGAAGCCTATAAAAATCAGCAATTCGATTATGAAAATATGATTTCCGAGCGAAAGCTGGAACAACAGCCGGACAAGTTTCAATTATTCGATATTTCGCTGGCTTTTACAGGCATTCACAGCGTTTTGCCAAACGTTAACAACAATATCAATCTGGTGTTTTCAAAATCGGCGGACTGTCTGGAAGGCGAAATTACCTTTAGAACCAAATATTATAAGACCGAAACAATCGAATATTTCGCAAAGCATTTCGTCGCCGGTTTGACCGACGCGCTTAACGATCTTGAGAAGCCGGTCGGGCTGGTCGAAATTCTCCCCGCGCCCGAACGCGAACGGTTGTTGAGCGAATGGAGCGGCAGGAATGACCTCGACGAACTGCCGCAATTAACTGCGGTCGAGCTTTTCGAGCGACAAGTTGATGCCTCGCCCGATGCCGTCGCCGCCGTCTGCGATGACCGCCAAATCACTTACGCCGAACTGGACGCGGCAGCAAACCGTCTGGCGCACTTTCTCGAATCGAAAAACATCTCGCTCGAACAGCGCGTCGGGATTATGCTCGAACGCGGCATCGAAATGGTGAGTGCCGTGCTGGCGACGCTCAAATGCGGGGCGGTATATGTGCCGCTCGATGCCGGTTATCCGCCGGAAAGACTGGCTTTTATGATCGAAGATGCCGCGCCGGACGTGATTATAACGGACACAGGACTCGAAGCGCGGTTGCCGTGGACAGCCGCCGAAATCGTTCGGTTGGACGAAGCGCGGGGCGCAATCGAAGCCTTCAGCGCGGCGCGGGTGGGGCGGCACATCCGAGCGGAAAACGGGGCGTATATGATTTACACTTCGGGTTCGACGGGGAAACCGAAAGGGGTTCTGGTGACGCACGGCGGACTGGAAGCATTGTCGAGAGAGCAGAGCCGGAGCTTCGGGATCGGAGCAGAGAGTCGGGTTTTGCAATTCGCTTCGCTTTCTTTCGACGCTTCGGTTTCGGAAATAATCATGACGCTCGCCAGCGGCGGCGTTTTGTGTCTCGCAAAGCAGGAAAATCTGCGGTCAGGCTTGGATGTGGGGCGCATTATCGGGCGATTGAGAATTGATGTCGCAACTTTGCCGCCCGCTTTGCTCGCGGTTATCTCGCCGGACGAAAGCTGGAATTTAAAAACCATTATTGCCGCCGGTGAAGCCTGTAATCCGAAAATAGTTGAAAAATGGAGCAAAAACAGACGTTTTTTGAACGCCTACGGTCCGACCGAAACGACTGTCTGCGCCACGATTTGGAAGTTTGAAGGCGAAGAAATGGGCGAAAACGTGCCAATCGGGAAACCGATTAGAAACACGGAGGTTTATGTGCTGGACGAAGCAATGAATCCGGTGGCGGTCGGAGTTGCCGGCGAGCTTTATCTGGGCGGAAAAGGCGTGGCTCGCGGTTATTGGAAACAAGCCGCTTTGACGGCGGCGAGCTTCGTGCCGCATCCGTTCGGACAGAACGGGGC
>JALHNX010000207.1 GCA_022843305.1 Pyrinomonadaceae bacterium | reverse complement strand
GAAAGTGAAAACATCAAGGACGAAGGAAAAACAGCAAGCTGTTTTAATGGCTTGTGCAAATCAACAAACCGGACATTTAATGTGCTAGAAAAAGCGGACATCTTCATTTGCTATTAACAGAAAAAAATATTTGTTCTAAGATTCGCCATTAAACACCCTTACTTCGTGCGGGTTTCAGCATTCCGAATTTACTGTGGGTTTTCACAAACGGTTTTGAGGGTTGCCACATTCATTGTGCGAATTTGCTTTGTATCTGCAAAAAAATATTGCTTTTTCGTTATAAATGAGTTATCTATTCTTTTACATTCAGAGGTTCTCTTTTATGAAAAGATTCTTGTCGTCGGTCGCGCTCTGCTTTTCGTTGCTGCTCATCGGTTTGTTTTGTTTTATGCCGGCGGGCGAAGCGCAGAATAATGTTTTGCCGTCGCTTTTGAATCTGCCCGCGCCGCCGCCGCCGAATCCTTTTTACCGTCCGGCTTCGGTGGAACGCGACGAGAGATTTTTCGATAAGAAAACTCCGCCCGCCGACAACGCTTCGATTGACGATCTGCTTGCCTACTGGAAACATCAAAACCAATTTGACTCGAAATATACGTTCGTCCCGAAGCCTTCCGAAAAAACGCTCGAACGGCTGATGTCGGAAGCCGGGAAAAAGCCCGAAATGCTCGGCGAACTGGTTGACGTTTTTCCCGAAACGACGGAAGCGGCGGAATTCGTCAAGCGGCTTTATGACGAGGAAATGACGAACCGCAAATTCGATTCGTCGTGGCGCGCGGAAGTCAAAAAATGGCTGACCTATCACTCGAACTATTTTTCAAACGAGCTTTACCAGATTGCCAACCAAGCCGCCGACACGAAGGAATATGTAACGAATCAGGACGAAGTTCTCGCGCTCGCGCGGGTTGACTGGGAAAAGGCGAAACCGATCCTCGACCGGATGCTGAGCAATTCGAACGCGCCGGTTTCGCAGACGCTCGCGCGTTGGGCGTATTACAAACACGCGCTCAAAACGAACGATTCGTTCGACATCGAAAAATACCGCAAGGAATTGCAGGAAACCGTCGAGAACAAAACCTTACAGCCCGGAAACCGCGATCTGGCGATGGATGCGCTGGTCGAATCGGGCGATTTTCCGGGGCGCGACGATTGGTATTATTCCCTGCTCGAAGACGAAACTTTGTATGAACTGCGCGTTGGCGGGCAGGTTTACACGGGTTTGACGACGATCATCAATCATTCGCCCGACGACAAATACGTCGCCAAAATGATCGAACTCGCGGGCAGCGGTAATCCGACGATTCGCAGCGCGGCGGTCAGAAATCTTGCCGTTTTGCTCGACGACGACATCGCCAAACAGAATCCCGAAATCATCAAAGCGCTCGTGCCGTGGCTCGAAAATCCGAAATGGGCGAAAGAAGTGAGCGGCGAGCGAATGAAGATTCTGACGGCTTTGCGCACGATGGTCGTCCCCGAAAGCGTTCCGGGTTTGATCGCAATGCTCAACGAAAAGGAAAAACAGGAAGTTATAATTGAGCCGGCGACAAATGCGAATGTTTCGATTTATTCTAATCGCACATCAAATCGCACATATTCAGCCAATGTAAATTCCGCCGTTTCCGTCAGAACGCAGACGGTCGAAACCTATCCTTTCCGAAGCTGGGCAATTATGGCACTGGCGACGCAGAAAAGCCCGCAGGCGGCATCGGCTTTGCGGCAGGTTCTGCCGTTCGTCGAAAACTGGGAACGCTCGAACGCCGTCAAAGCGGCGCTCGTTTCAAACGGCTTTACGCTTGCCGAACAGCTCGAAGCACTCGAAGAAACCGCTAAAAATTTCCGCGAAACGGAAGTCATGCCGTCGAACATGGCAGTTAATACCGCAACAACCAATATTAGTTATCGTGAAGCGGAAATTACTGAAATACCGCCCGGTTTTGTCGCCACAAACACGCCTCAATCGTTTGTTTTTACCCCTTACAGAAATCAGAACTATACCCCGAATGATTTGAAACAACTTTTGGGAAGTCAGGTGATGAGCCTTGAAGAACCAAGCGACGAATTGGTCAAGGCTGTGATTGACCGCATCAATTTTCACGAAAAGAAAAATCCGCAGATTGCCGCGGCTTTACGCCGGATAATTCAGAACTGGAAGGGCGCGGCGATCAACGCGCTTTTGCTCAGAGATTTGCGCGACGGCAGATCGAATCTTCCGGCAATCGTTAAACTGCTGATTCTGCGACGGGAGATTCGGGAAAAACAACTCGACGACATCAACGATATTCGCGCCGGAAACGCGACCGCGCTCGGAATTTCGGCGTGTCTGCTCGAACAATCCGCCGATTACGATGCGATTCTCGACGGCGGAAACGATGAAACGAAAACCGCGATGCTCGCCTGTGCGCGGCTGATCCGCGCCGAACTGCCGGTCGGGAAAGTCGCCGCCAATCTGAAAGCGTCGAACAAACTGCTCGCGCTTGCGGCGGAACGCTATCTCGAATCGGAAGATTCGCCCGAAGCGCGCGGAATCGTTCTCGGGCTTCATCCGAACGAAGCCAAAATTCTCGGCGCGCGAATCGGTTTCGTTCCCGAAAACCCGGAAGCGGTAAATTCCTTTGTGCCGTTTACGCAGGCGCTTTTTGCGAGCGTTGACCGTCTGTTCGAGAAATTTCAGCCGTATTTCTTTTACGACTTTTCGGGCGCGGATGAAGTCGGGAAAAAACTGCAAAAGGAAGTTAAGGAAAACGCGGAGCTTTACGGAATTTATTCCTACAACAATAATTTTGTCAGAATTTACAAGGACAAAGCCGTTTACAGCTGGCAGGACGATCCGGCGCGTTATCGTGAGAGAGTTTTGACGGTCGAGGAATTTGAAGCCTTAAAAAATTATCTCGCGTCACAGAGAGTTGACGAGCTGCCGCCGTTTCTCTCGGCTTGTTCGGGCTGTGAAGGCAAGGAACTTTTAATGCTTGGCAAAGCGGGCGGACGGCGCGTTTTTGTCAAAGCCGAACCGCTGCCGCAGTTTTTTGCCGAACTCGAAGAAATCTTTGCCGAATTCCGCCGACCGCCCGCGCAGATTCATTATTATCTGGAAAAAGACGTGCCGGGTTTGGAAATTCTTTTTGCCGACGACAATCAGCGGGCGGCGGCGGTTTGGAAGGACGGCGAAGATTTCCGGCTTTTGATTGACGACACGACGCTGCGTAAACAGTTTGAAAAAGAGTCCGAAAACGCCGAACGGGAAGAATATTCCGAAGAAGAAAACGAAGAGGACGGCGAAGAAGAAACGGTCATCACGCCCGAAAAAAAGGCGGCAATCGAAAAAGCGCGACTGGATAATATTCGAATGGCGCGGCAGAAAGCCTACGGCAGTTACGCGTGGTATAAATTCGACAAAACAAAACTTCTCGAACCGACAGGACAGCCCGTTTCGGTCGAATACATTCCGCTGATTGACGGTTTCGCAGTTCAGCCGAACGAACATCAATGGAAAGCGCGCGGCGGCGGCGTCGAGGTTCGCGTTGATGAAGAAGGTTTATACAGAATAAAGGGTGCGCAGTTCGCCAAAATCGGCGACGGTTATTATTACCGGGCATTCGTTACGCCGAACGGTCGCTGGGCGGTTGCCGCCAAATATTCAAGCGGCGAAGATGAATACGAAAACGCGCTCGTGCGCGTCAATCTTTTGACGGGCAAGGAATTTAAGGTCAAAATCGAATCCGATTACGGCACGCCCGTGCCGGTCGCGTTTCTTGCGGGGCTGAATAAAGTTCTGCTTTTCAGCAGTTACGGCGAAAGCGAAGAATTCACGCGAATGATTGGCGAATTCTTTCTGCTCGATGCCGAAACCGGAATCGTTCAGCCCGTCAGAGGCGAACCGCGTCCGCTTCTCCAGCAGACTTTTCGCCCGCTTCAGCAGGTTGCGGCAAGTCCCGATCTATTCTGGGCGGCGGTGCCCGACGGCGAAAAAACTACGACGCAGTTCGGTATTTACAATGCCCGAACGCTTTCATTTAAACCTTTGCTGACGATTCCGCAGATTATTTTCGACAGTATGAATATGTGGATTGACGAACGCGAAAACAAAATTTATTTCGTTTATGAAGGGCAACTTTTGGCGCTTCCCTTGCCGAAAAACCGTTGATTTTCGTATAGTTTTTTTATACCGCAGACGATGCAACTTTTTCGGCGCTTCCCGGCAACAAACGTTTGTCATCGCTTTTCTTGAATAAAAAAAGGAGTTTCACCAATGCGCCAAATTTTTCTCGCGTGTTTTTTTGTTTGTTTTATTTTCTTTACCGCCACGGCTCAAGCGCAAACCGTCAGTCCGGCAAATTTGCTCAGACAGCTTTTGGATTTGCCCGCGCCGCCGCCGGTTGATGAAAGATCAGCGACGGCTTTGAATACTAAACCGATCACCCGCGAACCCGAATTTTTCGATCCGAGCCGCGTTCCGCCCGACGATGCGCCGATCGAAGATCTGCTCGAATATTGGATGGCGCAAAACCGTAGTGGAATTAATTCTCAAATTCGGAACAGTCTTAAACCTTCCGAAAAAACGCTCGAAAGAATTTTGGATTATTGCGAAGAAAATCCGGCTTTGCTGCCCGCATTTGTCGGACTTCTGCCGCCGAATCCTAAATTTGCCGAACAGGTCAAAAGAATCTACGACAAAATGACGACCGAAGAATCCGGCAAATACAGTTCGCAGATGTTAAAACGCTGGCTCACATACAACAGCAATTTTTTTGTTGAAGAACTCGTCGAGAAAGCCGAAAAGGTCAGGGATAAAGACCGATATGTCACAAATCAAGCCGAGCTTCTGGCACTGGCGCGGGTTGATTGGGAACGCGCCGCGCCGATCCTCGAAAGATTGGCGGGCGACAGTTCACAGCCCGTTTCGCGGACGCTCGCGCGATGGGCTTTTTACGCCCGCGCGATTGAAAAGGAAGACGAAGCCGACATTACGAAATACCGCCGGCTTTTGCAGGAAACGGTCGAAAACCGCGAGCTTTCCCCCGGCAACCGCGATCTGGCAATGGACGCGCTGGTCGTCGAAAAAGACTGGGAAGGACGCGAAGACTGGTATCTTTCGCTGCTTTCGGACGAAACGCTTTACCAGCTCGAAAACTACACCGGACTGACGACGATCCTCAGATTCGCGCCGCCCGAAAAAATGATTCCGGCAATGGCAAGACTCGTTGACAGCAAAAATCCGGCGGCTCGCAAAGCGGCGATCAGAAATCTGGTGAATTATGTCAAACAAGATAAAATCGAGGCGATCCGCGCACTGTTGCCGTGGCTTTCAACTCCGGGCTGGATGAGCGAAATACCCGACGGGCGCGGTTCGATAATTTCCGCGCTCGGCAGAGTTGATATGCCCGAAAGCGTTCCGGCTTTGATCACGATCCTGATGAACGAGGAAGAATATCGCCAGACCGCCGCCGAAGCGCTTATCCGATACAAAGACCCGCGCGCCGTTCCGGCTTTGAAAATCGCGCTCACGAACGAAAAAAATCCGTATCACCGGAGAGTTTATATAAGGGCTTTGGACGAATGCGGCGGATTGAACGACGACGAAAAAATGTCCGCTCTCGAATTTTTTGCCGAAACGATCTCGACACCCGAAGGCGCGGCAAAACTCAATAGGGATTTATACGGCGAAGACATGGAAAATGACGAAAAGCCCCAAAGAACAATGCCGGTCGCGCTCAACATCGGAAATTATGTTGCCGAGCAAACCGAACCGACCGACGGTTTGGTCGTTCGCGCCATCGAGCGTTTAAAAACTCTGCGAAAAACAAAACCGGCGACTGCCGCCGCGCTCTCCGTAATTATGCAGAAATGGAAAGGTCGCATTATTTTTATCGAAAGACTGCGCCAGATACGTGCGGGCGAAGCCGACCTCGAAACGATTTTAACGGCAATCGCACAGCGCAAAGAAATTTTTGAAAAAATCCAGAGCGAAGTTTTCGCAATGCGTGCGGCAAACGGCACCGGTCGCGGAATCGCGCCGTGTCTGGCGGAAGACAACGCCGATTTTCAAAGCGTTCTCCGGCAAACCGACGCGGACGCGCAAACCGCAATGCTCGGCTGTGCGCGGCTTCTGCGCGTCAAACTGCCGGTTCGGGAAGTCAGCGCGTTTTTAAAAAGTCCGAACAGAAATCTGGCACTTGCCGCCGAACGCTATCTCGAAACCGAAGACAGCGTCGAAGCGCGAACGCTCGTTTTGGCGCATCGTCCGGGCGAAGCCGTTATTTTGGGCGCGCGTTACGCGTTTATTCCCGACACTAAAAACATCGTTTCGAGCGAATCTCTGAATCGAATCTTTCAAAGCATCGCGGGACGCGGCTATTTCGGCACAAATTATCCGGTAATGGACAAAAACGAAGCCGTTCTGCGCGACGAGATCAAGGCGAATCCCGATTTGCTGGCGATTTACGGAATTTTGACGAACAAACCGACCGGACAGATGGTGATCCGCGTTTTCAAGGACAAAATCGTTTTCACCAATTACGAAGACGCGGCGCGTTACCGCGAAAGAGTTTTGACCGCCAAGGAATACGAGGATTTTTATCGCCTCATAATTGACGAAAATATTGATTCGGCAATTCCCTTTATCGGTTATTGCGAAACCTGCGAACCGAGCGAATTCGTGATGTTCGGCAAAAACGGCGGGCGGCGCGTTTTCTTCGTCAACGCTTTCGGCGAAGGCTCGCCCGTCAAAAAACTTTTCGAGCGAATCACCTCGTTCAATGAAGGCAATCTCAAACTTCATTATCGTCTGGCGGACAAAATCAAAGGGCTCGAAGTTTTGCTGGCGGACGACAAATTCGCGGCGCGGGCGGTTTGGAAAAACGGCAACGATTTCCGCGTTTTGGTCGAAGATAAAGACAAAGAAAACGAAATTCAAAAAAATCTGGCGGAGCAGTTCGAATCGGAAGAGAAGTTCGAGGTTGACGAGGAAAACTACGAACGATACCAGCAGATCAGAGAATCACAGGAAAAACGTCGGCGCGAAAGCAAATACGCGCATTTCTTCTGGCGCGGTTTTGAAAACGGCAAGCTCGGCGCGGTTTTAGCGCAGCCGCTCGAAATGCCGTTTTTATACGACGAAACGCAGTTTCCCGAAACTCCCGAATTCGATTCCGAACCGCGCGCGTGGCAGGTTCGCGCCGGCGGTTTCGAGATCAAAGTGTCGCACGAAGAAAGCGGACTTTACAAAGCCAATCGCTCGCAAACGCCCGTCAGGTTCAAAGAAGGAAACTACGATCTGCCGATTGTCACGCCCGACGGAAATTGGGTCGTCGCTTCAAAAACAGGCGAAAGCTGGCAGGAACCGAAAAATCTGGTGCGGATAAATTTGCAGACCGGCAAAGAATTTCCCGTCAATCTGCCGCCTGCCGACACCTTTAATCCGCTGACATTTATCGCTTCGCAAAACAAGGTTTTGATTTACCGCGCCCGGGGCAATAAATATTACGGCAATTGGCAAAATCAGGATGACGAAGACGCGGAAGAAGTAAAACCGAATCTTCCCTATCCCAAAAAAGACGACAAAAATCCGAGTCCGAACACGCCCGAATATTATCTGCTCGATGCGGCGACGGGCGCGACGCAGCTCGTCAAAGGCGAATTTCGCCCGCTCGAAGATTTGACCTATCGCCCTTTGCAGGCGACGGGCGCGCCGGACGAATTCTGGGCTGCCGTTTACGACAAAAAAGCAAAAGAAACCGCCGTCGGACGCTACAACACGAAAACTTTTACGTTTCAAACGGTCACCAAACTGCCCGAAATAAAATTGAGCAGTATGGACATTCGGGTTGATGAAAAAGACGCGAAAGTTTATTTCGTCTATGAAGGACATCTCCTTTCCGCGCCTTTGCTGAGTCAGCAAAAATGACACGGTCGTTTGCCAACACGACAAAAAAAGTGTTTAATGTTTGTTTGCCTTTGAGGTAATATTTTATGCCGGAAAGGGGGTGAGAAAAGCATGGCGTATGTAAATATCAACAATAACGAATCAATCGAAAGCGCACTGCGTCGTTTCAAACGTAAAGTGATGACCGAAGAAATCATCAAGGATTTGAAAAAACACGCGCATTTCGTTCCGCCCGGACAGAAGGCGAAATTAAAATCGCAAAATGCCCGCAAGCGCAACCGCAAACGTCTGCGCCCGATGCGTCCGATGAATTCGGGACCGGGACAAGGACCAAATTCAAACCCGAATCCTAATCCTAACTACAACAGATAGTTTTTGGTAAATTTTTAATGCGTGATGTAAACCCGGTTTCCCTTGAAAACGATTTGCATCGCGCTTATTTTATTTAAATGAGTTCGGATAAAATCCGCATTTTAATTACAAACGACGACGGTTATCATTCGGAAGGAATAATCGCGCTGGAAAACGCGCTTTCGGAGATCGGCGACGTTTACGTGGTCGCGCCGGCTTCGGAAATGTCGGGCGCGTCGCACAGTCTGACGCTTTCACGTCCTTTGCGGATTCGTCAGATTGACGCGCGGCACTGGACGGTTGACGGCACGCCGACCGACTGCGTAACGCTCGCTTTGAACCGGATTTTGCCGCCCGATGAACGCCCGCATATCTGCGCTTCGGGCATCAATCACGGTCCGAATCTCGGCGATGACGCAACTTATTCGGGAACGGTCGCGGGCGCACTCGAAGCGACGATTCTGGGCGTTCCCGGACTCGCGTTCAGTTTGGTCGTCAGCCGCAGTCACGATTTTTCCGAATCTATTAATGTTGCCAAAAAAATCACGCAAAAGGCGATAACCGAAGGTTTACCCGAAAACACGCTTTTGAACATCAATATTCCGAAAGGTGCGCCGAAAGGTTTCCGCATCACGAAACAGGGTTTTAAGGATGCGCGACCCGTAATTTCCGAACATATTGATCCGCGCGGTAAACTATATTATTGGATCGGCGAACAGCGCAACGGTTTTCACGCCGAAGGCGGCACGGATTTTGAGGCGATTGACGAAGGTTTCGTGTCGGTTACGCCGATGCGGAGCGATCTGACGAATCATCAAGCGATTGATTTATTAAAAAAATGGGAGCAGTAATGTCGGACGGTTACGAAATTCTGCGCAGCGCGATGGTCAAACGCCTGCGCGAACATTACTTGATTCGGAATGAAAAAGTTCTCGACGTGATGAACCGTCTGCCGCGCCACCGGTTTGTTCCGGAAGCCATAAAACATCAGGCTTACAAGGACAACGCGCTGCCGATTGCGTCGAATCAGACGATTTCACAGCCGTTTATCGTCGCGCGGATGACCGAGCTTCTTGAACTTACGCCGAATTCGCGCGTTTTGGAGATCGGCGCGGGTTCGGGTTATCAAACGGCGGTTCTGGCAAGCCTCGCGGGAAAGATTTTTGCCGTCGAGCGCATTCCGAATCTTGCTTCGGAAGCACAGGAACGCTTGCAGAAACTCGGGTTTCACAACGTTACTCTGCGCTGTGCGGACGGCACGAACGGCTGGGAAGTTTACGCGCCGTTTGACGGGATTTTGGTCGCGGCGGGCAGTCCCGAAGTGCCGCAGCCGCTTCTCGAACAATTAAAAGTCGGCGGTCGGCTCGTCATTCCGATCGGCAAGGACCCGAAAACGCAATTTCTGATACGTATGACGCGCACGGCAAACGGTTTTCAAACCGAAGATTTCGGCGCGTGTTCATTTGTGCCGCTAATCGGCGAACACGGTTGGAAATAAAAGTGAAAATGTGAAAAAGTGGAAAAGTGAAAAAGTAAAAGCCTTCGGGATTTAGCGGGCTTTTTCACATTTTCACTTTTCCACTTTTTCACCAGATAAAATATGGAATCAATTTTTGAGTTATTAAAATATCTTAATCCGAAGGTGATGATTGACACATTGCTCGCGCTTTTGGGGAATTATGTCTATCTCGGGCTTATTTTTATCATTTTTGCCGAAACCGGTCTGGCGGTCGGCTTTTTTCTGCCGGGCGATTCGCTGCTGGTCGTCTGCGGACTTTTCGCGGCGGCGGGCAAGCTCAATCTATGGGTCATGCTCGTGACATTATTTATCGCCGCAGTCGTCGGCGACGCGGTCGGTTATTACTCGGGCAAAAAGGTCGGACACGCAATTTTTAACAAGCCGAAATCGAGATTTTTTAATCCGAAACACTTGCGAAGAGCGCACGAGTTTTA
>JALHNX010000206.1 GCA_022843305.1 Pyrinomonadaceae bacterium | reverse complement strand
AAAAACGAACGCAGCTTGTTGTTGCGCAGGGTCGAAAGCGCCATTTTCAGATTTTCGTAAAACGGAGATACGAGTGCTTTCATAATTAATCTGCCCGTAAGGCTTCAATCGGATCGAGCCGCGCCGCCTTCCATGCCGGAAAAAGTCCGGCTAATATTCCGACGATTGCCGACACGCCAATCGCAATAACCGCTGCATACCACGGAATAGTCGTTGGAATCAGCAATGCGCTGATGATGATTCCAAGCAATTTAGCCAGTATCAATCCGATAGTTCCTCCAATTGCCGAAAGGGTCGCGGATTCGTATAGAAATTGTTTGAGAATGTCAGCCTGTCTTGCCCCCAAACTTTTGCGAATGCCGATCTCTTTTGTTCTTTCGGTCACGGCAACGAGCATTATATTCATAATAACAATCGCGCCGACCAAAAGTGCGATGCCGGGAACCGCAATAATTACTATAAAAACTGGACCCAGAATGCTGTCCCGCAAGCCGGCGATCGCGTCGGGCGTCAGAATTCCGAAATTGTCTTTCTCGCCGAATTCAAGTTTTCGTTTGATCCGCATTAAGGTTCGCACCTCTTCGACCGCATCTTTGAAAAGTTTGGGCGATTTGGCAGTCGCTTCAAAATAAATGCCGCGGCTGTTGCGTAATCCGCCGAAGTTAGCGCCGTAGGTTTTGATCGGAAGTTTGACGAACAGGTCTTGCGATTGACCGAAAACAGTTCCCTTGACTGCTTGGACGCCAATTACTCGATAGGGAATTCCGCGCATTGTAAACTCTTCGCCGACGGCAGAACCACCCGGGAAAAGTTTTTGTGCCACTTCGGCACCGATAAAAGCCACGCGCTGAGAATTATTGTTTTCTGCTTCACTAAAAAACCGACCTTCCGCAATATCAATATTTTCAATGTCGCCGATTATCGGTTCCGTCCCGCTAATTGTGATGTCCTGCATTACGACCGCACCGCGTTTGAGTTCAGCGCTGTTTGGTAAAGCGAGCGCGCCTATTTTATCAACCAATTGCGCGCGTTCTTTGATAAATTCAAGTTCTTCAAATGTTAGTTCTTTATTCCGTCGCTGCGCTTCGGCAATTGTGTCGGTATTTTTAAAGTCCTCGAAACTGAAACGTCTGACCGTAAAGGAATTTGAGCCGATTCCCGCAATTTTTTCGTCAACATAAGTATTGAATCCCTGAAGCAGTGAAAGGACGACCATAAAAGCCGTCACGCCGATGATCATTCCGAGCAGCGTCAGAAAAGAACGTAGCTTGTGCGACCAAATAGCCGCGAGCGCAAGTTTTAAGGTTTCGGTAAAATTCATCGGCTCACCAATCAAGAACAAAAATTCTTTGATGTGATTATACGCGAATTGGTTGAAAAGGTTTAATTTGGAGAATCATTAAAAAGTTTCCAGAGGCTCGCCAAGTGGCTGAACAAGACTACGGGGACAATGACGGTCGGAAGCCAGACGTATGGAAAATAGGTCACGCCGCGATTTTGGAGTTCGATCGGAAGATTCGGGCTGATCGAAGGAAACGCCAGAATCGCCGTAATTACGATATTAAAGAGCAATGCGAGGGCGAAAATGTTCCAGATGATCAAAAGCGGACGATTTATTTTGCCGCCGCGAAAGGCGAGAAAATAAACGACCGGCGCGGTGATTCCCGAAAGAATATCGAAATTTCTGCCTTCAAAGGTCATTGATTGCGGCACGAGTCCGCCTTGAAAAAGCCACAGCAGAACAAGTTCGACGGGAATTCTGATGACGCTCAAAAGCGTTAAAACTTTAAGCGGCAGTTTTTCGATGAAATTTTCGCGGAAGAAAATAAAATAAGTGATTATTAATAAAATCGTGGGCAGAACCCCGAAAAGAACCAGTCGCGGCGGAAAAGCCTGAACTTGATGAAAGCCGTTGATTGCGATAATTGCCTGAAAGATCGTCCAGAAAGCGAGCAAAAAGACCAGAATTTTTGCCGGAATCGTCTCAAAAACTGTTTGTTTAACGGCTTTCAGCAAAAAGCCGATGGTCAGAAAAGTGGTCAAAATAAAGATTATTGAAACGTATCCCGGCAAATTTTCGATCATTTGGTTCTTTCGTCTTTTTCGATTTCTCCGTCGCGGATTGAAATCACGCGGTGGGCGCGTTCGGCAATGTCGTGTTCGTGCGTGACGACGATGATCGTGTTGCCTTCGGCGTGCAGTTTTTCGAACAAAGCCATAATTTCCATACTGGTTTTCGTATCGAGCGCGCCGGTCGGTTCGTCCGCCAACAAGATGGAAGGATGATTTACAAGTGCGCGGGCAATGGCGACGCGCTGGCGTTGTCCGCCGGAAAGCTCGTTCGGTTTATGCATTACGCGGTCGCCGAGTTCGACCGAAGCGAGTGCCGCCTGCGCTTTGTCGTGGCGTTCGCCCGCGCGCATTCCGGCGTAAATCAGCGGCAATTCGACATTGTGCAGAGCGGTCGCGCGCGCCAACAGATTAAATGTCTGGAAAACGAAACCGATTTCCTTGTTGCGGATTTTGGCAAGCTCGTCGTCTGTCATTTCGGCAACCTGATGACCGTTGATCCAATATTCGCCTTTCGACGGTGAATCGAGACAGCCGATCAGATTCATCAAGGTTGATTTGCCCGAACCCGAAGGTCCGATGATGGCGACATATTCACCCTTTTTGACATCGAAAGAAACGCCGCGCAGGGCGTGGAGTTCTTCAACACCCATCTGGTATGTTTTCCAGATGTTGCGCATCGAGATCAGCGATTCGCCCGCCACCGGCATAAAAGTGTCGGCGGTTTGCGGTTTGCCGTTTTCATTTTCCATGAATTTATACATTGCCTATATTTAGTTCCAAGTTTCAAGTTTCAAGTTCCATGTTTGATTAAATTAACTTGAAACTTGGAACTTGAAACTTGAAACTCATTTATGATTTATTAGCGTTTTCGCTGTCCTTTTTCGCTTGCTTCTTGACCTGTGTGCCTTCCTTCAATGTGTTTAGAATACGGCTCGGTCCGGTAATGACTTCCGTGCCTTCTTCCAATCCGCTCGTTATTTGAATATCGGATTCGCCTGTAATTCCGGTTTGAACTTCGACGAATTTCGCTTTGTTGCCGTCAAGAACGTAAACGCCTTTGATGGTTTTCGGTTTTTCCGTCGGCATTTGAACATCGCCCTGAATTGTCGGCGAGGGCGACGCGTCGGGTTTTTTCTCGATTACCGATTGCAGCGGAACAGCGATCAGATCATTGGCGGTTTTGGTTGTAATAACGGCGGTCGCGCTCATTCCGGGACGCAGCCCTTCGCGGAGATCGGCTGGAATGTCGGTCAATTCGATAACGACCTTAAATTCTTTGGCTTCCTGCGTGTTGATGTTAGTCGAAAGTCCGCCTGTAGTTTGCGATTTGCCGATTGCCAGCGGATTTTTCAGCTTGACCTTGCCCATCACTTCCTTTTCGCCGAACGCGTCAACTTTAACCTTTGCGATCTGCCCTTCTTCGACCTTATCAATTTCGGTTTCGTCAACTTTCACTTCGACGTTAATTGCCGACATATCGGCAATCGTCAAAAGCGGCGTCGAAGAAAGATTGGCGACCGCGAATGTTCCGACTTTTGACGGAATATCGGCAATCACGCCGTCAATCGGCGCAACCTGCAAAGTTTTGTCGCGCTGTGTACGCTGACCGCGAAGAAGCGCGGCTTGCTGGTTTGAACGGCTCTGGCTCGATTCGGCACTCAAATTTGCCGTGTCAACTCCGCGTTTGGCATCTTTGACGGCAACCTGTTGTTGATTAGCGCGGGCGCGGGCTTCTTTTACCCGGGCTTCGGCTTCGTTGACGGCGAGCTGCGCCGATTTTAGCCGCGATTGGGCGTTTCTCAGTGAAACTTGCGCCTGTTCAACTCTGTCTTTCGCTGCATCAAACACGGAACGCGATTCAACTCCGGCTTCCAAAAGTTCCGTCGTTCTTTTCAATTCGCGCTGCGCGGTATTCAAATCCACCTGCGCTCGGTCAACATCGGTTTGTGCGGCGACGACATTTTGCCGTGCGGTATTAACCTGCTGTAACGCCGTATCAACCGATGCCTGCGAAGCAATCAAGCCTTGTTGCGCCTGCGAATATTGATTTTGTGCCTGTGTAACTTGCGAACGCGAAACCTGCGCGTCGGTTTGCGAAGCCTGTAATGAAGCAAGCTGCGCGTCGGTGCTGGAATCGAGTTGTGTCGGGTCGAGCTTGACGAGTGCCGTGCCTTTTGAAACGCGGTCGCCTTCCTTGACATAGATTTCTTCGATTCTACCCTGAACTTCGCTCGTCAGATTAATAAACTGAATCGGTCGAATCTCGCCCGAGGCGGTAACGTTCGAGCGCAGTTCTTTGCGCTTTTCGACCTTGACGACCGTTACTTCGGGCGTGTCTTTACGCGTCGCAAAAATGCTGGCGACGATGATGATTAACAATAAAACTCCGACGGACGCGCCGATGATTATTTTTCCTTTCCGGCTAACTGCCATGGTTTTTCTCTTTCCTCTCTAAACGAAGATTATTTTTAGGTGTATGAATTTTAACGCAAATAAATGCTTGTCCCGCGTCAAAGCGTAACTACGTCCAAATTATTAGAATAGTTTCAAAAAATTGTATAACTTAGATGGCGTTTTATTTTATAAGTTGCAGAATAAAAAATCGTTTTCCGCCTGCGGATAATTGATTTACGTTTTGCCAACACGCATTTTAAGGTTAAAATGAGTTTGCCATAGATAATTTAACAATTTATACAAATTTAAGCGCAAGGTAAAGGAAAAAGAGAAAATGATAAAATGCCAAACTTGCGGAACGGAAAATCTGGACGGTTCGCAATTCTGCGATGAATGCGGGTCAAACTTGCAGTCTTCAGGCAATAATAACAACGAATTAAAAGTGCAAAGTTATCAGCCGCCGCTTTCCGAGCCGTCGTTTAACGTGGCAAGCGTAACCTCGATCGGCATCGAGCCGATTATCGAACAGGTCGAACCGACTCCGGTTGAAAACGCGGACTCGAAAAAAATCGAAGGCGTTCATTCGACATTAACAATTGAACGCGGAACGTCGGTCGGCAAACAATTTAATCTGTCAGCCGAAGAATCGTATATCGGTCGCTGGGACGCGGACAACGGGATTTTCCCCGACATTGATCTGGACGCGCATGACCCGGAAGCGAAGGTTTCGCGTCGCCATGCGCGGATTATTTATCAAAACGGGAAATATTCGGTCGAAGATTTAGGCTCGACGAACGGCACATATATCAATCGCGGTCGGCGTTTGATTCCGGGCAGTCCGAATATTTTAAGCGACGGCGACGAGATTATTGTCGGAAAAACTTTTTTGCGTTTTAAGGTAAGTAATTAGGTCTTCGGTTTTTGGTCTTTGGTCTTTGTTTTTCTGATTGAGTAACTATTATGTTTACAAATGAGGTTGCAAAGACCAAAAATCAAAGACCAAAAACCGTTATTAAAATTCAATTTTTGAAACTAATTTAAAAAAATGTCTTATTGTCCTGAATGCGGCGAACAAATCGCCAAAGAAGATGTGTTTTGCCCCTTTTGCGGGATTTCAATCAAGCCGATAACTGCGGTTGAAGACAGTTCTTTGTCGGAAACCGTCGTCGGAATGCCGCCGCCTGTCATTAACCAGGAAAATTTGGAAGCTCCGCCAGTAAAAAGCGCGGCGGAAACACCGCAGATCGAACCTCAGGAAAAACCCGCCGAAAAACCCGAAATTCCACCCGGATTTCCGGCGGGAAACACTTCGGAAAATTGGGCGATGAAAACCGAATCGGTCGAAATTCCCGCCGAAAACCTGGAAGATATCAGAAGCGTTCCGCTACCGAAACCCTTCGGCGATGACAAACCCGCGCCGGCAATAGAAGACGCGCCGCCATTTGTCGTAACTCCGCCGCCTTCGCCGTTCTTGACGGAAGAACCAAAGGTTTCAGATGCGACCGAAAAGACTTTTGAATCCGGGAATGTCGCCGACGTTCCGACTCCGGCAATTATTCAAGAACAGAATTTTGATTTTCAAAACGAAGATGTCCAATCAAAGGCGGCTGAAAACGAAATCGAAGCCCCCGAAAGTTATGTGCCGCTCGTTTCCGAACCGATAAACCAACCGTTTGATTTTTCGGAAGATAGAACCGAATCGCCGGGTTTTGAAAAAACGCTCGAACCGTTTCCCGCGCCGGTCGAGGAAAAGGTTGAAAAATTTGACGAGTTTCCAACCGAAATTCCGGCAAATTATGCGGAATCAAGTTTAGACGCGGAAAAACCGAATCATTTTCAAAAGCGTTCAGAGGACTTTTATGAACAGAACACGATTCTTTCCGGTAATTTAAAAGATGATTCGGAAACCAAAGCCGCGCCGTTTGAAGAAAATTTGAAAGAAGAAGTTATTCAACCGGTCGCCGAAGTTTCCGAGCCGCCGATTGAAATGCCCGATTTGCCGCTGGTTTTGGATAATCAGGAAGAACCTTCAAGATTCGATTCAGTTCAGATTATTCAAAAAAACGAAATCGAGGAAGAAAAAGCAAAAGCCGCCGAAGCCGGGTCGCCGACGATTGACGAAAAAACTCCGGTTTCCGAAGCGCAAAGCGAATCGAAGGATGCGCGTCCGTTCACGACTCCGAATATCGGAAACAGCGACACGGACGGTCGCAAAGCCCCGAAACTAAAGCCGCTCGACGAAGGCACGATTCTCAACAGTCGTTACGAAATCGTCCGTAAAATCGGCGGAGGCGGAATGGGCGCGGTATATCTTGCCAATGACCGGAACTTGGGCGGCGTTCTTCGCGCTGTCAAAGAAATGGTGCAAAGTTATATCGAATCGGAACAGCAGGACAAAGCGGTCAGCGATTTCAAACGCGAATCATTGCTTTTGACCTCGCTCGATCATACTTCGATCCCGACGATCTACGATTATTTCTTTGACGAAAAAGAAGGCAGATTTTATTTGGTAATGAAATACATTTCGGGCGGCGATCTCGCCGGACGGCTGCGCGCCGCGCCCGAAGGTCGGCTCGATGAAAAAACCGTTACCGAATGGGCGATTCAGATTGCCGATGTTTTGAGTTACCTGCATACGCACGAACCTTCGATTGTTTACCGCGATTTGAAACCGGCGAACGTGATGATTGACGGCAATTCGGGGCGTGTGATGCTGATTGATTTCGGCATCGCGCGTTGGGTCAACAAAGAAGAAAAAGGCGTAACGGCGGTCGGCACGATGGGCTATGCGCCGCCCGAACTTTTCAGCGGAAACGTCGAACCGCGCTCGGATATTTACAGTTTAGGCTCGACGATGTTTCATCTTTTAACCGGCGCAGACCCGCAAAGCAACCCTTTGCTGATTTTCGATTTTCAGAAAAATCCGCGTCCGCGCCAGATAAATTCACAGCTTTCCGACCAGATCGAGCAAATTTTGATGCGTTCGGTCGAATACAACGCCGAAGCGCGTTTTACTTCAGCCGCCGAATTGCGCGACGCTTTGAAAGAACATCTGAATAATCTGCAGATGGGCAAAGTGACGTTCGGCGTAAAAGTTGCGCCGTCAAACCGCGCTTTTTCCGAACAAGCGGTTTTTTGCGGTTTCTGCGGCAAACAAATCGTTGCGACCGATGTTTTTTGCGCGTTTTGCGGAGCGCAGCAGCCGATTGCCCAACAGGGCGTTTCGCATCCTTCTGTTGCGGTTCATCCGATGACGGCAAAACTCGTCATACAAGGCACGGGCGAACTCGAACCTTCGAGCTTCAGGCTTGAAAAAAATGAAAATCTTTTGGGAAGACGCGATCCGATGTCGAATATTTTCCCCGAAGTTGATCTGTCGAAATACGACCCGCAAACGAAAATCTCGCGCCGTCACGCAAGAATCTGGCGCGAAGGCAACAGTTTTCTGGTCGAAGATTTGGGTTCGTCAAACGGCACGACGCTTTTGCCGTCGGCAAACGATTCCGTCAGGCTTTTGCCTCATCAGCCGCATACTTTGACTAACGGCGATAAGATAAGATTGGGTGATACGACCTTGCATTTTACTATCGGATGAGGGAATTGATTCATTGATTCATTGATTCATTGATTCCTAAAAAAATCATTCAATGACCCGATGAAAAAATGATCCAATGAACAAATAAATATTATGAGTGCGAACGCGGAAAAAAATATCGCTGTCAGAAGAGTCAAGCCCGAACAAGTTGTCATAAACTTCGATGCCGAACGGCTCAGAGCGCCGTTTCTGCTGCGCTGCGGCGCGTTTTTGATTGATTACATTTTGCTGGTCTGCATCCCGGTTATATTTCTCCTTTTGGGAAGATTTTACGGGGTTGACGGCGTAAAATTGCTGAACAGCGAGCTGAGCAACACGGGTTGGCTGATTATGCTTCTGCTCGGACTGACGAATTTCGTGATTTTCCCGATGTTCAGCGGGCAAAGTATCGGCAAAATGCTGACCGGCATCAGAATCGTCAAAAAAGACGGAACGCCGCCGACCTTTGTTCAATTACTACTCCGGCATACGATCGGCTATCTTCTGACGGCACTGACTTTCGGATTGGGTTTTTTGTTTTCGGCTTTGAATCAAAAAGGTCGCGCAATGCAGGATTTAGTCGGCGGAACGGTTGTTATTTACGGCAGACAGAAAGTTGCGCGGGAAATTACAGAATGATTTGGGATTTGGGATTTGGGATTTATTGTTGTTCATTTTTATCAGCGGTTATAAAATTGCAAAGATGTCAGCCGATAAACCCGAAAAATCCGAAATCCCAAATCCCAAATCCCAAATTAAACTATGCCGCATTTAATTATCAAAAATTCAGATTTTCAAAACGAAAAGTTTTTTCTGACGCGTCTGCGTACGACCATCGGGCGTTCGGCGCGAAGCGACATTTGTATTCCCGACGCTTTTGCTTCGCGTCTGCACGCCGAAATCCGCAAGGAAGGCGATGCCTTCTGGCTTCAGGATTTGGGTTCGGCAAACGGCACGCGTTATAACGGAACGATCGTTTCGATGCCGATTCCGCTGCTTTCGGGCGGCGAAATTCAAATCGGCGAAACGGTCATCACTTTTGAAGACGAACGTTTGCGCCAAAGCAAAAACGCGACTTTGATCGCCGACCATACCGAAGCACTCGACCCTTCGAAAACGATCGCGCTCGCGCCGAAAACGAATCCGACGGCGGAATTTCTCGATTCGCAGTTCACGACCCGCAACGAACTTTTAGGATTAATCAGCAAAGTCGGTATCGCCCTGCTTTCGTCGAGCGGTTTGGACGAAACCCTGAATCAGGTTGCGTCGCTCGTATTTGATGCGGTTCCGGCGGAACGCTGCGTGATAATGCTGCGCGATGAAACCTTGGAAAGCGGAATGAAAATTTCCGTGGCGCGGCTGCGCGGAAAAGATGAGACTTTGGAAGAAGTCCGCATCAGCCGCACCGTGATGGAAGAAGTCCTGCAAAACGGCAAATCCGTTTTGACCGCCGACGCGCAGCATGATCCGCGTTACGCGAGCCAAACAATCGCGCTGCAGGGAATTCGTTCGGTTTTGGCGGTTCCGCTGAGTGTCAGCGAAAATGAAGTTTTCGGGCTTGTTTATGCCGATTCGCCGACGACCGAAGCGACTTTTACCGAAGAACATCTGAACATTCTGACGACGCTTGCCTCGGTTGCTTCGATTCGCGTCGAAAACGCGCGACTTTTGGAAGAACGCTTTGAACGCGAACGGATGGAGCGGGAACTCGAACTCGCCACCGAAATTCAGCAGAGCTTGCAGCCTTCCGCGCCGCCCATTGTGGACGGTTACGAATTTCAGGGAATTTCGTTTTCGTGTTACGAGATCGGCGGCGATTATTACGATTTTATACGGCTTCACAACGATAGAATGCTAATCGCGCTCGGCGACGTTTCGGGAAAGGGAACTGCCGCCGCGCTTTTAATGAGTTCGCTTCACGCCGCGATTCACGCACAGGTTGCCGCGAAAAGTCCGTTGGAGGAAATCGTCAGGTCGGTCAATCACTATCTGACGATAAACACGCCGACAAATCGTTTCGTGACGCTTTTTATCGCCGAATTGAATCCGCTTGACGGAACTTTGAAATATATCAACGCCGGACATAATCCGCCGCTGGTCGGAAGAATCGGCGGAGCGGTCGAACAGCTTGCTTCGGGCGGTTTTCCGCTCGGCATAATGCCTTTGGCGGAATACGAAATCGGCGAAACCCGACTCGATTCGGGCGAAGCGCTGGTTATTTATTCGGACGGCGTATCCGAAGCCGCCA
The DNA here is from genome assembly GCA_022843305.1 of Pyrinomonadaceae bacterium. Classification (GTDB taxonomy): domain Bacteria; phylum Acidobacteriota; class Blastocatellia; order Pyrinomonadales; family Pyrinomonadaceae; genus JAFDVJ01. The sequence continues at coordinate 46 of JALHNX010000206.1, read as the reverse complement.
ATCTGAAAGGCGAAGAATTCGGAATGGAAAGGCTGACAAACGTTGT
>JALHNX010000205.1 GCA_022843305.1 Pyrinomonadaceae bacterium | reverse complement strand
GCGGCGAAACGGATGTCGTCTATGGAGCGACGGTCAGCGGACGACCGGCGGAGTTGACGGGCGCGGGCGAGATGGTCGGATTATTTATCAATACGCTGCCGGTGCGGGTGCGGGTCGAGTTGGAGAAAGAAACCGGAGAATGGTTGCGAGGAATCCAGCAGGAGCAGACAAAAAGCCGCGAATACGAATACAGTCCGTTGACACAGATACAGAAATGGTCGGCAATCGCGGCGGACAGAAAGCTGTTCGAGAGTATTCTCGTCTTTGAAAATTATCCCTTTGAAGAAGTCATTGGCGATGAAAGAAAAAGTTTGAAAATATCGAAATTTATGTATCTTGATCCGCCGCAGTCCGAGCTTTTGTTAATGGTCGTGCCGGGAAATGAAATTCTCATCAAATTAATGTTTTCACCCGATAAATTTACGGAAATGACCGGGCAAAACCTTTTGGCGAATTTAGAGGATGCTTTATTTTCGATTGCCCGAAGTAAAGACCGAAAACTCAAAAACATAAATTTTATCAAGGAAAATATAAAAACGAAAATTACCGACAAAGAAATTGAAAAATCATTGATTACAGATGAATTCGCCTTTTAATATTAGTTGCTCAAAAAAGAGTTTGGCAGTAATCGAAAAACGGCACCCAAAGGCTTAAAAAAAGTACGAAAAAGCACTTCCCGAAATAGAGTTTAAAGATGATATTTGAAAATTTGAAAGAAATGAGGAGAAATTACCCGATGAAGAAAATTGGTCAGTATGCAAAGAATTTTTTATTGATATTTATTTTTATTTTATCAATCGCCGCCGTCGCGGAAAGCAAAACCGATTCGATGGAAGTCGAGCATCGAGTTTCCGTAAAAAGTTTAGGGGAACAATTGTTTCACATTGACACGACCATCAGGAACGTTTCCGGGAAAACACTGAAAATTTTATTTCCGATGTATCGTCCGGGAGTTTTTGCTAATGTTTATTACTTTAAAAATGTCGGAAATATCAGTATTACAAATTCGGCGGGCGTAAAATTGAAACATTCAATGCCGCAAAGACAGGTTTTTTTGATCGAAACCAACGGCGAAAAAGAAATCAGATTAAAGTTCGATTACCGCGCGAATATTCTATCGGGCAATGAGAGTTATGTTGATAACGACATCGGTTTTTTTACGGGGCTGCAATTTTTCGTGATGGTCAATGACCGGAAAAACGTTAAAAGCCGCGTCAGTTTTAATCTTCCGCAGGATTGGCGGGTAATCACGACCTTGAAAGACACGAATAACCCGTTTGAATTTACGGCTGATAATTATGATGAGTTGGCTGATTCTCAAACAATGGTCGGTAAATACGATCTCGAAAAATTCGAGATTCAGGGAAAACCGCACTATTTGGCAATTGCGCCCGTCGGTTGGTACACAAAGATTCAAAGAGACGAATATATTGCCAAACTCAAGCAAATTGCCGAAGTCCAAATAGATATTTTCAAGGAAGTTCCCTACGATAAATATAATTTTTTGTATATTTTCAAAGAAAGATTGCAAGGATTTACGCCCGATTATCTGCCCGAAATACAATCGGCAAGTTCTCATTTACATATCGTGCGCCCGACCCCCGATCTGTCCGATCCGTCAAGATTGCTCGCCTCGGCAATTCATAATTATTTCCACGCCTGGAATCTGATGCGAATGAGACCGGTCGAATACTGGAACTGGGATTTTTCGCAGAATGTTGATACTAAAATGCTGTGGCTCGCCGAAGGCGTGACCAGATATTATATGACGGTCACTCGTTTGCGCTCGAACAACGGCAAAAGAGATGATTTTATGATGCGCTTAAACGAATCGGTCAACAGTATCGAACCCAATTATTCGAAAAATGTTTTGTCGCCCTCGGATGCTTCGGTTTTGTCGGCGGTGCGTTATCTCGGACTGCTTGAAACCGATTATTCTTTTGTCCTCGGCGGGCATATTGTCGCGGTTTTACTGGATTTACAGATTCGCTACGACACGGACAGCCGATACTCGCTGGATGACGCGATGCGGATGCTGTATCAGGAAACTTACAAAAAGGGACGCGGCTACACGCAAGACGATTTTAGAAAAGTCATCGAACAGCTGACAAAGAAAAGTTACACGGAATTTTTTAATAAATATATCACCGGAACCGAACCGTTTCCATACGAACGAGTTCTCGGATATGCGGGCTACCGGGTCGCAAAATCGTTTCGGGAACGCCCGACGCTCGGAGTAACGCTCGAACCTTTAGCAAACGGAATGGTGGTTACAAAAGTTATGATGAATTCGATTGGTGAAGATGCCGGTTTGCAAAGAGGCGACATTATCCTGAATTTCGGCAAACTCGATGTAGTAAAAAACGGGTTGGCTGGAGCCGGCGAAGTTATTCGTGAAAATCTGAATAAATCAATCGTCATCAGAGTAAAGCGAAACGGCGAAGAAAAAGACCTGAATATGCAGATCAGAAACATTCGTGAAGACGTTTATTCGGTCGTCGAAGTTGCGTCGCCGACTCCCGAACAACTCAAACTCCGTGAACTCTGGCTTAAACAATAGCTGTCCAAAAGAGATAAATCATTAAAAAATAACGAAAAAAACAATGTGTCCGAAAAACGATTCCCGTTTTTGGCGGGTCATTTCCAACATATTAAGAAATTGTCAGCGGCAATAAATATCTTTGGCATTGACATTGTATTAAAGGTGAAAAAAATGAAAAAAAAGATTATCTTTCTGATTTCAAACTTGATTTTGATTAGTTTTGTTTTCAACGGTTCTGTCAAGATATGGGCAATCGAGGGGTTTTGGGAACCTAATTCGATTCCTCCGAATCTCAAAACGCAATTTAATCTGAGCGAAAACCTTATCGAACAGATCAGAAAATCAACATTGCGATTAAGCAACGGCGGAACCGGAGTTTTCGTTTCGTCGAACGGTTTGGTTTTGACCAATCAGCATACGGTGATTGATTTCGTGCAAAAGATCACTAACAACGAAAATAATTACATCCGCGACGGTTATTTTGCCAAAGATCAAAATCAGGAAATAAAACTGCCGGATGCGAAAATTTCCGTGACGGAGCTTCAAAAGGATGTCACGGAAACCATCAACAGCAATCTCAAAACGGGAATGCCGCCAAATGTCGTCAGAAACGTAATCATCAGCCAGAGCCGACAGATCGCCGCCAAAACTAAAGAGGAAACCGGGTTGGACTGCGAAGTTTTATCTACCTTTAACGGCACCAGGCACACGCTTTACGGTTACAAAACATACAATGATGTGAGACTCGTTTCGCTGCCCGAAAAAAACGTCGCGCTTTTCGGCGGCGACCGTGAAAACTACAAATTCCCGAGATATTGGCTCGATATTAGTTTTTTGCGGATTTATGAAAACGAACGCCCGTTGCAAAACAATCAATTTTTACCGTTTTCAAAAGGCGAAATCAAAAACAACGAGGATTTGATCGTCGCGGGTTTTCCGATTTCATCAGAAAGAAATTTGGCATCGTTTCAACTCGAATATTTGCAAAATACGGAACTTCCGCTGATCAGCAGTCGAATTAAAACACAGCTTGCATCACTGGTCGAATATGGAAAGCTCGGAAACGAACAAGCCGCCGAAGTGCAAAGTCAGATTTTTGACCTCGAAAACAGCCTGAAAGCGATCGAGGGCAGAACAGCCCAGATGAAAAAAAACAATCTGGTGGCGAAAACAAAAAAATCGGAACAAGAGATGTTAGGCAAGCTCAAAAATGACAAGGAATTTTCTAAAGACGCGGAGGCACTGAATATTCTGGAAAAAATTTATTTACAAAGGGCTGAATACGAAGCGGAAAGAAGATTTTTAGACGACGGCTGGGCTTTGGATACCGTCTTTTTCCGCACGGCGCGCGAACACGTCAGATGGGCGACCGAAAAAGCCAAACCGCTATCGGAAAGACTGCCCGGATTTAATGACGATTTATTAAACCGTCTGGAAGGAATTATGAAGGGAAACGTTCCGCGCAGAGAATTAAATGAAGGTAAAAAGCTGGAAAACTCTCTGACGATGATGAAAAATACTCTCGGAGCAAATCACCCGACCGTTTTAAAAATTCTCGAAAATCGAACGCCGAAAGAACGTGCCGAGGAATTATTAAAAACCGAACTCGATACGCAACAATTCAGAAACGCTCTGATCGAAAAAGGAAAAACGGGATTGGACGAATCAACCGACCCGATGGTCGCATTGCTTCGATGGGTTGACGGGCGGGCGCTTGAATTACGCGGAAAACACCAAAATCTGTTCGTTTCGCCGGAAGCCGAAAATTATCAAAAATTCGTCAACACGATGTATCGTTACGGGATGAATAAAAAATACCCCGATGCGAATTTTTCACTGCGATTTAGTTTTGGGAAAGTGTCGGGATATACGGAAAGCGGAAAAAAAACCAGCCCGTTCACCTCATTCGGCGGCTTTTACAAAATGGCGAAAGACAATAATTACAGTGGTTTTTACGATATTTCGGATTTATGGAAAAAAAATAACCGGGCGGCTGTCGGGCGGACGGCTTTCAATTTTGCTTTGACGAATGATGTTCTCGGCGGCAACAGCGGATCGCCCGTGGTCAATACGAAAGGAGAACTGGTGGGGCTGATTTTCGATTCGAATATGCCTTCACTTTTATGGAAATACCAGTATGACGAAGCAGAAGGAAGAGCAATTGCCGTTGATAACAGGGCAATCAAACTGGCGTTGGAGTTATACCAAGCCGGAAATATATTAAAGGAAATTCAACCGAACCAATAAGTGTCCGGCAAATTTAAGTGGTTATAGAAAAGGTCGAAAACTAAAAAACAGGTAAGAATAATTCTTGAGCGATATGGCGAATCAAATAAGTTTTGAACTCGATAAATCCGTAGAAAAGCAATATTGGCAAGATCGTTTGACCTTGAATTCGGAAACGGCTTCCTTGAGCGGGTTTTTTGCGGAAGATGCCGGAAGAAATCGTGCGCCGGCAAAACATCTCGAAATAACCTTGGAAAATGATATAAGCGAGGAAATAAATAAACTTACAAAAGACTCGCCAATCTTGAATTATACGGTTTTTCTCAGTGTTTTGAATATTTGTTTATATAAATATTCAGCGACCCGAATGATTTCGGTCGGGCATCCGGTTCTAAAATCAGCCGGCGGGCAAAATCAAACTGAAGCGAATTTGCTGATTTTTCAAAACGATCTGAACCCGCAACTGACCTTTAAGGAACTATTAAAACAAAATCATTCGTATCTCAAAGAGGATTATGCCAGACAAAATTACACCTTCGATAATTTAAGAAAAGATTACGGTTTGGACGAAAAAAACGATTTATTAAGACTGCTTCCCTGCATTTTGGCTTTCGATAAAGTTCACGCAAAGATCCCTGATTTGAAAACGCCGCTGAAAATCAGAGTTTCCCAGCTGAACGCCGGATTTCGAATGACATTTGAAAATGAAGCTTCATTTTTTCAACAAAGCAATGTTGTTCGTATTTCAAGACATTTTCAAAACGTCTTGTTTCAAGCGATAAAAAATCCTGACATTCGGATTTCCGAAATAATTTTGCCGGATGAAGAAGAGCAAAAGCTGCTGATTGTAACTTTCAACCGGGAATCGAAAAAATACTCTGAAGCAACCACCGTTCACGAACTTTTTGAACAAAAAGCCGCAGAAATTCCCACAAGCGCAGCGGTTAATCTGGCAGGTTTTTCGCTGACCTACGGCGAATTGAATGAGCGTGCCAACCAGCTTGCTAATTTTCTGCTGAATTTGGGTGTAAAAGCCGAAGACAATATCGGAATCGCCTTTGAAAGGTCTATCGAAACCGTTGTTTCGGTTTTGGGAGTGATGAAGTCGGGCGCGGCTTTTCTGCCGGTTGATTTGCAAAATCCGGCTGAAAGGTTGGGTTATGTTTTGCAGGATTGCGGAGTTGAAATTCTACTGACAAAGAAACCGTATTTCAACTTTTTATCCACAGTTGCGCCGGAAATAAAAATAATTTGTTTGGATGAAGAAATCGAAAAGTTTGACGAACAAAGCAGTGCTAATCCGAATATTCCGGTTCAATGTAATCAAAGCGTTTACACGCTTTATACCTCGGGTTCGACCGGATTTCCGAAAGGCGTTGTCGTCGAACACGGCGGTTTGTTAAATTATGTAAACTGGTGTCTTGAAAAATACCCGATGCGAAATCAACTGACGATGCTTCATTCGCCATTGAGCTTCGACTTGACGATCACCAGTATTTTCCCGCCTTTACTGACCGGAAAAACAATCGAAGTAATTCCCGAACTTCCATCCATCGAAGGTCTGGCGCAATCTTTGTCAACCGCGAATAGTTACAACTTACTGAAAATCACGCCTTCACATTTACAACTTCTTTCCGGGGCGATGAAAAAAATACCCGACAAATTAAACCTCGATTGTTTGGTCATCGGCGGCGAAGCTCTGAAAAAAGAAACGATTTCGTTCTGGCGGGAAAATTATCCTGAAATCAGATGTTTCAACGAGTATGGACCGACGGAAACCGTCGTCGGATGTTGTGTCTATGAAATAGATGAGGAGATTCAAAACAATGTTCCGATCGGAAAACCGGTTTATAATCAAAAATTATATGTTCTGGATGATTATTTGAACCCGCTTCCGCAAGGTATCGCCGGTGAAATTTATATTTCCGGCAAGGGATTGGCGCGCGGCTACAATCAAAAGCCGGATTTAACCGCTGAACGGTTTTTGCCGAACCCCTTTGCCGAAACAGGCGGCGAGCGAATGTATCGAACGGGAGACATCGGAAAATTTAATGCGGATTTGAATTTGGAATATCTCGGAAGGATTGATAATCAAGTAAAAATCAGGGGATTTCGAATCGAGTTAAATGAGATTGAATTTAACCTGTCTCTTTTTCCGGATGTTTTAGAAGCGACGGTCGCCGTCAAAGAGGATCCTCAGGCACAAAAATGCATCGTCGCATACCTGGTTATGGAGGTCGAACAAACCGCGCCTGAATTAAAAGAAGTCAGACAGCTTTTACGGCAAAGCCTGCCGGAATATATGCTGCCGACGGCGATTGTTCAACTTGAAAGTTTGCCGCTGACAAAGAACGGAAAGGTTGATACGAATTCTTTGCCCGAACCGGATTGGCTGGGGCTTTCTGCAAACACGAAAAATGTCGTAAATATTACCGAAGATATACTGCTCGGGATTTGGAGAGAAATTTTGGGTGTTTCCGATATTTCGACCGAAGACAATTTTTTTGAACTCGGCGGACATTCGCTCTTGGCGACGAGAGTTGTCGCGCGGATTCGTGAAGTTTGGAAAACAGAACTTGAAATCAGTCAATTTTTTGAGAATCCGACGATCAGGGCGATTGGCAATTGGCTCGAAAACAGCCTGCTTGGCGGAGAAACCGGAAAACGTCCGCCGATAGAAAAACGCGTATTGGAAAACGGCGAAAATAAAGCCGCTCTTTCATACGCCCAAAACAGGTTATGGTTTCTCGAACAGCTAACTCCGGGAAGTCCGCTCTACAATGTTCAATTAGCGATAAAATTAAACGGCAATCTGGATATTTCGGCACTTCAAAAAAGCCTGCACAAAGTAATCGAACGGCACGAAATTCTCAGAAGCTCGTTTGTCAAAGAAGGTGATGAAGCCGTTCAGATCGTCAACGAATTAAAAACGGAAACAGAACTTCCGGTAATTGAATTAACCGGGCAAAAAGAACAAGAAACTCTGGAGAACATCCGTGAAATCCTGACAGGTGAATTAAGAAAAGGATTTGATTTAACGAAAGGAAGTCTTATCAGGACGATTCTGATAAAGATTGCGGAAACCGAATATGTTGCCGTGATGACGGTTCATCACCTTGTTTTCGATGGCTGGTCAACCGCCATTTTGGTCAGGGAAATCGGCGAATTCTACAGAGCTTATACAACAAAAACGAAACCGAATCTTCCCGAACTGGAAATTCAATATGCGGATTTTGCGAACTGGCAGAGAAATTGGCTGCATGGTGAAGTTTTAGAGAAACAATTGGCTTACTGGCGAAATCAACTGGCGGGAATCCCCGCGTTTCTCGATCTGCCGACGGACAAGCCGCGTTCTTTGGTACAGAGTATAAATGCCGACGTTGTTAATTTGAAATTTGACGAAAAGCTCGTGACGGCATTGAAAAAAGTAAGTCAAAATGAATCCGCCACGCTCTTTATGACTTTAATGGCGGGTTTTCGCGGATTGCTTTACAAATATACCGGGCAAAACGATATTTTGATCGGCACTCCGGTTGCCGGAAGAGTTTCCAAAGAATTAGAAAACCTGATCGGAATTTTTATAAATAACCTGGTTTTAAGAGGGTTTGTCGAAGGAAAAACGATTTTCAGCGATTTGATAAAAGCTGAAAGAGAAACCGCTTTAGCCGCCTTTTCGCATCAGGATGTTTCCTGGGAGAAGATTGTCGAAGACCTCAACCCGGATAGGAATCTCTCACATCCGCCAATTTTTCAGGTGATGCTGATTTTGCAAAATATGGCAATCGGAACTCTGGAACTTGGCGATATTACGATGAGTAATGTCGAAATTCCTTTGGCGGGCGCGAGATACGATCTGGTTCTCCGGCTCGTCGAAGTGTCGGGGCAGATTACCTGTTCGGTTGATTACAATTCGGAACTTTTTCATCAGGAAACAATCAACAGATTTATCTCCAATTACAGAAAATTATTGATTGAAGTATCGGAAAACACCGGTCTGAAAATTGCCGACATCAATTTAATCGAAGAAAAAGAAAGGGAACAAATTGTTTACGATTGGAACGATACGAAGGTCGCTTACGAAGAGGACGGCTTTATTCATTCGACAATTTCTCAAATAGCCCGTCGAACACCTGAAAATATTGCAGTTAAGGACGCAACCGATTTTTTGACCTACGGAGATTTGGACAAATATTCAGATCGCATCGCCGCTCATTTAAGAAGTAAAATAAACGGTCGGGAAACAACGGTCGGAATTTGTTTTAATCGCTCGGTCAAGGCAATCGCCGCGATTTTGGGAATTCTGAAAGCCGGCGCATCATATCTTCCGCTCGACCCTGATTATCCGAAACAAAGGTTGATTTATATGATCGAAGATTCGGAAACCAGCCTTCTCATTACGCAGGCTGAAATCGCCGATTCTTTCAAAGAAGCGGGCTGTGAAATTTTGTTATTTGATTCCCTGATCGAACAGGAAGCAGATTTTCAAGCGGTCGCGCACGCGGACAAATTAAAAAAAGAAAATCTGGCATATTTGATTTATACATCGGGTTCGACCGGGAAACCGAAAGGAACGATGGTGTCGCATCGCAACCTGCTGCAATCAACCAAAGCGAGAAATTTGTATTACAAGACCCAATCGGAAGTTTATCTTTTGCTATCCTCTTTTTCATTCGACAGTTCGGTTGCCGGGATTTTCTGGACATTATATGAGGGCGGAACTTTGATTATACCGCCGACAGGATTTGAAAAAGACCCTGAAAAAATCGGACAGATGATTAAGGAGCATCAGGTGACGATTCTGCTGAGCCTGCCGTCGGTTTACAACTTTATAATTTCGAATACCGATAGAAATGCGCTTGCATCACTCAAAATAGTGATCGTTGCTGGAGAAACCTGTCCGAATGAAATCGTAAAAAAACATCATCAATTAATGCCTCACGCGCATTTGCATAACGAATACGGACCGACGGAAGGTTCTGTTTGGTGTTCGGCTTGCGAACTGGTAGAAACGGAAGCGGATAAAAATGTTTCGATTGGAAGACCGATTCCGAACAGTAAGGTTTATATTTTGGATGAAAATATGCAGATTGTTCCGCCGGGCGTGCCGGGCGGAATTTACATCGGCGGCGACGGCGTAACACGCGGCTATTACAATCGCCCGGAGCTGACGGCTGAAAAATTTTTGCCCGATCCGTTTGATAGAACCGGCGGTCGAAGAGTTTATCGAACTGGCGACATCGGACGTTACCGGAACGACGGCAGTATGGAATTCCGGGGAAGGGAAGACGAACAAATCAAGATTCGCGGCTATCGCATCGAGCTGGGGGAAATTGAATCAGTAATCGGCGAAATGGAGGGAATTGAAGAATGTGTGGTCACGGTTTTTCGAGATTCGACAGATAATCAAAAGCTCGTCGGATATTTTGCCGGAAAAAATGAAAATGTAATTCAAAGCGAATCAATCAGGTCGTATTTAAAAGGTAAACTGCCGGAATATATGATTCCGCAAATAATTCAAAAAATCGAACGGATTCCACGCTTGCCGAACGGAAAAATAAACCGGAACGCCTTGCCGAAACCTGAGGTTTCACGTGAACACTTTAATACAACCTTTCTTCCGCCTTCAAATAAAAACGAAACTTTCATAGATCGGAAGAGC
>JALHNX010000204.1 GCA_022843305.1 Pyrinomonadaceae bacterium | reverse complement strand
CGGCGATGGATTTCTGCTCGGTTTCGAGCGTATTGATCTGCATTCTGACTTCGACAAACTGATTTTTCAGAAAACTTTCAAGCGTTTCGCCGGGTTTTAAGTTCAAACATTTTTGCGACAAAATCGGGCATAGACCGTTTTTGACTTCCGACTGAAACTGTTCGTCGTGTTCGAGTTTGGCGCGAAAACGCGTGATGTCGCGTGTCAGTTCGGAATCGCGTTTCTGCAGAGATTCGTAATTTTTCGCGGCTTCGGTTTTGGTTTCGATTTCTTTGATCTGCTCTTTATTTTTCAGGAATTTACCGCGCAGATCGTTCATTTTATCGTCGAGCCGTTTGGCTTCCGCTTCTTTGGCGCGAATCGCGCTGATCTGTTCGATCAGATCCTTGACGCCGCTTTCCAGCGTTTCCTGCCGTTCGACGAGCGGATTGAGTTTTTCGATCTCTTTGTGCGCGGCTTGCGCCTTTTCGAGATTTTCCTCGAAACGCTTTTTGTCCGCCAGCACGCTGAGCTGCGCGGTTTCGACCTTGCGCTGTTCGCCGAGAAGTTTTTCGCGTTCGCCGCGTTCGCGTTCAAATTCCTTCAATTTGCCGAGCGCGTCAATGTGTTTCTGATAATCCGTTTCGACGGCTTTGATCTTTTCCGCCGCCGTTCGCGCCTGATTTAACTCGTTTTCTTTGTTCGCAAGCAAAAATTCGATGCGGGTTTTCTCGCTCTGCAATTTGTCGAAAACCGCTTTTAATTCGTTGACCTTGCTTTCGGTTTCGTTGAATTTTTTAACGATCTCGCCTTTTTCGGCAACTTCCCTTTCGAGATTTTCCAGCGTTTTCGATAATTCTTCGGTTTGCGCCGCAAAAGTTTTCAATTCTTCTTCGACGATCTCGAAACGCGCCAGTTCGCCTTCGGCGCGTCCGATGCGAATCTTCGTGTCGGTTATTTTCTGCTCGACAAACCGCGATGTCAGCAAAAGTTTCTCCGCGCCCTGACGATATTCTTCGACCTTTAAAAGTCTGTCGAAAGCCTTTTTCCGCTCGGTCGGAGTTTCGAGGAAAATCGCCGTGAACGTCCCTTGCGGAACGCCGATCGCGCGGCGAAAAAGTGCTTCGAGATCAGTGCCGGGGTCAACGCCGAGATGCGACCACAAAAAGCGCGAAACTTCTTCCTTCTTATCGGCGATGCGGTTTTTCAATTGAACATCATAAACGTAATAACCCGTTCCCGTGTCGCGGTAAACCGTGTATTCGCGTTCGTCCAAACCGCTTTCGAAGGTCACGCGCGCGACGCCTTTTTTCGCGCCGCGCCGCACGAAATCGTCCTTTTTGTAATCCAGAAGATCGAACAGCGTCCACGCGACGGCTTCGATGATCGTCGTTTTGCCCGCGCCGTTTTCGCCCGTGATCGCCGTCGTGCCGCGCTGAAATTCAAAGGTCGCTTCGCGGTGAGATTTTATGTCTTCGAGTTCAATTTTGGTGATGTGCATTGCTTGGATTTCGGAATTGAAATTTCACATTTCAGATTTTCGTTTCGATGTTTAATTTTAGAATAATTTTCGGGAAAGAAAAAATTGAGAAGCGAGACTGTTTTAAATTCATAGGATTTATGCCAAAATCTTTCGGGAAACCAATTCTATGAAAATCGAAACAGGCGAAAGCGTCGTGATAATTTTACAAAACCCGCGCGAGAAGATCGTCGGCATTCTCCGCGAGATCAACGCTTCGGGCATTTTCGTGCGCGGGATCGATCTCGGTTATTTTGACGAATGGACGCGCTCGATCGTCAATAACGAGCCGTATTTGCCGATGCAGGATTATTTTTTCCCGATGTGGCGCGTCGAACGGCTTTCGCGCGATGAAAGCTCGTTTGAAATTCCCTCGATGGCTGAACAGTTCCGGCAGAAAACCGGTTTGGATTTAGCTGATTTTTAAACGCCGTCCGGCATTCCGCATCCTGCCGATTCTTTGCGGATAATTTCGATCTGAATCGCGGTTTTCGGCGTTCCGATCGCCTGTATAACTTCCGAAGACTTTTTAAGGTCGCGGCAGGCATTTGCCGAAAATTCGCGGTTTCGTCCGGCAAATTTCATCAGGACGCGCGCCCGCTGAAGATAAATTCTGCCGCGCTGAATGCGGTGGTTTTCGTCGGTTGACGCGGTTTTGGCGGCTAGATCTTCGGCGCGACGGAAAAATTCCAGCGATTTTTCGACGTTTTCCATTGCCGCGAAAGAGTTTGCCGTCTGCGTCAGCACGTCAATTTTGTAATAAACCGCTTCGTAATTTTCCGCGTCGGTCGCGATCACGCGGTCGAAACTTGCGAGCGCTTGTTCGTAAAAGCCGATTGCCCGCGCAAAATCTTTTTTCTTGTGATAGACGATCCCGAGTTCGGAAAAGACCGTTCCGAGATCGAAAACCGCCTGAATGTTTTTCGCGTCAAACGCGACGAGTTCCTGCTTGATGCGAAGCGCTTCGTTCAGCCGTTCGAGCGATTCGTCGAATCTTTCGAGATTATGCAGCGCGATTGCCGCATTTGTCAGCCCGACGGCAAGCCCTCTTTTGATTCTCACATTGCCCGGTTCGCGCCCGAATCGAAGTTGTTTGATCTGCTCTTCGCGGAGCGCAAATTCCAGCGAACTCTGAAAGATCCGCGCCGCGCGTTCGCGGTCGCCGCCCGCTTCGAGCATCAGTTTCGCCTGTTCCCCGTAAAGCCACGCGAGTTCGTTGTAAACATTCGCGGCAAATCTTTCGCCTTCCGCCGTTTTCTCGATCTCGGCGAGAAGCGGGAAAATCTGTTCGCGGTAAATCTGTTCGCCGCGCTCGAAATCGCTTTTTAGCAACCGCTCGGCTTCATTGGTTTTTACTCGCGCCGATTCGATCTTAAAAGTCGTATTTTCGGGAAATTCGCGGGCGATTTCTTCAATGACGCTGCGGGTTCGCTCTATATAAAGAGCGCGGTTCGGCGTGTTCAGATCGGCACGGGAAAAGGTCGTGCCGATTTCGCGGTAAAGCGCGATCAGTTCGGCGGCGATTTGCGTTTTTTCGCCCGACGGCGCGTTTCGATAAACATTTTCCAGCAGCGGAACGGCTTTTTCGTAACTTTCGATTGCGCCCGCCGTATCGCCCAAACTCGCGCTGTGCGGTCTGCCGCGAATGTCGCCGAGTTTTGTATAAGCCGCCGCCAGCTCGCGCTGCAGCGCCGTGTCGTTTCCGGCATCCTGCGCCAGACGGTCGAGATAATCGCTCGCGTCGCGCAGAAGCATTTCTCTGACTTCCGCCGAATTCGGCAGATTTGAAATCGCGTCCGTATACTTAAAAACAACATTGTTGGCAATTTGCCGCACTTCCGAAAACCGTTTTTCAGCCAGAATTTTCTGCTGTTCGGCGCGTCGCGCCTGCCACATCGCCGCCGCGATTCCGATACATAAACTCAGAAAAACAAGTCCTGCCGCCAGCACGCCGACGCGGTTGCGCCGGATAAATTTCGCTGCGCGATACGAAAAAGTTCCGGGACGCGCCATGATCGGAACGCCTTCGAGATAACGCCGGATGTCTTCGGAAAATTGCCCGACCGAAACGTATCTTTCCGAAATCTCCTTTCGCAACGCCTTCAAAATTATCGTGTCCAGATCGCCCTTTAAAGATTTGCGATTTGCGATTTGCGATTTGCGATTTATTTCTTTTGTCTTTGAATTTTGAATTGCCGATGGCTTTGTCGGCTCAAGTTCCAAAATCGCTTTTTCGATCTCGATTTGGCTTTTAGACGTGAATTTATAAGGTTTTTGTCCCGTGAGAAGTTCATATAAAATCACGCCCAAGCTGTAAATATCGCTTGCCGTGCCGATGCGTTCGCCGCGAATTTGTTCGGGCGAAGCGTAAGCCGGCGTCATCATTCCGAGTTGTGTCGCCGTCCCGATTTCCTCTTCCGTGTCGGGCGTGAGAATTTTTCCGATGCCGAAATCAAGCAGTTTCGGCGTGCCGTCTTTTGTCACCAGAATATTTTTCGGCTTCAAATCGCGGTGAACGACGAGATTCTGATGCGCATACTGCACCGCCGCACAAACTTCGCGGAAAAGTTTCAAACGCTCGTCAATCGAAAGATTTTTCGCCGCACAGTAATCGTCAATCGGCTCTCCTTCGACAAACTCCATCGCGTAGAACGGCAAACCGTCGGCGGTCATTTCGCCGTCGAGAAAACGCGCGATAAACGAATGTTCTAAAGATGCGAGAATTTTCTGCTCGACGCGAAAACGCGAAACCACCGTGTCCGTGTCCATTCCGCGTTTGATAACTTTCAGAGCGACGCGCCGACGAAAGTCTTTATTTTCGCGCACGGCTTCGTAAACCGCGCCCATTCCGCCGCGTCCGATCTCGCGCAGAATCTTGTAATCACCGATTTTTTCGGGGATTTTCAAGTGTTTGCCGTTCGTAAAAATCTCATAAGCGTTTTTGTCGAGCGTGTCGTTTGCGTCGTCGGCAAACGCGAGCATTTTTTCGATTTCCCGCCGCATTTCGCTGTCGTCGCACGCCGATTTTAAAAAATCTTCCCTTTCGGAAACCGCGATTTCCGCCGATTGATTGAAGATTTTCTTTATTTTTTGGTAACGCTCTGCATCCATAGAATTCCGGATTCCAGATTCCAGATTCCGGATTCCGAATTGTTTTAATTTGAAATTTGAAATTTGGAATCTGGAATTAAAGTTGCGTTTTCAGCCACGCTTTCGCCATTCGCCATTCGCGTTTGACGGTCGAATCGGAAATTTCCAAAAATTCCGCCGTTTCTTCGTTAGTCAGACCGCCAAAGAATTTCAATTCGACAATCCGCGCCTGTATTTCGTCGTATTCCGCCAATTGTTTCAGCGCAACGTCGAGCGCGACCAGATCGAAATTCTTTTCGTGCGAAAAACTTATCGCTTCGTCCAGCGTCAGCCGCGCCGCGCCGTCGCCGCGCTTTTGGGCGTTGCGCTGAACGGCGTAATTGACCAGAATCCGCCGCATCATTTCTGCCGCAATCGAGAAAAAATGTGCGCGGTTTTGCCAGTCAACTTCGCGCTGTTCGAGCAGGCGTAAATACGCTTCGTGAACGAGCGCGGTCGCCTGCAGCGTATGATCGCCGCGTTCTTTCTGCAATTGATTTGCCGCGACGCGCCGCAGTTCGTCGTAAATCAAAGGCAAAAGCCGGTCGAGCGATTCGCGGTCGCCGTTTTGCGATTTTTTAAGTAATTGTGTAACTTCCGTTTTTTCCGTCATCGGCAATGTCAAAGAAACTTTAAGTCCTTTGCACGTCGGGTTTTCAGATGTGTAACTTGTTTTTTTGAGATGCCGGTTAATTGCAAATCAATCGTCTGATTTCCGTTATTTTATACGCAAACCGGCAAAACGACAATTTTTCCGTAACTTTTGACCCGAATCTGCAAAAAATTTTGCGATTTATTAAAGGAACGTTTTTTAACGTTTTTAAAGGAGAAATTTATGAAAAAGTATCAAACATTTCTTTCCGGTTTACTGACAATTTTCGTTTTGCACTTTACGGCATCGGCGCAGAGTTTTGAAAAACTCGCCGACGAAACGATTACCTATCTGAAAGCCGGAACTTTCGGCAAGCCCGATGTCGCGAAAAAGACGACCAAGCTCGCGCTTTCGCAGGTTCGCGTGCATTACAAGATCGTCACGACGCGCGCCGCCGAAACACGCGATAACAGCGCAAAGGTGACGGTTTATCTTGACGGCGCGATGACCAATCAGGATTTGCAGAATCTGACAAACGAATTTTATATCATCCTGCAAAGAAAACTCGGTGCGCTCGGCATCGAATTCGCGGATTGGGACGCGATCACGAAAACCGAATATTACAACAACCGCGAAGACGTAACCTTAGAGAAAAACAACGTCAACGCCGACGGCGGCAACGGTCAGGCGTGGGTTTCGTTCACGGCAAACAACGGTCCGGTTTTTTACCGCTACAATGTTGACCAGACAAAAGGCTTCGGCGAACTGCTCGCTTTCGGCAAGATGAAAAAGATCGGCAAGATGACCGAAACGCTCGACGCGGATTTCGCATCGTTCGACGTGGTCGTTGATTTTACGGCAATCGAGTTTGCGACCAGCAAGGATACGGTCTGGCAGGACGGCACGAAATATTTAAAATACGGCGCAAACTACAACATCGCGGCGATGATGAGCGTGCCGCAATCCTACGCGCTGTTTATTGACCGCAAACTGAAATTCGATCAATACGCGAGCAAACTGCCCGTCGGTCAGCGCGATTTTTTCAGCAACAAGCCATATGAAGACGCGTCGAAAGCTGCCTATAAAACAAAAACTATCTTCGGTAACACGAAATTTACTTTTACGCCCGTCGTAATTGATGCGCGGCGCGAGCTTTACATCGCGGCGGCGCGGCGCGCTTTGGAGCTTTACGCCGATATTTTCGTCGAAAAAATGCGCCTGATTCGCGGCGGCGTGAAACCGCAGAACACGCAAATCGCTCAAAAACCGACCGATAACACGACGCTTCAGCAGGTTAATGAAACCGCAAAGAAAAACAACGAAACGACCGCCGTCACGACAAACGAAATGCTCCAGGCGGCGGCGCAAGCCCAACGCGACGGAAAATTTCAACTGGCGGCGGATTATTACGGCAAGCTCATCGAAAAAGACCCGAACAACGCCGATTATTACGTCAAGCGAAGCGCGATGTTTCTGAATCATCTGAATCAGCCGAAACAGGCGATCAAGGTTTTGGACGACGGCTTAAAGGTCATCACCAACGAACCGATGCTTTACTACAATCGCGGCACGGCTTTCGTCAAAACCGAGGATTGGAAAAAGGCGAGAAAGGATTTCGACGCGGCGATCCGGCTTGCGCCGAATTATGTTGACGCTTATCTGAATCGCGGAATTACGCTGATCTATCTCAAAGATTTGGACGCGGCGCTCGTGGATTTCAATCGCGGTCTTCAAATAAATCCGCGCTTTCCGAATCTTTACCGCGCGCGCGCCGCCGTTTACAAAGCGAAAGGCAACGCCCAGCTTGCCCAAGCCGACGAAATCCGTGCCGCTCAATTAGAACGCGGGCAATAACGCGGCAAACTAAAACGGTTCAAACGAAGATTTGAAGAGTGCTAAATGAAAATAGTTTTGATGCTCAGGAGAATTGCCGAGCATCAAAACTATTTTTCTGAGCATCTCAGCAAAACTTCTGAGGGTCATATAATATTTTGCTGAGGATCTCAGAAAAATTGCCGAGCATCATATTTACTTTAAAATTCACGCAAATTGTTTGTTTTGAATCCGTGCGATTGTATCGGTCACTTTTGTCAGACCGTAAATGCCCTGTAATGTCTGAAGTTTCTGCGTCACGTTGCGGTCAAGCCAATCCAGACCTTCTTTTCCGCTGAACAGAGTGCCGATGGCGTAGTGCGTCTGTTTTTTCGGGCGCGAACCTTGTCCAACCGGTTTGTAAAATTTACCGATGATAAACCGCGCGACTTTTTGCGAAAGCTCGCTGCGTTTCAGTTCGATCTGTGCGATATTTGCGTAAAACTTAGAATGCGCTGATTCTTCGCGGATGATCGCGGTCATAATTTCGGTCAAAACCGGATGATTCGCCATTTTCATCATCCGGCGATAGGCTTGCGCGGTGGACATTTCGTGAATCGCGCCGAACGTCATATGGGTCGCCGTGAATTGTTTCCCGATCAGATTCGTGAGCAGCGTCAGCAGATAAGTATTCGCTTTATAAAAGCGCGAAACCGAACGGTGAACCTGATCTTTCCATTTTTCGCCCGTTTCATAACCGGCTTCGTTCAGAAAACGATTGATAACCTCGCCGTGCGTGATTTCTTCAATCCCCCAACGCTCCATAAACTTGCTGATATAAGGGTCTTTGCCGGTCGGCGTGCGGCGCATTTCGCTGTAATACATATCGGTCAAAACCTCGACATCGCGCATATAAAGCAGGACAGGGACGAATTTTTCGTTCAATTCGTAATTTTTGACATCGCGCCACGCGATGTTTTCGATAAACTCATTCGTCAAAGCGCGCGGCTGCCGTTCATACCATTCCAAAACTTCCTTTTTTGTTTCAAATCCCATTGTTCACCCTTAAAAATAAATAAAATCGTAAAACCGAAAGCGGAACTGAATTATTTAATAAATCCAATCAGTTTCACTTCACATTTTGATTCGTTATACTTATGATTTTAGATTCAACCACTAAAATCCGATACTGATAAAATTTAATTTATGAAACACTTGTCTTTGATTTTTATCTTTGCACTTACGGCGACCATTTCGGCGCAAACCAATTCCCTATCCATTGAAGGCGAAAAACGCCTGACGAACATCAAACAACTGACCAACAGCGGCGAAAACGCCGAAGCGTATTTTTCGCCGGACGGCAAACGCCTGATCTTTCAATCGAAACGCGGCGATATGAAATGCGACCAGATTTTTACGATGAACATTGACGGTTCCGGCGTTAAACGCGTTTCCAACGGCGAAGGGCGCACGACCTGTTCGTATTTTTTCAAGAACGGCAAAAAGATTCTTTACGGCTCGACCCATCTCGGCGCAAAAGAATGCCCGCCGAATCCCGATTTTTCCAAAGGCTACGTTTGGGCGATCTATCCGACCTACGACATTTTTACCGCCAACGCCGACGGTTCGGGCATTAAACAATTGACGAAAACCAACGGCTACGACGCGGAAGCGACCGTTTCGCCCGACGGCAAAAAGATTATTTTCACTTCGATGCGCGACGGCGATCTCGATCTTTATTCGATGGACACGAACGGCAAAAACGTCAAACGTCTGACGACCGAACTCGGCTACGACGGCGGCGCATTTTTCTCGCCCGACTCGAAACAGATCGTCTATCGCGCCTTTCATCCGAAAACCGAAGCCGAGATCGCGCGCTACAAACAGCGTCTGAGCGAGGATTTGATCGAACCGAACAATTTCGAAATCTGGGTGATGAACGCCGACGGCACGAACAAACGTCAGATAACAAAGCTCGGCGCGGCTTCATTCGCCCCGTTTTTCACGCCCGACGGTAAAAAAATAATCTTCTGCACGAACTATTTTGCAACCGATCCGCGCAAACGAAATTTCGATCTGGCATTAATAAACGTTGACGGCACGGGACTCGAAAGAGTAACGTTCAACGAATCTTTCGACGGTTTCCCGATGTTCTCGCCCGACGGCAAAAAACTCGTTTTCGCGTCGAACCGCAATCAGGCGAAAGACGGCGAAACGAACGTTTTCATCGCCGATTGGGTTGATTAAAGGAACGCCGTCATCCTGACGGCACAGATTGCCTGAGCAATCTAACGAACACAATGAATATTCAAGTTGAATTTAATGTAAAGTTGTTTGAACGCTAACCGCGTTCATAGCCGTCAGGATGACGGCGTTCCGTTTTATGAAAAAGCAATTTTTAAGTTTTCTACTTTTAATCTCCTTTGTTTTCAGCGTTGCCGCGCAAAAGGCTGATCCGGTCGAGCAAAATTTGCGGAAGAATGTCGGTTATCTGGCTTCGGACGCGCTCGAAGGTCGGCGGACGGGCGAACAGGGCGCGACGGTTGCGGCGGGATACATCGCCAATCTTTTCGCGCAGTATAAGCTCAAAGCGGGCGTTTCAAACGTCGTGAACGGCAAGACGAGTAAGAATTTTCTGCAAAAATTTCCTTACACGACGGGCGTTGAAGTTGCGGAAACGGGCAACGAATTCAAGCTGAATCTTAAAAATGTCAACAGTCCGCAGGTGCAGGTCGAGCAAAGCAATCCGGTCAGACCGCTTTTGCTTTCGCCGAACGGCGAAGCCGCGAACGCGCCCGTAATTTTTGCGGGTTACGGCATCGAATCCGCCGAATCGAATTTTAACGATTACGACGGCTTGGACGTGCGGGGCAAAGTCGTGCTTGCGTTTGACGGAAATCCCGAAAACGACACGCCGCGTTCCGCCTTTTCGCGTTTCACGGTTCACGCCAAAGCGAAAATCGCCAAAGACAAAGGCGCGGTCGGGCTTTTGCTGATTGCGCGTGACGAAAAATTTGAAAACGACCGTCTAACGAAGATCAAGTATGACCAAACGCAGGGCGAAACCGCCGTTCCCGTTTTCGCCGTTTCGCGCCAGACGGCGGCGAATATTCTCGGCATCAAAGGCGCGGAGCTGAAAACCATCGAAACCCTGACGATGATGAAAAAAGACACGACCGCGAAGGTGAAAGTAAATTTCCGCGATCTGTCGCCGACCGTCAGTTTCAAGGTCAATCTCGTCAAACAGCAAACCGACGCTTACAACGTCGTCGGCGTTTTGGAAGGCAATGACGATGTTTTGAAGAATGAGGCGATCGTCATCGGCGCGCATTACGATCATCTCGGGAAAGGCGGAACTTCGAGCCTCGCGGTAAATTCCACCGAAATTCATCGCGGCGCGGACGATAACGCATCGGGCACGTCGGCGC
>JALHNX010000203.1 GCA_022843305.1 Pyrinomonadaceae bacterium | reverse complement strand
GTAAATCGTTGTTTCTGTTAAAGTAAACGGAAAGTAAAAACCTAACACACCCTATCGCATTAATCAAGCCGTTAGCGGTTTTTGATGCGATAGTGGTAAGCTAAACTGCTTACGTTCAAGAGTTTAGCTTAATCTTTCGACTTGCTGCGCTTATCTCTGAAAGTTCTGAAAACCATCAAACCGATGATAATGAAAACCGCCACGAACAATCCGATGACAGCTATTTTAATTGCCAGCGTGACAAAACTGATAAGAGCCAGTATTCCTTTCAAAACGGCAATCACCAAAGCGATGATCGCTAAAATACTTCCAATAATTCCTGCAGCGGCTTTAATTGCTATCGGCATAAAATTAATTTCCTTGTTAAAACTTTTGATTTAATCCGCAGGACGGTTACATTTTATAAAAACGTCTAAAACCGTCCTGCTTCCATATTAAACTTTCTTAGCGATTTTTCCAACTCTTTGCTCTGACCTGTGTCGGATATTCGCTGTTGGCATCAAAATTCTCGCTTTGATAATTCGCGTCGCTCATCGCGCTGATAAAGCTCGGCGTTTCGGTGCGGCGCGAAAAATCGGCATCGTTCGATGCGCTTGTCTCGGATTTGAAAATATAATTTCTCAAAATATAAAGTCCCAGACCAATCAGAAAAACCGGCAGAAGACCGCGCATAACTTGCCGTAAATCGAAAAACATCTGAAGCAAAAATGTCGCGCCGAGAACCGTTAGAAGAATTCCCCACAGCTTCGGGTTGCCCGAAAATCTCTGCACCAGAATATCTTCCGCCAAATCCGGTTGCGCACCCGAGCGAATCAGGCGTGCGGTTTTCCACGCGTCAACCGCCGAATAAAGCCACATTCCCAGAACGCCGAACACAAAAAGCGGCATTCCCGATAAGATCGCCATCTGAAAAAGTCCGACCGAAACCGCGAAATAGATCAATGCTTTGTAGGTTTGCCCGTTGTAAGCCGCGCCGAGTCCCGGACAGATAAACGACAAGATGAGTGCCGCGAAAGGGGAAGTCTGCGCTTTAACGTAAGAAGAATTCGAGGATTGATTATGACTTCTCAGCAAATCAACGCCGAGAACGATGCAGTCCTGACAATACGGGAAACCTTTAATGCGGTGGTCGCAAGCCGCGCAGAGCGGTTTTCCGCACCCGTTGCAGCTGACTGTCGCTCCATTGTGGCTGTGATAAGCACAATTCATTATTTACTTTCCTCGTTATTAACGTAAGTTCCCTGAACAGGCTGCTGATTCGGATTCGGGTTGTTTGACGAACTATTTTTTTCACCCAAAACCACATCGGCACTTTGTTTATAAGTTTGCTGGGCGAGTTGGAAAATTTGCGTACCGTCGGCGGAAACCGTCTGGCTGAACATAAACGCCGCGAAAATCAGCATCATCAAAACCGACGCGAATTGCGGAACGCCGATCGGGAAACGCAGACCGCGAACCCATTCGGCGGCTTGCGCCGTCCACGAAGCTTTAACTGTTTTGGCTTCGGTCGTGCCGATCGTCGCTTTCAGAATCTTGTCGTGCAAGCCTGACGGAACTGCCAGTTCGTCCATTTTGTAGGTGTAGCAAGCCGCGATCGAGCGGACGACCGCGCCCGGCAGATCCGTGCAGCTATCGCATAAAACCGCGTGACGTTCCCAGCGATGGAAAAGCGTCGCGGGCAGAAATCCGTCGAGATAATCCGTTAAATGTTCTTCAAATTGCGCGCAGGACATCGCCGTTTCGGGCATCGTCATTGAAAGAATTCGCGCTTCGAGATGCGTCATTGAATGTTTCGGCGCAGAAATTTCGTGGCATACCGAAAGTGCGTCCTTAACTTCGTTCAAAAGTGCGTGGCACAGCGGGCATTTCAGCGCGTGCGCCGCAACCGCTTTGTGAGTCGGGCGTTCGAGCGTTCCGTCCAGATAATCGGTCAGAAGTTCTTCGAACTCCGCACATTCTATTATTCTTTCATCCTTGTAACTCATAAAAACCTAAAACCCCTTGTATCAAAACTTTTCAAAATCTTTCTCGACAATGGCGTTAATATTCATAATTTTTTGCCTTATCAGCGACGCTTTCGCGTCAATTTCAAAACTCAATTCTCAAATCTCAGATATTTTTAATCTGTAGTCGCCTCCGCAAAATGTGCTAAATAGTAACGACTCTCATCCGCCGCAAAATCTTTGCCAGTTCGATGCGTCCGCGATTGATACGCGATTTGACCGTGCCTTCGGGAATTTTCAAAACGTCAACGATTTCCTGATAACTCAATTCCTCGATGTCGCGTAAAATTACACAGGTTCGCAAATCCGTTGGCAGTTTGTCAATTCCGTCCTGAACCTGCGCCGCAAGTTCTTTTCTTTCAATTTCCTTCTGCGCCGAACCGCCGATTGAACGCAGATGAAACGTATGGTCTTCAACGTCGTCTGCCATCGAGTCCTGCGGATTTCGCTGGCGATGGCGGTAATCGTCAATTATCAAATTTCGTGCCAGACGCATCAGCCAATTCGACAGATCGCCCTGTTTGGCATCGTATTGTTCGAGCGTCCGGTAAATCCTGATAAAAACTTCCTGCGTCAAATCTTCCGCCGCTTCGAGGCTCGACGTAAAGCGATACGCGAGATTAAAAATCCGGCGCGAATAAAGCGACACGATCTCTTCCCACGCCGCACCATCGCCGGCACGACACCGCCGCACAAGTTCAGCCCCATTATTTTCCGAAGCTACTTTTAATGCTTCCAACGCTCTTTCTCCAGTAAGCCAATCACCTTTTGCTAAAGCAACAAAGCTGAAAAACTGTGCTTTGTCAAAATCTTTCTACGCTTGTATAAAAAGAAAAGTTCCAAACTAAAAATGAAAAGGTGAAAAAGTGAAACAGTGAAAAAGTATTCTCTTTACAAATAAGCAACTTTTTCCCTTTTTCACATTTAAACTTTTTCACTTTCGTTTTTACTTTTCACTTGAAAATACTGTAATCTTTTGTCTTTGTTGCATATTTAACAAGACTGTCAAATATGCCGCAGTTCATAGAATCATTTTGGAACGAAAGAAATTTTACTTCAAGGCTGGAAATTAACGCTTTGCGAAAATCCATCAAATTTATATTACTTTGTTTATTTGCCGTTTTTATACTCTGGTTTTTCGGACGTAATCTGAACTGGCAGGAAGTCGGCGACAGCTTGCAAAAGGCTAATCCTTTTTATATTTTACTGGCGGTCTCGGTTATTTGTCTGGGTTATCTGTTGCGCGCCTTTCGCTGGAAAGTTTTGCTCGCGCCGATTACCGAATCCTCTCTGAAAGAACTTTTTGCGACGACGACGGTCGGATTCGCGGCGGTTTTTTTCGTCGGCAGAGCGGGCGAGATCGTGCGCCCGATGTGGCTTCCGATGCGCGATCGGCGTGTTCGCCCGTCAGCCGCGCTCGTAACTTTAGGACTGGAACGGATTTTTGATTTAGCCGCGCTGATTTGTTTTTTTTCCGTTAATTTGTTGTGGTTTGATGCTCCCGTCGGACGCGAAAGAGAGTTTGCCTACGTCAAATTTGTCGGCAATATATTGCTCGCGGGGGTCGCGGTCGGCTTTTTGGGATTATTCATTTATCAAAAATTTTCCGCCCCGATAATCGCCAAGGCTGAAAAATTAACCGATAAAAAATTCGTGCCGCGTCGGATTCGCCGGGTTTTTCTGAGCTTGATGCGGCAGCTTGCCGCGTCGCTTCAGATTCTAAAAAGCGCACGCGAAATTTTCTGGGTTGTATTTTGGACGTTTTTGCTTTGGCTTTCGATTGCCGTTCCGACGTGGCTTGTTATTCTGGCGTTCAATCTGCCGATTAATATTTCGCTTGTCGGGGCAATGTTTGTGATGTTTTGGGCGGCAATGGGTTCGCTGATTCCGACACCGGGCGGCGCGGCGGGCGCGTTTCACGCGGTGACGGCGGGCGGTTTGATATTTTTAGGTGTTCTGCCGAATGACGCGGCGGCGATTTCAATTGTTATGCATCTCGTTTATTTCGCGCCGGCACTGATTTTCGGGTTTTATTATTTTTTCCACGGCGATATTTCGATTGCGCGGTTCAGAAGTTTGCTGTCGAGCGAACACGCCGTCGAAGAAATCGAAGAAGGAGAGCAAAAAACTAAAAGTGGAAAGTGGAAAGTGGAAAGTGCGGAAAGAAGTGTCGAAAGCATTGAGCCGCAAACCGAACATTAAATTTTCTTTATTGAAAATTAACTTTCCACTCTTTACTGTCAACTTTCAACTAAAAAATTATGCGTTGTCCATTTTGCGGTCATCTTGAGGATAAAGTCGTGGATTCGCGCGAATCGAAAGACGGCGATTCGATTCGCCGCCGCCGCGAATGTATTTTGTGCGGTCGCCGTTTTACGTCTTACGAACGGATTGACGAAATCCCGTATATGGTCGTCAAAAAGGACGGCAGACGCGAGATTTTCGAGCGCAATAAGATTATGAACGGCTTGATGCGCGCCTGCGAAAAGCGTCCGATCTCTGCCTCGCAGCTCGAAGCCATCGTTAACGAAGTCGAAAAATCGGTGCAGGATTCTCCCGACCGCGAGCTTTCGACCAACGATCTCGGCAAGATTATTATGCATCGCTTAAAAGCACTCGATAAGGTTGCGTATGTCCGCTTTGCTTCCGTTTATCTCGAATTCGAAGACGTTTCGGAATTTATGACCGAACTCAAATACCTTGTGCGTTCCCGCGATAAGGAAAGCGAGAAAAAAGGGAAAGGCAAAAGGCAAAAGTAAAAAGGCAAAAGGCAAAGGGCAAAATTAGTAACGTTCCGCTTTAAAACCAGTATTCAAGGCAGTCGTTTTTAGAATAATTTTTGCCTTTTGCCTTTTGCCTTTTACCTTTTCTGTTTTTAACATATTAACTATGGATGAAGTTGAAGATTTCTCTGAGAAATTGGTCGAACCAGATATAAACGACCCTCAGCAAATGCAGATTCCGACGCAGCTGCCCGTTCTCCCTTTGCGCGACATCGTGATCTATCCGTTTATGATCGTTCCGCTGTTTGTTTCGCGCGACCGCTCGATAAAAGCGGTTGACGAGGCTTTGAGCCAGAACCGGATGATTATGCTCGTCTCGCAAAAAGACGTGGACAAGGAAGAACCGGTGCAGGAAGATTTATATAAAGTCGGCACGGTTGCCGTGATTATGCGAATGCTGAAGCTGCCCGACGGGCGAATCCGCATTTTGATTCAGGGACTTTCGCGCGCCCGCATCGAATCGGTTGACGCGGGCGGCGATTACATCAAAGCAAACCTCACGCCGATTCCCGAACCGCTTCCGCCGCCGAATTCTCTGGAAGTCGAAGCGCTTGTCAGAAACGTCCGGGCTTCGATGGAACGCGCCGCAAATCTTGGCAAAAACATTTCGCCCGAAGTTTTGGCGATTATTTCAAATCTCGACGACGCGGGACGTTTGGCGGATCTGTCCGCCTCGAATCTCGAATTAAAGGTCGAAGACGCGCAGAGCGTTCTCGATAATTTCGATCCCGTTTTGCGTCTGCGCCGCGTCAACGAACTTTTGAGCAAGGAAATTGACGTGCTGACCGTTCAGCAGGAAATCAACACACAGGCGCGCGCCGACATTGACCGCTCGCAACGCGAATATTTTCTCCGCCAGCAATTAAAAGCGATTCAATCGGAACTCGGCGAAGGCAACGAACTTTTTGAAGAAATCGAACTTTACCGCGATAAAATTTTAAAGGCGAAAATGCCTTCGCACGCCGAAGAAGAAGCCCTCAGACAGCTTAAAAAACTCGAACGAATGCATCCCGACACGGCGGAAACGGCGACTTTGCGGAATTGGCTCGACATTATGACCGAACTGCCGTGGTCGAAAGCGTCGAAGGATAATCTGAATCTGAAAAAGGCTGAAAAAATTCTCGACGAAGACCATTACGGTTTGGAACGCGTCAAAGAAAGAATCGTCGAAGCACTTGCGGTTCGCAAACTGCGCGAAAAACCGAAAGGCTCGATTCTTTGCCTTGTCGGACCGCCGGGAGTTGGTAAAACGTCGCTCGGGCGTTCGATTGCGCGGGCATTGAACCGCAAATTCGTTCGCATTTCACTTGGCGGTTTGCACGACGAAGCCGAAATTCGCGGTCATCGCAGAACTTACGTCGGCGCGATGCCGGGCAGAATCGTGCAGGCGATTCAGCAAGCCGAAACAAATAATCCGCTGATCATGCTCGACGAGATTGATAAGGTCGGCGCAGATTTTCGCGGCGATCCGTCGTCCGCTTTGCTCGAAGTTCTCGACCCCGAACAGAATTTTTCGTTCCGCGATAATTATCTGAACGTCACGTTTGATCTCTCGAACGCGATGTTTATGACGACGGCGAATGTTCTGGACACGATTCAGCCCGCTTTGCGCGACCGGATGGAGATTATTTCGCTTTCCGGTTACACGGAAGAAGAAAAACTCGAAATCGCGCGGCGGCATCTGGTTCCGAAACAGGTCGAAGAAAACGGCTTGGAAAAAGAAGACGTGAAATTCGAGCGCAAGGCGCTGGCGAAAATTATTGGCGAATACACGCAGGAAGCCGGATTGCGACAACTCGAAAGGGAAATCGGCAAGGTCTGCCGCAAAATTGCGCGGAAAAAAGCCGAAGAAGAAGACAAATTCGAACCCATCAAAGTGACCGCAAACGCGGTTAAAGACTACTTACGCGCGCCGAAGATCTTCCCTGAAGAAGCATTGAAAAAAGATTCAATCGGAACTGTTACGGGTTTAGCGTGGACGGCGGTCGGCGGCGATATTTTGTTTATCGAAGCCTTGAAAACACGCGGCAAAGGCAAACTGCAATTGACCGGACAACTCGGCGAAGTGATGCAGGAATCGGCGCAGGCGGCATATTCTTACGCCAAAGCGCGGGCGACCGAACTCGGCATCAACGAGGATGATTTCGAAAATTACGACATTCACGTTCACATTCCCGAAGGCGCGATTCCGAAAGACGGTCCGAGCGCGGGCATTACAATGGCGACGGCGATTGTTTCCGTCCTTTCACAGCGTCCTGTCCGCAAAGATGTGGCGATGACGGGCGAGATAACTTTAAGAGGCAACGTACTGCCGATTGGCGGAGTCAAAGAGAAGATTCTCGCGGCAAGACGTGCACATATCAAGACGGTCATCATTCCTGCGCCTAATAAGCGCGATCTGGAAGATTTACCACAGGAAGTTATAGACGATTTGACATTTATATATGTAGAGAATGTGCGCGAAGTTTTCCGGGAGGCTTTGCGCGAAAAGGTTGTGCCGAACACGAAAGCGAAGGCGCAAACTGCCAAGGCGAAGCAATAACAATCGCCGGCAGAATTCGCCGTTTTGATAAACATATAGCGTAAAAGCTAATATTTATGGGCGTTTTGTGCTTTGACAACGGTGTTTTTAATGTGTTACTTTGGAAAGGTTTTTGCTTGTCAATTATAATAAACAACGACAAAAAGAAACTTTTCGTATTTACGGGCGTTAGCAATTTGGACGCTCTCGATTTTAGGTCGTTTCAGCGATTCGCCCTAACCCTGAAAAATTTATCGTAAGGAGTATAGACGAAATTGATGAATACACGCCTTTTTAAGGTTTTCAATTTTACCGCAATTTTAACTTTTGTTCTTAATTCTTTCGTTTCGGCGCAAGTTACTTCCGTAACTTCGGACGGACGAAACAACACCAAACCCGCGCAGGCTGAACAAGCCGAAGCGCGGATTCAGCAAATTACTTCCGATTCGGGAAGATATTTCAAACAAGGTTTATTAAATCTGCAAGACAACCGCCGTCCGCAGGCGCGTGACGATTTCGACAAATCGGTCGAGGCTTTCCTGATTTCGGGAATTAATTTGGCTTCAAACAACAACGCGAAAGCGCGTGACTGCTATAATCAACTGATTGAAACGGTTTACCGGATGGAATTTCCGAACCAAACCCAGATTCCGCAAATTCGTTCGCTTTCGGCAACTTGCGGTTGGACGATTGACAATGATTTAGCTGACAAAGTTGCCAAACTCGTTTTGACCGTTCCGACGCAGCAAACGCCGACGAATAATAATTCGATCATCGCGTCGGTCGTTCCGAATACGAATCAATTAACCGATTCGCTCGTCGGATTTACCGACCAAAAATTTGAACCTTCGCCGCTTGATGAACTGTCGAAACTCGAATTGACACCCGAAGAACAGGATGTCGAAAATAATCCCCTCGCGCAACAGCAATACAAAATGGTCGAGGTTGCGGTTGCCAACAAATCGCTCGGATTTACCTTTCAGGTTCATCCGATGATTCAGCAATACATCAACTATTATCAGGGACGCGGACGCAAGACGATGGAAACCGGTCTTTATCGCTCGGGAATGTTTATGCGCATGGCGCGCCGCATTTTCCGCGAGGAAGGAATTCCCGAAAACGTCGCGTGGCTCGGACAGGTCGAGAGCGCGTGGAAACCGACCGCAATGTCTTGGGCATCTGCGTCGGGCTTATGGCAGTTTATTCCCGGCACGGGTGCGCGTTACGGTCTGCGCCGCACGGCATATGTTGACGAACGCAACAGTTTTGAAGCCGCGACCCGCGCTTCGGCTCGTTACCTGAAATTTCTTGCCAACCGCTACGGCGGTAACTGGGAATTGGCGATGGCGGGTTACAACTGCGGCGAAGGCAATGTTGACCGCGCGATCGCGCGCGCCGGCGCTTCGAATTTCTGGCTTGCTTACCCGTATCTGCCGAAAGAAACCCGCAATTATGTACCGAATATTTTGGCGACGATCTTGATCGCCAACAATCCGCAGCAATACGGTTTCGGACAGGTTCGTCCCGCGCCGCCGCTGACCTACGATACGGTTCGCGTTCCGGCTTCGACTTCTCTTTCACTGCTCGCACAGGCTTCGGACACGACGGTCGAATATATGCGTTATCTGAATCCCGAATTTCGCACGAATATGACCCCGCCCGAACCTTATAACGTGCGTGTTCCGCCCGGAAAAGGCAACGAAGTTGTTGCGATTTTCAAACGGATGCCGGCGCAAAAGATCAATAACGCGGCACTGGCGAAATCCGTCACGGGCGAAACGTGGCAGAACATTTCAAACCGCACGGGAATTGCGGTTGCCGATTTGATGGCGGCAAATCCCGGAATGAGCGTGCCGAGCGGCAAGGTCGTTATTCCTTTCGGCAATCGCGTGAATAATACTTCTTATCAGCGACCGACCAATCAAACGCCGGCAGTTCCGACAACCGGCGGCGTTCGCGTGGTGAAAGCGGTTTCGGGCGATACGGTCGCCAAAGTCGCCCAGCGTTACGGCGCGAATCCGGTTGACGTTGCGAACCTGAACGGAATGACTTCGATCAACGCCGCGCTCGTCGCCGGACGCGAAGTTAAAATTCCCGTTCAATAAATTCGTTTGAATTAAAAGTTGAAAAGCGAACGTTAAATTTAACGTTCGCTTTTTTTATCGGATCGCAAAAAGAATCGGGCGGCTCGGACTCGCATCCGAAGCAAACGGCGCGATTTGCAGGTTTAATAAATAATTTCCGTCCGCGATTTCGTCTCTGACGTAAATCAATTCGGTAATCGTGTTATAAATTAAACTTTCCGCCGAAATTTCAAACGCTCCCTGCGCGACATTCCAGAAGATTCGATGATTCGAAAGTTTTCCCTCGTCGAAAATGCGGTCGATCGAAGGCAGATCGACGAGCAGATGCGCGATGCCCGTTTCGCGCAAAAACAGCATCGCTTCGGTCGTCAAAAACGGCGGAATTTCTTCGAGATAAGTTTTCGTCAGCTTGCTTTCATCGTTCGGCAAAGTGCGGATTATCAAAGCCTTCGGACAACCGTTTAATTTGAAATCTGAAATTTGAAATTTGAGATTTTCCAAAGAATTCTCGATCGTTTTCCGCGTAATTAACAAATCATTTTCGTTCAATTCAACCGCGTAAGTCTCGCCGGAATCGGCGGCTTTTTCCGGCTTGACGGAAATCAAACGCGCCGGAATAAACGCCTCCCGCAGACAATCGTGAACGGAAATCCGCTCGTGCGTGATATGCCCGACGCATTCGGTATGCGTGCCGCTGCAGTGCGGGATAAACTTATACTGCTCGAAATTGACGCTTCCGCCGCGCCGCGTGTCGCCGACGATTTCGCCTGCCTGGCAAGGCTCGGAAGTCGCTTTTTCAACGCCGTAAGCGTTCGGCTGCGCGCCGTTAAACCGCATTGGAATCGAAATGTGAAGCGGATTTTTGCGGTTAACTACATAACTTTGATCGTTTATTTGAATGGAAAGTTTCGTCATTTTAAAGATTTTAATTTTTCGGCGGCAAGCCGGTAAACAAATTCCAGACCGTCGGTTTCGTCAATCTGTTCGCCGATCTTTTCGAAGCCGAGTTTTTTGACGAGCGCGGTCGAAGCCGGATTGGTCGGCGAAACCGACGCGATAAAATTATCGAGCGGATGGCGTTTGACCGCCCATTTCAGCAAACCGCGAATCGCTTCTTC
>JALHNX010000202.1 GCA_022843305.1 Pyrinomonadaceae bacterium | reverse complement strand
CTCCCGGAACTGCCCACGGAAAACTCAATTTTTCCCCAAAGCCTTCGCCTGCGTTTCAAGCACGAAAAATAAATCTATGGCAAATGACAACATACAAACCAAAATCAGCACTTCGGAAAGAACACACGCGAAAAATCAGGAAAACATACATATCGCAAATACGATCATCGAAAGCGTCGGCGCGGCATACAAACCGACCAACCCGCTGATCGCCAAAACCGCGCTGCTCGAATTCGAGACGAATTTTACGCAGATGACGCAATCCCTTCTGACGGCGCGAATCGCCGAACAAGCGGCGGTTGACGCGCAGATCGCCGCTTTCAAACCCGTTTCAAAACGCGTTTCGCTGGTGATGAAAGCCGTCCGCGCTCAAAATCTCGAAGATAATTTCGTTGCCGGATTGCAGTCGGACGTTTACCGTCTGAACGCCGTCCGCATCAACCAAAAAACGCCCGACACATCCGACCCGGCAAACGGCGTGGGCGATGCCCCGAAAAACGCCTCGGTTTCACGCCGCAGTTATTCGGGAATTCTGGAAAGTCTCCGCACCTTTTCGGGCAAACTGACATCGAACGCCGCCTACAACCCGAACGAAACCGATTTCAAATCACCCGCAATCGCGGCATGGGTTGACACACTGCAAACCGCGCACAACGCCGCGCTCGCCGCCAAAGTCGCCACGCGCACCGAGCGCAACACCCGCAACGCCTACATCTACAACCGCGACACCGGAATAATCGAACGAATGAACGCCCTCAAAAACTATCTCGGCTACATCCTCGACAAAGACGATCCGCGCTTAAAACAAATAAAAAGCCTGAAATTTGTTGATAATACAAGATAAGTTTCGGCAATGAAAAAGGCGAGAAATAATCTCGCTTTTTTTTTGTTTCACGTGTGGAAAATTTTTTCATATGAACTTATGATATAAATTCACAAAGCTTTTCCGAAAAAATCACAGGATAGAAACTAAATTAATAAATAAAACGATTTATGGGCTTATTTAAAGAAAATCTGAAAAAAATGGATTTTGTTGAAAATGACTCTTTGCATTTAGTTTCGGCATTAAAAGATAAAATAGATTCACTTGATTCATCAATAATTTTTGCGCTCGAAGATGCAGAACAATTTGGCGTAACAGCCGTTTATTTTCGACTCTTTAAAGATGGTCGCTCACCAATTCCGCAAATTTATATTTATGACAATACAGATAATATTTTAGATGAAAAGCGGTTAGCAGAAATTCATCGTGATTTGTGGAGCTTTTCCCGAATTCCGATGTTTATTGTCATTGAGAAAACAGATGTCAAAATTTTCGATGCCCGTAAACCTGTTGACACTTCAAATAAGGAAATCAAAACGAGTCCGATTGTTCCTGCAATAAATATTGCTTCCGACGCAATTAATCTTTATTCAAGAAAATTATTTGATAGCGGCGTTTTTTGGGAAAATGAGAAAAACAAAAAGCATTTTTTAGATAGCACTTCTGCCTATACTGCTTTAATAAAAAATCTCAAAACCGTTCGGCGTGAAAAGTTTATTACCAATGCAAATTTGCCAAAGCAAACAGCCAATAAATTGTTGGTATTTTCGCTTTTAATAAAATACTTAGAAGAACGCGGTAATGAAACTAATGAAAATTCTTCTAGTTCAGAAAACAAAGGTTATTTAGCAAGGGATTTTTTTAGAAAAAATTTCAATGCTGAGGATTTTTGTAATGTTATAAAACAGGGAAAAATAATTGATTTATTCGATGAATTGAGCCGACACTTTAACGGAAAAATCTTTGAATGGAATGATCCTAACGAAAGGGAATTAGTCCAAAATTCAGATTTGACTGATTTAGCCTTATTTCTTTACGGCGATATTGATCTTGATAAAGGTCAGTTTTATTTTTGGAAACAATATTCATTTAATCATTTGCCTGTTGAACTTATCAGTTCCGTTTATGAAGAACTTTTGAACGAGCGGAAAGATGCTGTTTATACGCCTGAATTGTTGGTCAACACATTGATTGACGAAGTAATGCCGCAAAAAGAATTTGAAAGAACATCGGTTAAAACAATTGATGTAAGTTGCGGTTCGGGAATTTTTTTGGTTTCCGCTTTTAAACAGTTAGTTCAAAGGCATCGTTTTGCTAAATTCAAGAAAACTGGTGAATTAAAGCGTTTGGATTCAAAAGAACTCTTACAAATTCTTAAGAAGAATATTTATGGTATTGACATCGAAGAAGATGCTGTTCGTCTGACGATTTTTAGTTTGTGTTTAGCATTGTGCGATGAACTTACTCCGCCGGAAATTTGGAATGAATTGAAATTCGACGGCACCTTCCGAGATAACTTCAAACATAGAAATTTTTTTGAATATATTGACGAAGTAAACTTAGGCACTTTTGATTTGGTAATCGGAAATCCGCCATTTATAAGTCTTACTTTGAAAAAAGATGAGCAGGGGAAAACCATCGGTGAATATAAAGAAAAAAAATCAGATGGAAAAACTGAGATAAAAAGAGTAAATCTGAACGATGATATTGTTTCCAAAAGTAAACAACAGATTTATCCTGACAATCAAACTGCCCTAATGTTTCTTGAACAATCGCCAAAATTGCTCAAAGAAAATGGTTTATTGTGTTTAATAATGCCGTCTGCACCGCTTCTTTATAACAATTCGATTGAGTTTAGAAAACACTTTTTTCCTAAAAATCAAGTGTTTCAAATACTGGATTTTACTAATTTAGATGCGGTTTTATTTGAAGCTGATGTGCCGACTGCCGCTATATTTGTCCGAAAACAAAATCATAATGAAGAGAAATCAATTACTCACGTTACAGTCCGTAGAACAAAAAGTATTGAAGATAGAATATTTTTTGAGATTGATAAATACGATTTTCACTACGTTTCACAACAAAACGCACTGAACGATAAACACGTTTGGAAATGTAACTTGTTAGGTGGTGGGAGACTTCATAATCTAATTGAACGGCTTGCAAAAATTCCTTCTATTGGTGAGTTCTTAGAAAATAAGAAGAAAGATGATTGGATTTCAGGAGAAGGTTATATTGCTGGTGATGGAGTTCCAGCAGATTACATCCATAAAAAGCCGATGATTCCTACAAAAGCCTTTAATGAGAATAGAATTGATAAAAGTAGAATTACAAATGAACTATCAATAACCTATATACGCCCAAGAAATAAAAGAATCTATGAACCGCCTCATCTGCTTATCAAAGAGAATTTGGGAACTAAGAAAATTCCAGTTTATTTCTCAGATGAATATTTAACATTCAAAGATTCAATAATCGGAATATCTGCACCAAAAAGTGAGCGCAAAATTCTTTATAACTTATATGAGTCATTTGAAAAAAATAATAATCTTTACAGATTTTTTATTATAACAACAAGTAATGAATATAGTGTTGGAAGAGGAACTTCTATCTTAGAACAAGACATTATGAATCTTCCTTATCCCGAAGATAAAGAAGATTTAAAATTATCTTATGTTGAGCAAATACTTTGCGATGATGTTTTGGATTATTACATTCAAGTTAAGGCAAAAAGCAGTAACGCCAAAATGAATAAAGATGCTGAAACTAATGATTTAATGCGGTTTGGCGAAGTCTTTAACAAAATGCTGAATTCCGTTTACGGAAAATCGGGCAAGTATTTTTTCTTGAACAGAATTTCCGAGTGGGGCGAGTTTTTTATCACGGAATTCAATTACGGTGTAAGCACAAATGATGTCGAGATCGAAAGAATCAATGAACCATCGGATAGCGTCAGATTATTGATCGAAACCGAATACGGCAGAAATGCTTTTATAATCAAGATTCTAAAACTATACGAAAGAAATAAAGTTTATTTAATTAAGCCGAAAAACTTGCGGTATTGGCTTCGCTCTATTGCGCTTAAAGATGCTGACGAAACTTTTTCAGACTTATTAAAAGCAGGTTATTAATTCTCTTATGGTTGAGCCTCTAAGTGAAATTTCAACAAAACTAAACATTGACGCAGAAAAAAAACTGTCAATTGCAATGATTGTTGAATATTTGGATGAAAAACTTCCAAATTTTCCAACTTATTTCAGCAAAAAATATCCGACAATATCCAAAAATGAATCTGAAACAACAATCAGCCAATCTCTTTGTGCTTTTCTTGAAGATTTTAAGAATCCAGATGAAGCCTCGCTTTTTCGGTTTCATCCTGAATTTAAAGAGTCAAGATATGCAGTTGATTTCGCAGTCATTGATGTTAAGAGTTGTAAGAACACGCCTGAGCCACCAAAGCCGATTTTTACTATTGAAGCAAAAAGGTTACCTGCACCTAAAAAAACAAAAAAAGACCATAGTAGAAAAAAAGAGTATGTATGCGGAAATGGCGGCGGAATTGAGCGATACAAAAAAGGAAAGCATGGAAAAGGATTAACTCAAAGTGCCATAATCGGATATATTCAAGACAAAGATTGTAACTATTGGTTTAAGTTTATAAACAAATGGATTCAGCAATTAAGTTCACATGATAAAGACAATTGGGAACCTACAGAATTATTAAAATTAGTTAGTATCTTCACAAATACTCAAAAATTTATTTCTGATAACGTTCGTAAAATAGGAAAGAAAAAGGATTCTATAAGAATGTGGCATTATTTGATAGAACTGAAATGATTCAAATAATGGTTAGCCATAAATTCTTGCACGAGCGGCTGATTCTTTTGCACTCTTACCCCAAACTTTTGCACTTCAACCCGAAAGTTTTGCACTCGAACCCCAAACTTTTGCAGACGCACCCCAAACTTTTGCAGACGCACCCAAAAGTTTTGCAAAGTCATCCGAAAGTTTTGCAGTTCTACTCGAAAGTTTTGCAAAGTCATCCCAAAACTTTGCAGTTTTACCCGAAAGTTTTGCACTTCGATGCTGACGGTTTGATGTTCGGGGTGAAAGGTAAAAAGGCGAAAGATATTTGTTTGCACAATTTATCTTTCGCCTTTTATTTATTGGTTGCGTGTTTGATTTACATCAGCATCAGGATCGGGTTTTCGAGCATTTGTTTGAAGGTTTGCAGGAATTTTGCGCCGGTCGCGCCGTCTATGACGCGGTGATCGCAGCTCATTGTAACGTGCATCATCTGGCGGATGACGATTTCGCCGTCGCGGACGACTGCCGTCGGGGCTGCGCCGCCGATTGCTAAGATCGCGGCTTCGGGCGGGTTGATGATCGCCGTGAATTCCTTGATGCCGAACATTCCGAGGTTCGAGATCGAGAAGGTCGCGCCGGTGTATTCTTCGGGCATGAGTTTTTTCTCGCGGGCGCGTCCGGCTAATTCCTTCACCTCTTTGGCAATCTCGGCGATGCCTTTTTTGTTCGCGCCGCGCACGACGGGCGTGATCAAGCCTTCGTCAATGGCGACCGCGACACCGACATCCGCGTCTTCATAGAAACGAATCTTGTCGCTGCGATAAGAAGAATTAACGAACGGATGTTTCATCGAAGCCATCGCCGCCGTTTTAACGATCACGTCGTTGACCGAAACTTTTTCGTCTTCCTTGAGCGCGGCGTTGATTGATTTGCGGAACTCCAAAGCCTTGTCCATCTCGATTTCGACCGTCAGATAAAACGTCGGAATCGGTCCGATTGATTCCGCCAGACGACCGGCAATGATCTGCCGCATTCTGGAAGTGTTTTCTTCGCGAAACGCGCTCGCGCCCTGAACTTCGGCTTGCG
This sequence comes from Pyrinomonadaceae bacterium, assembly GCA_022843305.1. Taxonomy (GTDB): domain Bacteria; phylum Acidobacteriota; class Blastocatellia; order Pyrinomonadales; family Pyrinomonadaceae; genus JAFDVJ01. The sequence goes on along the minus strand of JALHNX010000202.1, from coordinate 4,811 downwards.
CAAACGACGGTGCAGCGGTCGGCGTTTCGACTCTCGACTCTCGACTCTCGACTCCCGACTCCATCGCCGCTTCGATGTCGCGTTTAATGATGCGACCCTGCGGACCCGAACCTTTGAGCGATTTCAAATCAATCCCGTTTTCCGCCGCCATCCGTGCCGCAATCGGCGAAACGATGAGCCTTCCGTTGGTCGGCTGGGCTTCGGCTTTCGGTTTTTGGTCTTTGGTTTCTACTTTCGGCGCGGGTGTTTCTGCAACAGGCGAAGCTTTCTCCGCTTCTTTTGACCCATCCGCTACCGCAGATGGTTCTGACTTCGTTCCATTTGAAGCGGCATCGTCTAAAAGCGCGGAAAAATCTTCGCCGGCTTTGCCGATGATGCCGATGGTTTGATTAAGTTTGGCATTATCGCCCGCCGGAACGAGAATTTTGAGCAAAACCCCGTCTTCGAGCGAGGTCATTTCCATCGTCGCCTTGTCGGTATCAACTTCAGCAATGGTTTCGTTCGCTTCAACCTCGTCGCCTTCCGCCTTGAGCCATCTTGAAATTAGTCCTTCCTCCATCGTCGGAGAAAGCTTGGGCATTAAAATTTTATTCGCCATTTAATGAATCAATATTTTTTGAAAAACTATTTGCGATTTAATGAAGTCCGTGCAGATTAAAACAGCTTTATTACAAAAATTAATCGGTTTTTGAATAAAGCGCACGGACTTTACATAAATCGAAATGCAGTTTTCATTTTAATCAAATGAAAACGAAATTGGAAATAGAGGTTATAGAAAAACGGGTAGTTTTATCGCTGTAAACCGATTCGTCGGGCGAGATCGGCAAAGCGCGGGTCTTGGCGGAGTCCGTCATATTCGTAACCGACACCGATAAAACGCAATTGTAAATCCCTTTCCAGATAGGCTTTTTCGAGCGACTGAAAGGCTTTGTCCTTGTCATTCAGCGCAGTGTAAAGAATTGCAATCGTCGCGGGAGAAACATAAGTTTTCATCGCTTCGAGTTTGGTCAGAACGGCGCGGGCTTCGTTTTGTTTGTCGGGCATTTTGGCGTAACTTGCGGCTAAAAAAACCAGCGCGAGGCTGTATTCATCGTCGCCGCCGACCAGCTCGACCGCTTTTTTATAGTGCGCGGCGGCTTGCGAGTGCAAACCTTTTCCGCCGTAAACGTAGCCGAGACTGAAATCCTCGACGCTTCCGGTCGGGTCTGCCGCCTCGATTTTTTGAAATTCCTTAAGCGATTCGTCAAACTTTCGCGCCCACGCCAGAATGATTCCTTTGGTCGTCAAATATTGACGAATATTGATCGGATCGCGTTCTCTGAATTGTTCGAGTTCGGCGAGAGCTTCGTCGTGACGACCGACAACCGAAAGAAAAAAAGCATAATTGTTGCGGGCAAAATCCAAATTCGGATTCAGTTCAATCGCCCGCCGGTATTCCTGTTCCGCGTCTTGCCAATCGAATTCGTATTCCTTTAAAGTGGCGAGCATCACGCGAACATTGGCGGCGTTCGGGTCAATGGCGAGAGCTTTTTCCGTTGCCTCTCTGACCTTCGGCATCAATAGTTTCGGGTTGCCGCTGGCATTTGCCCGCTGCCAGTAGATCGAAGCGATTTGAATATGCGCGTCGGCGAAATTCGGGTCGAGTTCGACGGCTTTCTGGAAATATTCGAGAGCCTGCCCGAGAATATTTTGCGGACCGTTTAATTCGACCAAACCGTTCAAATAATAGCGAAACGCTTCCGGGTTATCCGTGCCGTTAGTCGCAATCCGTTTTGCTTGCGCATCGGTCAGTTTCAAATTCAACTGGTCGGAGATCGCCCGCGGAATTTCATTTTCAATTTTCAATAAATCTTTGGCTTTGCGGACGTATTGCCCGCCTGAAAGATGTTTGTTTTCAGCCGTATCAACGATTTCAAACTTGATTACCAAATCATCGCCGATTTGCGATGTGCTGCCCGTGACAATGGCGCGAACGCCCAACTTTGCGGCAATTGTTCGCAAATCTTCCGGCGAATCGCGGAACTTGAAACTCGAATTTTTTGAAATTACTTTGAGTTGCGGCAAACGGGAAAGCTGATTGATCAAATTTTCGCTCATCCCGTCCGAAAGATAAGCCAGAGCTTTATCCTGACTTTGATTCTCAAACGGCAAAACCGCGATCGAGTCAATTTTTTCTTGATTGGTTTGAGCGAAAAAGATGCGGTAAGCGGTATAAAGGAGCAGCGATAAAAGCAACAATGTGCCGACCGCCGCCGCGAATTTATGTGTACGGGCTTGTTTGAAAACGTATTCGACGCTGTGCGGAAACGTAATATTGTTGCCGTTGCCGGTATTTTTCGCCTTATCTTCCGTCAGCTTTAAAGCTTCGCCTATGGTCGAGCCGCCGGCATTATCCGTCGTAAGTTTTTTATCGGTTAGATTATCTTCGGCATTCTGAAGACTTCTGTTCGATAAACGCCGCGAATCCGCGTTATACTCGATGATTTTTTTGATCTTTTCGAGGTCTGCGCGCATTTCGCTCGCCGTTTGATAGCGGTTTTCCGGTTTTTTTTCGAGCGATTTGGAAACTATCCGTTCAAGTTCGGCGGGAACATTTTCCAGATGCAAACTCAAAGCAGGCGGTTCTTCGCGCAAGACGGCAGCCATAATATCCGTCGGCGTTTGACCGGAAAAAGGTTTCTGTCCGGTAAGCGTTTCATAGAGAACGACTCCCAAACTCCACAAGTCAGTGCGAATATCTACTTTTGTTCCGCGCGCCTGTTCCGGCGACATATAAGCGGCAGTTCCCATAATCGCGCCGGGATGCGTCGCGTTTAATTCGCGCGTCATCTCTTCCGAATCGGAAATATGAAAACTCTTTGGTTGAATGAGTTTTGCCAGCCCGAAGTCGAGAATTTTAATGTATCCGTCGCGTCTGACCATTATGTTTTCGGGTTTGATGTCGCGGTGAACGATTCCGGCATCGTGCGCCGCCGAAAGTGCGGATGCCGCCTGGATCGCAATTTCCAACGCTTCGCCGATGCCCAATTTCTCTCGATTTTGGTAATCATTAAGGGTTTTGCCGTCAATGAATTCGCCGACGATGAATTGGATTTCATCGGCGGTTTTGTCGAATTCATAGATCGTCATGATGTGCGGATGATTCAAAGCGGAAATTGCTTTGGCTTCCTGATGGAATCTTCGCAGCCGTTCTTTGTTTGAAGCCACATCCGAATGAAGAATTTTCAATGAAACATGGCGGTTTATTTTTGAATCGTTCGCCAGAAATACTTCGCCCATCCCGCCTTTGCCGAGTTGGCGGAGTATTTCATAACGCTCATTCAAAACCGTTCCCGACTCAAAATGCGGTTTTTCAGCGGCGGCAAAAAAATCATTGCTTTTTTCTTTCTCGAAAATTATATCGGCGATTTCTTTGATGGCTGAGTTTTCCAGAAAAGGATCGTTTTCGTTATAGGAAACGAGAAGCCGTTCGACCTCGCGCCTCAATTCCGCGTCGCCCGAGCAGACACGATCCAGGAAATCCGGGCGTTGATCGGACGGGAGGTTTAGTGTCCGGGACAATACGGATTTTACTTTTTTCCATTTTTGCGGAGTCATATATTTACCGGATGATTGCCGCGCCCGGTTTCGCAGATAAATTAAGTTACCGAAATAATTACATAAATTACTACATTTATCATATTAGAAAAAACTCATATCAAACTCTTCGGGTGAACAAAAATAAAGAGGAATTTAGAAACCGCTGAAAGAGAGACCACAGATTCAACTGATTTAACTGATTAGCACAGATAAAATCAGTGAAAATCCGCCGAATCAGTCGAATCTGTGGTCTCTTTCATCATACCGGAAAACATTTGCTCACCTGCTTAGTTATGTCTTTTCTCCGCAAACGCGGGAATTTTGCTTTTCCTATATAAATAAACGGCAAAAGCGCACAAAAAGGGTCTTTTTTTCTTGACTGGAAATAATAAAAGGAATAACCTCTTTTCAAATATGAAAATGGAAGAAAATTCTCCTGATCAGCCATTCATAACGCTTCTGCTAAATGAATGGAAAAAGGGCGATAAAAGCGCGTTCGACAAGCTGATGCAATATGTCTATGAGGACTTGAAGCATCGTGCGTCGGCGTATATGAGAAATCAGCGTCCCGGACATACATTGCAAACCACGGCATTGGTTCACGAGGCGTTTATCAAACTGGCTGACCGAAACGATATTGAATGGCAAGACCGCAATCATTTTTTAGCGATTGCGTCGAAGGTTATGCGCAGCATTATCGTTGATTACGCACGCTATAAAAATCGTGCCAAACGCGGCGGTAAAGATGAAAATCTTCCGCTTGAAGAATCATTTTATATTGCGACGTCGCAGAGTTCGCCGGTCGATCTGCTCGTCCTCGATGAAGCTCTCAAAGAGCTTGCTTCATTCGATGAACGTCAGGCAAAAATCGTCGAACTCAAATATTTTGGCGGTCTGACGATGGATGAAATCGCCGGGATTCTCGACATTTCAAATTCAACCGTGAAGCGTGAATGGAATATCGCCAAGGCTTGGCTTCGAACGTATTTGGAATAGCTGAATGATTCGCTTCGGCGATTTTTTTACCTGCGCGGATCGTCAATTATTGATCTTCTTCTTAAAAAAAACGCAAAAAAAGTTCCCTTTATTTGTAAAAATGACGTTTTAAGAATTAGAAGCGGATTTCTCCCGCAAATCGGTTTTTCGGATTCAAAATAAACTGAAAAAAGATAAATGTGGAGAATAAAAAAATGAGTGAGAAAGAATGGACAATAATGGTTTATATGGCGGGC
>JALHNX010000201.1 GCA_022843305.1 Pyrinomonadaceae bacterium | reverse complement strand
ATAAATTTAACGACGGAAATCTCGCGAGCTTATCGCAGTTTCGAACAACACCGCGAATACGAATCCGACAGCCCGCAGTTTGCCGATATTTCCGAATGGCAGAACGAAAATCTCGAATCGAACGAAACCCGACCGGCGCGGGAGTTTTGGAAGGACGCGCCTCGTCTGCTCGCGGAACAAACGACTCTGCCGTTTGAAAATAAATCCGCGTCCGATGCGGAAGATTTTCGTCCGGCATTGGTCGAAGCCGTAATTTCGGGCGAGATTTTCGAGCGATTAAAACGACGCTCCGAGTCGTCCGGCAATCTGGAAAACCGGCTTTTGGCTTGCTGGATGGCGTTGCTTTTTAAGTATCTCAACAGCGCGGAAATCATTGTCGGTGTCGGTTTTGACGGACGAGAATTTCCAGAGCTGAAAAAAAGCCTCGGGAATTTGACCAGATACGCGCCGATCAGTACGCCGGTCGAAGCCGGGCGCGGTTTTAGCGAGCTGGCTGGCGATTTGGAGAAACGCCTGACCGACTCGCACGATTGGCAGGACGGTTTTTTCTGGGATTTGACGACGGACGAACAAAACGCGACCGGATTTTGGAAGTATTGTTTCGATTTGACGGACGCGTGCGAAATAGACGGCGAAAATATTTTCGCCGCGCCGGACGTTTACGACTATCTGGAAAAATACCGGCTTTGCCTCGGATGTTTTCTGCTTCCTGATTCCTTAAAATTAAAGCTGAGATACGATTCAGCCGTTTATCCACAGAACGAAGCCGAAAGAATTCTCAACCAGTTTCTGAAAACCGTTTCGATTGTCGCGCAAAATCCGTCAATTCGGCTTGGCGCGATAAATTTCATCACCGACAAGGAAAAGGAATTTTTAATTCGGGAAATCAACGAGACGTTTTTCGATTACGCCGAAGACCAGCCGTTTCATCAGCTTTTCGAGCGGCAGGCGGAAAAATCGCCGCAGGCAGTCGCAGTCGTCTGCGGCGACTGCGAGATAACCTACGGCGAATTGAATTCAAAATCCAATCAGCTCGCGCACGAGCTGATCGAGCGCGGCATCAAGCCGGATGATATTGTCGGAATATATCTTTTCCCGACGATTGATTACGTTGTTGCGATGCTCGGCGCGGTCAAAGCCGGCGCGGGCTATCTGCCGCTCGATCCCGCCAATCCTTTGCCGCGTCTCGCTTATATGGCGAACGATGCCGCGCCGAAAGTTATCATCACGCAGAAAAAAATCGCCGGAAACGATTTGAAATCAGAAAGCCCGCGTCTAATCATTGACGATTTCGCTTTTGACGCGAACGATTTACCGAATCCCGGCGTTCCGGTTGACGCGGAAAATCTCGCTTATCTGATTTACACTTCCGGTTCGACGGGAAACCCGAAAGGTGTCGCTGTTACTCATCGCGGACTGAGCAATTACCTGCAATGGTGTCTGCATAATTACGCGCCGGAGAAAGGCAGCGGTGCGCCGGTTCATTCTTCGACCGGTTTCGATTTATCGATAACCGGCATTATGTCGCCGCTGATAGCGGGGAAAAAGACGCATCTGCTCGGAGAAAACTCTTCGATTACCGCGCTCATCGAACTGCTCGAATCGCATAACGACTTCAGCTTTATCAAAATCACGCCCTCGCATCTCGAAATTTTAAGAGTTTTGTTGTCCGAAAAATCACGCGCCGCGCTCAGATTAATGATTATCGGGGGCGAGGCTCTTTACGGTGAAAGTTTTGAAAGCTGGCGCGACGGTTTTTCGGAAACCCTGATCGTCAACGAATACGGTCCGACCGAAACGGTGGTCGGCTGTATCACGTTTGAAAAACGCGCCGGTGAAATCGAACCGGGAAACGTGCCAATCGGCAGACCGATCAAAAACACGGAGGTTTATGTGCTGGACGAAGCAATGAATCCGGTAGCGGTCGGAGTTGCCGGCGAGCTTTATCTGGGCGGAAAAGGCGTGGCTCGCGGTTATTGGAAACAAGCCGCTTTGACGGCGGCGAGCTTCGTGCCGCATCCGTTCGGACAGAACGGGGCGAGATTATATAAAACGGGAGATTTGGGCAGATTTCTGGCTGACGGGCAGATTGAATATCTGGGACGCGCCGACCGGCAGATCAAGATTCGGGGTTACCGGGTCGAGCTGGGAGAAATCGAAACGGTTCTCGGCTCGTTTGAAAACGTCAGGGAAGCAGTCGTCAATCCGAACGCCGACGATAAGGACAATATTTGGCTGACGGCGTATATCGTTTCGCGCGAAGGAGCGGCTTTTAACGCGGCTGAAATCAGGGAACGGATGCAGAAATTACTGCCGAATTATATGATTCCGGCGCGTTTTGTCGGTCTCGAATCGCTGCCTTTGCTGCCGAACGGCAAGCTCGACCGGAAGAATCTGCCCGATGCCGATGCCGATGCCGAAACCGAAACGCGATACCAGCCGCCTTCGACCATAGCCGAAGCAAAAATTGCGGAAATCTGGTGTGAAGTTCTGAATTTGAAAAAAGTCGGCATCGAAGACAATTTTTTCACGCTCGGCGGTCATTCGCTTCTTCTGGCGCAGGTTCACGCGCGTTTGTCGCAAATCTCGGAGAAGGAAATTTCGCTGCTCGATTTGTTCAAATATCCGACGATTAAGGCTTTAGCCGCCTTCATCGCCGATGAAAGCATCGCCGAAACCGATTCGGGGAAAGCGCGCGAACGCGCTGAAACGCGTCTGGAATTACGAAATAAACAAGCCGCTCTGCGGAAACGCACACGTGAAACACAAAGCGGAAAATAATTTGAGGAGCGAAGAAACAATGCAGGATTATGAAACTTCTGATTTGCTGGGACTCATCGCCGTCGTCGGTATGGCGGTCAGAGTTCCGGGAGCGAATAACCTCCAGGAATTTTGGGAAAATCTCTGTCGCGGAGTTGATTCGATTACTCATTTTACCGATGAAGAATTGCTCGGCGCGGGCATTTCACGCAAATTGCTGGACGATCCGGATTACGTCAAAGCCAACGGAACGCTGCCGGACATCGAAATGTTCGATGCCGAATTTTTCGGCATCAATAAGCGGGAAGCGGAGATTACCGACCCGCAGCACCGAATTTTTCTCGAATGCGCGTGGGAAGCTCTCGAATCGGCTGGCTACGATCCTTTTACCTTCGACGGTCGAATCGGTGTCTTTTCGAGCGAGAGCTTGAATTCGTATTTTATCCAAAATCTCTATACCAACCGCGAGCTGCTGGAAGCGGTCGGCGGTAATCAGATGATTCTCGGAAACGACCGCGATTTTCTCGCCACGCGGCTCTCGTTTCTGCTCAACCTGCGCGGTCCGAGCATCGTTTTACAGTCGGCTTGTTCGAGTTCGCTTTCGGCGGTGCATCTTGCCTGCCAGAGCTTGAACGGCGGCGAGAGCGATATGGTGCTGGCGGGCGGCATTTCCATCAGCCTGCCGCAAAAAGCCGGTTATCTTTATCAAGTCGGCGGAATATACTCTGCCGACGGGCGATGCCGCGCGTTTGACGAAAAAGCGACCGGCACGATCGGCGGTAACGGTGTCGGGCTGGTGGTTCTGAAAAGACTGGAAGACGCGCTTCACGACGGCGATTACGTTTACTCGGTAATTCGCGGTTCGGCAATCAATAACGACGGAAACGCGAAAGTCGGCTACACCGCGCCGAGTGTTCAGGGACAAGCCGAGGTAATCGAAGAAGCTCTGGCGGTGGCGCGAATTGACGCTTCGAGCGTCGGTTATGTCGAAGCGCACGGCACGGGAACGCCGCTCGGCGACCCGATTGAAGTCGAAGCCCTGATTAAAGCTTTTTCCATTTCGCCGGTGGAAAAACAAAGCTGCGCCGTCGGTTCGGTGAAAACGAATCTCGGTCATCTGGATGCCGCCGCGGGGGTCGTCGGTTTGATTAAAACCTCGCTGATGCTCAAACACGGCGAGCTTGTTCCCAGTCTGCATTTTGAAACGCCGAATCCGAAAATCAATTTCGCGCAAAGCCCTTTTTACATCAACGTCGCGCATCGCGAATGGGAAACGGCGAGCTTGCGCCGCGCCGGTGTCAGCTCGTTCGGAATCGGCGGCACAAATGTCCACGTCGTTCTTGAAGAATTTCGGGAGAATAAAAAACGTGAAACCGAAACGCCCGAAAAACTACTTATTTTTTCGGCGAAAAACAACGCCGCGCTTCGCGATCTCTGCGAAAAAACGGCGGCGTTTCTGGAAACGAACGAAAACGTCGTTTTGGACGACGCGGCTTTTACGCTGCAAACCGGACGGCGGCATTTCAATACCCGCGCGGCAATCGTTTGCCGCGACTGGCAGGAAGCCGTTGCGCGTTTGAAAAATTTAGCCGCGAGAGATTCGTCCGGCAACTCGATTCCCGAAAGTTCCGCGCCGGAAATCGCTTTTTTGTTTCCCGGGCAGGGAACGCAGTATCCGGCGATGGCGAAGGATATTTATCAATCGGAAGACTTATTTCGCGAATTGTTCGATCAATGCGCGACGGCGTTTCAAGACGAGATCGAAACCGATTTGCGCCGGGTTTTATACTCGGATGACGAAAACGCGGTCGCGCGGATTAATCAGACGGCGATTACGCAGCCGCTTATGTTTTCGGTCGAATACGCCCTCGCCGGATTGCTGAAAAGCTGGGGCATTACGCCGTCCGCGATGATCGGGCATAGTCTGGGAGAATACACGGCGGCTTGCGTTGCCGGTGTCTTCAGTTTTGAGGACGCGGTGAAAATCGTCGCGCGGCGGGCGCGGTTAATGCAGAAGCTGCCTGCCGGAAGTATGTTGAGCGTCAAAACCGCGCCGGAGAAAATCGAGGAATTGCTCGACGCGAAACTGGCGATTGCCGTTTTGAACGCGCCGGATTTATGCGTCGTTTCGGGTGCGAGCGGCGAGATCGAACGTCTTCAATCGCGGCTTGAAAAACAACGCATCGGCTGTCAGCTCTTAAAAACCTCGCACGCTTTTCACTCGCCGATGATGAACGACGTTCTTGAACCGTTTCACAAGGAGTTGAGCGCGATAAATCTCAATCCGCCGCAGATTCCTTTTATCTCGAATCTGACCGGAACCTGGATTAAAGACGCTGAAGCCGTCAATCCCGAATATTGGGTCAAACATCTGCGGCAGACGGTCAGATTTTCAGACGGCATGCGGCGACTCGCTCAAAACGAGCGACTCATTTTCATCGAAGCCGGTCCGAGATCGCTCTCGATTCTCGCGCAGATGCAGACTTCGGCACAAACAATCGCCGCGCTTCCGGCGACCGGCGAAAACGTTTCTTCCTTAAGAACGGTGATGGAACTGGTCGGAAACCTGTGGACTGCCGGTTATGAAGTTGATTGGCGAAAATTCAACGCTCCGACGGCGCGCGGCAGACGCGTTCCGTTGCCGACTTATCCTTTCCGGCGCGAATATTTCTGGGTCAATCCGACCGGCGCGGGCGGGCGGAAAAACGTCGAAGTCGCGGCAAAGCCGGAAAAGACGGCGAAACCCGCGTCAACGGACGCGCCGCCGGCGAGTGAAAACCGGCACACGACGGTTTGGAAAATACTGCGGGAAATAATTTTCGATCTGACGGGCAGCCGGGTCGGCGACATTGACCCGGAAACCACTTTTTACCAGCTCGGCGTTGATTCGCTTTTGTTGATTCAGGCTTCGCAGGAAATCGGGAAAAGATTGGGCATCAAAATCTCTTTTCAGCAAATGCTCGAAGAATATCCGACGCTCAATGCGCTGGCGGATTTTTTATCGGAAAATTTACCCGAACAGCCGGCGGATTTTTCCGTTGAAGAACCGCTTGACGAACCGTTGCCGCCGTCCTCGTCCGTTTCGAGCGTTGAGAGCCGCGAGCCGGAGATACGAAAAGCGGAAATTGCGATTTCCGCCGCAATCACCCAGCTTCAGCAAAGTCTGGCGAGCTTGAGAAACGGTAAAAGTGCGGAAAAACCGCTAAAAACCGAACCCGCCGCCGGAAATTTCGCCTCTTCGCGCGATGGCGGCGGCGAAGAGCCGGAAAATTTGTCCGATGCCCCGCGTTTCGTGCCGTTCAAGCCGATTAAGATAGACAATAATTCCGAGCTGACGGGGCATCAGAAATCTCATTTAAATCAACTAATTGAAAGATATACCCGGAAAACCGCCGAATCGAAGCGTTTGATTGAGGAATCGCGCTCCGTCCACGCGGATTCGCGGCATTCGCTGAATTTCAGACGCGTTTGGAAAGAAATGGTTTACCCGATTATCGGCGATAAATCAAAAGGCTCGCAGATTTGGGACGTTGACGGAAACAGGTATTTGGATTTGACGATGAGCTTCGGTGTCGGTCTTTTCGGTCACGCGCCGGATTTTATCGGAACGGCGATTTCCGAACAGCTTGAAAAGGGTCTGCATCTCGGTCCGCAGACCAAACTCGCCGGCGAGGTGTCCGAGCTTTTCAGCGCGCTGACCGGCGAGGAACGCGTTGCTTACACGGTTTCGGGAACCGAAGCCGTGATGATTGCGATGCGGCTCGCGCGAACTGTTACCGGGCGCGATAAAATCGTTTGCTTCAGCGGTTCGTATCACGGTTCGTCAGATGCCGTGCTGGCACGGCAGAGCAATGAAAAAGGACAAATTCAGGCAGTTCCGTTAGCACCCGGAATCACCAAACAGGCGGTCGCGGATACCTTCGTCCTCGAATACGACGACCCGCAAAGCCTGCTCGTTATTTTGGAAAATGCGGACGATATTGCCGCCGTTATCGTTGAAGCCGTGCAGAGCCGCCGACCGGATTTGCAGCCGCGGACATTTCTTGAAGAACTCAGAAAAATTACCGCGCAAAAAGGTATCGTTCTGATTTTCGACGAGATTATCACCGGTTTCCGGCTTCACCCGCGCGGCGCACAAGGCTGGTTCGGGGTAAAAGCCGATTTGGCGACTTACGGCAAAGTCATCGGCGGCGGGCTGCCGGTCGGCGCGGTCGCCGGAAAATCCGAGATTATGAACGCCATTGACGGCGGAATCTGGAAATTCGGAAACGATTCCTATCCGGCGGAGAAACAAACCTATGTTGCCGGAACTTTTTATAAACATCCGCTCGGAATGGCGGCGATGCGCGCTATTCTGAGGCACTTGTTAAAAGAAGGCGGGGCTTTGCAGGAAACACTAAATTCGACGACTTCCTCGATTGTCGGTCGCCTGAATGCGTTTTTGCGGGATGAAAATCTGCCGATTAAGGTCGTTCAATGCGGTTCGCTGTTCCGCTTCAATATTCCGCGCGGCGTATTTTTGGGCGATTTGTTTTTTTATCATTTGATCGAAAAAGGAGTTTACATCTGGGAAGGTCGAAACTGTTTTCTTTCCACGGCGCACACCGCCGAGGATCTGGAATTTTTGTTCAATGCGGTCAGAGAAACGGTTTTTGAATTAAAATCGAACGATTTTTTGACCGAGACAATTTTCGATGGAAAGACTTCGGAAAATGTCTCGCAAGCCGCGTTAAACAGCGCGCAGGACGCGAAAATTCCGGCGGCGGGCGAAAACGAAGACCGTTTCCCGTTGACCGAAGGACAGCAGCAAATCTGGCTCGCCTGTCGTTTGTCGGACAAGGCTTCTGCGGCTTATAACGAATCGGTTTTGCTGAAATTTAAAGGACGGCTCGATGCCGAGGCACTTTCCGAAGCGTTCGACCGTTTGGTCGCGCGTCACGAAGCACTGCACGTGGTTTTCAGCCCGCAGGGCGATTACCAGAAAGTTTTGCGGACGGTAAAAATCGGGATTACGCGGCACGATTTATCCGCGTTTGCGGCGGAAGAGAAAAAATCGGCGTTCAAAAATCTGATCGAAAGCGAAGCCCGTGCGCCGTTCAATCTGGTTGACGGTCCGCTGGTCAGAGCCGTTCTTATCAAGGAAGAAGAAAACCTGTGGATTCTCTGCCTGACGATTCATCATCTGGTCGTCGATGGCTGGTCGTTCGGCATCCTTTTGAACGAGTTAAAAGAGCTTTACGCCGCGACCGTCGAGCGCAGAGAACCGTCCCTCGCGCCGCCGCCGTCTTATCGCGGTTTCACCGAAAAGCAGATTTTTACCGAAAACGATGCGGCGACCGAAACCGAAAATTTCTGGCTCGGTGAATTTTCCGATGCCGCGCCGGTTGCCGCACTGCCGGCGGATTTTCCGCGTCCCGAATCGGCGATATTCTCAGATGACGAGGTGACGCTCGAACTCGGCGGCGAATATCTCGAAGCTTTGAAAAAGATCAACGACCGCACGACCGGCACGGTGTTCGTTTCGCTGCTGACCGTTTGCAGTCTCGCGCTTTCTTACGTTTCGCAAAAGAACGATTTTATCGTCGGGATTCATTCGGCGGGACAGTTAAGCGCGGGTGTGCGCGATTTGGTCGGCTATTACGTGAATCTTCTGCCTCTGCGGGCGAAAATAAACGTCGAATCGAATTTTGCCGCGCAGCTCAACGTGCTGAAAACGAAACTTTTTGAAATCTACGAACATCAATCTTACCCGCTTGGCAAACTTATCAGAAAACTAAATCCGCCGCGCGTCAAAGGAAGATCGCCGTTAATCGCCGTCACGTTCAATTCGTTCCGCGCCTACGAAAAGGAAAGTTTCTCAGGCTTGACGATGGAAACGCAGAATAATCCGAGCGGTTACTCGCGCTTCGATCTGAATTTCAATTTGTTGGAATGGGACGACCGGCTCGAATGGCAGGCTATTTACAACAAGGACATTTTCGCCCCTGAAACGGTTCGTTCGTGGCTCGGTTTGATGAGCAAAATCCTTCTGCTCGCCGGTGAAAACAGCGAAATAAGCGTTCACGAAATCACCGCCGCGCTGGCAGATTACGAGGCGGAGCTGAAAAAATCCAGACAGCGGGAATTTAAGGAAAACCGTCTTGCCTCGTTAAGAAAATTCACGCGTAAAAATACTTAATCGAAAACAACAGGAAAAAAAATATGTCGGAACAAAAAAAAGCCGGTTTCCGGTCTGTTTCCCGCGCGGCGCGAAAACCGATTTCCGTGCGTGATGACCGGCTCGTCGAAATCGGCGAGCTTTCCGTGGCGGCTTCCGCGCCAACCGTTATCAAATCGCTCATTCCCGAGCTGGATTTAGCCGGTTGGATCGAGTCGAACAGGCAGTTTCTCGAAAGCCTTTTGCTGAAAAGCGGAACGGTGCTTTTTCGCGGCTTTCAAATCAACGAGCCGCAAATCTTTGAACGCGCGGCTTTGCAAATCTGCCGCGAGCTGTTTAATGAAAACGGCGAACACCCGCGCACGTCCGCCAGCCCGAATGTGTATCAGCCGGTTTTTTATCCGCCCGACAAACAGCTTCTCTGGCACAACGAAAATTCTTTCAATCATCGTTTTCCGGGAAAGATTATGTTCGCCTGCGTGAAGCCGTCGGAAAGCGGCGGCGAAACGCCCGTTGCCGACAGCCGCGAGGTTTATCGCCGTCTCGATCCGAAAATCGTTCGCCTGTTTGAAGAAAAACAGGTTATGTATGTCAGAAATTATTCGTCCAACCTCGGGCTTGATTGGCAGACGGTTTTCAAAACCGCGAACCGCGCCGAGGTTGAAAAGAAATGCCGCGAGTCTTTTTTTTCGTTCGAGTGGAAGGCGGACGGAACTTTGCGGACGCGCTGCGTTCGACCGGCGGTTATTGCGCATCCCGTGACGCGGGAAAAAACCTGGTTCAATCAGGCGCAACACTGGCATTTTTCGTGTCTCGACGATAAAACGCGGAACGCTTTCGCAAAGTCTTTTCAAGAAGAAGATTTTCCGAGGCAATGCTATTTCGGCGACGGTTCGGCGATTGAAGATTCGATGATGAAAGAAATATTAGCCGTTTACAAGGATTTGGAAGCAGTGTATCCGTGGCAGACAGGCGATCTGGTTTTAATTGACAATCTGCTCGCGGCGCACGGCAGAAATCCTTTTACGGGAGAGCGAAAATTGCTCGTCGCCCTCGGCGATATGACGAGTTTCGACGAATTGACGCAGTAAAATTTTATGAACGACAAGACGACCGGAATGCCGGAAGAAGGTTTTAGATTATCGCCCGCGCAAAGACGGCTCTGGACGCTCGCGTCCGCCGGAAACGCGGCTTTCGGCATCTGGGGAACTTTTAAAACAAAGAAAACACTCGATGCGGAGCTGCTCGGAAAGGCACTTAAAAAAGTTGTCGAAGATTACGAAATCCTGCGCACCTCGCTCAGACCGCATCGGAATTTCCGTTTTCCGCTACAAATCATCGCAAACGTCGCGGCTTTTCATTTTGAAGAATATGATGTCGAGCGGCTGGGCGAATCCGAACGCGCGGTTTTTATCGAAAAATTGGTAAAACAAGCGGAGGAAGCGGAAAAAGATTCACCGGAAAAAAGCGCACGGCTCAATGTCGCGCTGTTGAAAACCGGCGCGGCGGAAGATGTTCTGCTGCTTTTTCTATCCGCGTTTTTTTGCGACCGCGCGGGTTTGATAAATTTAACGGCGGAAATCTCACGGGCTTATCGCAGTTTCGAACAACACCGCGAATACGAATCCGACAGCCCGCAGTTTGCCGATATTTCCGAATGGCAGAACGAAAATCTCGAATCGGACGAAACCCGACCGGCGCGGGAGTTTTGGAAGGAC
>JALHNX010000200.1 GCA_022843305.1 Pyrinomonadaceae bacterium | reverse complement strand
CTGGGTTCAGAACGTCGCGAGACAGTTCGGTCCCTATCTGGTGTGGGCGTAGCAGAATTGAAGGAATCTGTCCTTAGTACGAGAGGACCGGGATGGATCCACCTCTAGTGTACGAGTTATCGCGCCAGCGGTAGTGCTCGGTAGCTATGTGGAGTATGGATAAACGCTGAATGCATCTAAGCGTGAAGCCAGACCTAAGATTAGTTCTGCCAGTGAGACTCGTGGAAGACCACCACGTTGATAGGTTGGAGATGTAAGCACAGTAATGTGTTTAGTTGACCAGTACTAATTGTCCCAAGGCTTGACCATAAAATTTGTTTGTTAATAAATTTTATCGGTTGCAATTTGTGCAATAAATAAAAAATATCTATTCATTTTCAAAAAAGTTCTTTTAAGTTTTCCGGTGATTTTGTCGAGAGGGTCACACCCGTTCCCATCCCGAACACGGAAGTTAAGCCTCTTAGAGCCGATGATACTGCACCTTTCAGGTGTGGGAAAGTAGGAAGTCGCCGGATTTATAATTTAATAAAAAGCCTGCTTGTGATACAAGCAGGCTTTCTTCGTTTTGAGAAATACTTGGACAACATTTTTCCGGAAAGTTATAATCAAATCTGGCAACGAAGTGCCTCGAATCCAATGAATTTCGACCGATTCTTCAAGTTTATTTCTTACGCCGTAGTTTTTTGCGGCTTTCTGACACTTTGGGTTTCGGGAAGTTTAGGATTCATCATTACATTTTTATTTATTTCTGCATTGATCGGCGCGGCATTTTTGGAAAATACGCGCTGGCAGCTTTCCGAACGCTTGGGGACGGCTTTGATTTTCGTTATCGTTCCACTTTTCTATGTCGGTTGGAAATACAAATTTTGGATTTTTTCAACCAATGAAACGGCAGTTGCAGGGATTCTTTCTCAGTTAATTCTAGGTTTATCGGTAATCAAGCTTTTTCAGAAAAAAGCCGACAGGGATTGGCTTTTTCTTTATCTGATGGCGTTTTTCGAGGTTTTGCTTGCCGCCGCATTGAGCATCAGTCCTTTGTATCTCGGTTCGCTGATTTTATATTTATTCGTAACGGTTTTGGCAATTATAGCATTTGAAATCAGAAAATCGGCGCGGGTCATTAACAAAAGCGCGGAAAAAATCAAGGATAATGAGAGGTTAAATAAAGCCCCTTTCCGAAAACTTCCTCTGACGGCAATTACTTTGCTTTTCTTAATCGCCGCTTTTGCCGCGCCGATGTTTTTTATGCTGCCGCGTGTCGGCGGAGCAGGTTTTGGCTCGAATCAAGGCGGAGTTACCGGTTTAACCGGGTTTTCCAACACGGTAAAACTTGGTGAAATCGGCAGGATTCAGCAGAGCGATGAAGTTGTGATGCGTGTCCAGATCGAAGGCGATGATAAGGAAACCTTTGGTGGAATTCGCTGGCGCGGGGTGGCTTTGGATAGCTTTGATAATAAAAGTTGGAGCAAATCCGAATTGCCCCCGCAAAATCCTTTTATTAGAAGCGAAAATGGTTTTTTTCAGGTTGATACTTTGCGCGAGCGAAGAGTCGTCACGGAACAGACGGTTTATCTTGAACCGATTGATACGCCTGTTTTATTTGTTCTTTCGCGTCCGGTGGCAATTCAGGGAAATTTTCAGGTTTTACAAAAAGACGCTTACGGCGGAATAACTTCGGTTCGCAGCAATTTCGAGCGAATCAGCTACAAAGTCCTTTCCGACCGATGGATGCCGAACATCGAGGCTTTGAAATCCGATAACGCGATTTATTCGGCGGAGGATGTAAATTATCTGCAAATCCCAGATACATTCGACGAAAGAATCGGGAAACTCGCGCTGCAAATTACGAAAGAAAAAACAAATCGCTATGAAAAAGCGAGAGCCGTCGAGCAGTATCTGCAAACACAGTTCGGCTACACTTTGGAACAAAAATCGGGCGGCGAACAGCCTTTGGCTGATTTTCTGTTTAATGTCCGCGAAGGTCATTGCGAATATTTTGCGACCGCGATGGTGATGATGCTTCGGACGCAGGGGATTGCGGCGCGAATCGTCAACGGTTTTCAACGCGGCGAATATAACGAAACGGCGGATATGTTCGTCGTCAAACAGCAAAACGCGCATTCGTGGGTCGAGGTTTATTTTCCGAAAGAAAAATCTTGGGTGACGTTTGATCCGACACCGTCAGCCGGACAGAATTTTACCGGAAATACGGCGGGAGTATTCGGTTTTGCCCGGAAATATCTCGATGCTTTAGAGGCTCTTTGGATTCAATATTTCGTCTCTTATGACAATCAGGAACAGCGTTCGCTTTTCCGTTCGATGAAAAGCGGGTTTACGGATTTTCAGGGCAAAATGACCGAATGGCTCAACGAATATCAGATTAAAATTCAGGATTGGTGGAAGGATGTTCGCGGCGACAAGGGATTTCAGGCAAGTGCGTGGGCGATTGCTTACGGGGCGGGTTATTTAGTCGCATTTATCGCGGGAGTTTGGATTTTGCTTTGGCTGTATCGGCGAGCGCAAAAAATGGAATTGTGGCGCAAGCTCGTTGATTGGTGGAAACGTAAAAAACAAAAATCAATCGTCGAATTTTATGAGCGGATGGAAAAGGTTCTGGCAAAACACGGTTTTCAACGCCAATCGCATCAAACGCCGCTCGAATTCGCGTTTGCGCTGAAAATGCCCGAAGCCGTTTCGATCACGGAAAAATACAACCGTGTGCGGTTCGGTGAGAAGGATTTGTCGGGCAAGGAAGCCGCACAAATTGAAAACTGGCTGGAAAGTTTAGAGAAAAAGGATGCGAAAACATAGTTTCGTCGCGGCGCGCAAATAAAAAAGCCTTGTTGTTTGAAAATAATCACAAAACAACAAGGCTTTTGGCAAATTAAAGAACGAATTTAATTGTCATCGGAGTCTGAATCGGATGATTCTTTCGGTTTTTCGGTAGTGGTCGTCCCGCCTTTGACTGTGAAATTCCCCGATTTTTTGTCAATTTCCTTGCCTGATTCGTCAAAAAGCGTCGCTTCGACTTTATATTCTCCGCCCGCCGGAATGGTCAATTCCAAAAATACGGGACGACTGCCTTCAAAATCGAGTTCTTTTTCCAAAGGTTTAACACCGTTGTTTGAAGTGTTTTCAAATTTGAAGCGCATTTTATGTTTCGAACTCGTGTTTGAGACAACGGCGACCGCAAAAACTTTTTCGCCTAAATCGAAAGTCGTGGTCGGCGGATTTCCGCTGTTGTTTTTGCCGAAATTAAAGCTGCTGATATTAGCAGTTGTAAAACTCGCGTTGCATGCCATGGCGATAAAAACTAAAACGCCGATGGTGATTATCATATTTAACTTATTTTTCATATCTTTTCTTTTTTAATTGGATTCCGAGTAATGCAAGCAAGTGTAATCCCGAATGCGAATAATCGCAAGCAAACACAGGGGTTTTTGTGGTAATCTAATAGTTTATTTTTATTTTATGAAAAAAGTAGGATTTGTCAGTCTTGGTTGTCCGAAGAATCTCGTTGATTCGGAAGTGATGATGGGACAATTAAAGAAAGCCGGTTACGAGATAACCAACAATGCCGACGAAGCGGAAACGGTCGTCGTCAATACGTGCGGTTTTATCGAATCAGCGAAACAGGAATCAATTGACGCGATTTTGGAAGCGACAACATTGAAGGAAGAAGGCAAGGCAAAACGCGTCGTTGTCGCGGGTTGTCTGGTCGAACGCTACCGCGACGATTTGATGAAGGAATTGCCCGAAGTTGACGCATTCATCGGCACGAACGAACTCGGCAGAATTTTAGAGGCGACTGACGAAAAAGTTAATTTCAGAGAACTTCCGCTGCTTCAAATCGGTAACAAAACTGCGACGTATCTTTACGATTTCGACACGCCGCGTTACCGCGCGACCGATTCTTACACGGCTTTTATCAAGATTGCCTAAGGCTTCGACCGTCCGTGTGCGTTTTGTTCGATTCCTTCGATGCGCGGTTCGTTTCGTTCGCGCCGTTTCGGTTCGATTTTGAAGGAAGCCGAGGATTTAGCAAAACAAGGCGTGAAAGAAATTGTCTTAATCGCGCAAGATTCTTCGCGTTTCGGCGAAGATTTGGGCGAAGTTGATGCCTTGGCAAAACTCATCCGCGCGCTCGGCGAGATCGAAGATTTGGAATGGATTCGCGTGATGTATGCCTATCCGACGCATATTTCCGACGAATTTTTAAAGGCAATTGCCGAAGCACCGAAAGCCGTTAAATATCTCGATATGCCGCTTCAGCACGGCTCAAGAAATGTCTTAAAACTAATGAAACGCGGCGGAACACGCGAATCGCTCGAAAAACTGATTCGCCGCGTCCGCGATAAAGTCCCGAACATCACGATTCGCACGACATTTATCACGGGTTTTCCGGGTGAAACCGAAGAAGATTTTGAAGAATTGATGATGTTCGTCAGAAACTGCGAATTCGATAACGTCGGCGTTTTCACATATTCCGACGAAGAAGGAACGCCGGCATTCGATCTGCCGAACAAAGTTGACGCGAAAACCGCCAAACAACGCAGAAATCGTCTGATGAAAGAACAGGCGAAAATTTCCAAACGCAAAAACAAAGCGAAAATCGGCATGACCTACAAAGTTCTTTTTGAAGGTCTTTCACAAGAATCAGATTTGCTTTTCCAAGGTCGCCTCGAAGGACAGGCGCAGGAAATTGACGGTTACATCTTAATCAACGACATGCCTGAAAATCTCGACCCGAAAATCGGCGAATTCTACAACGTCAGAATCAACGAAGCTCACGATTATGATTTGATCGGGGAAATCATCTAAAATTTGACGCGGTATTTTATCAACAATATAAATTCATATAAATATCGCTTAGAACAAGCGGCTTCAAAAAAATTATTGACCGTTTGCGGCAGATAACGTAAACTAACCCGAAACTCGATAGTTTTAATAACAAAAAAAGAGGTAAATTTATGCGTATAGCTTTAAGGTTCACGATTTTAGCGATTCTCTCCATATTGTTTCTGATGCCGGTTTCGGCGCAGGAAAAAAATGATCCCGGTTCAGCCAGACCTAAAAAGACGGACGATTCGACAACCGTTAAAATTCCGCCGACTGTCAAAATGCCGGAAGAAAAACAAAACCGGTCAAAAGATGAAGGAATCGAATTTCCCGAAATCGAAGATTGGGACAAAGGCAGCATCACGACCTTTCCTGATGCCGCGCTCGGTTACAGCATCGGTTATCAATCCGAAGAAGGCGGCAGAGTTACGATTTATGTTTATAACGGCGGTTTGAAAAGCATTCCGAGCGACATCAATTCCGAAGTCATCAAAGAAGAAATTGAACGCGCCAAGAGCGAAATTTTTCAAATCGGAAAAATGGGACTTTATCAAGGGGTGAAAGAAGCAAAATTTGAAACCGTCACGCTCGGCGGCGCGAAAGGAAAGGTCAAATCTCTGCGTTCGCTTTTATACTTTAAAATCAAGGGCGAAGAAATGGATTCTGAAATTTATCTTTTCAGCTACAAAAACAACTTTATTAAAATCCGTGCAACACGTCCGAAATCGGATAACGGTGTGGAAAACAAAGCGTTTATGAATTTGCTGGCGGAAATAGATAAAGTGTTTGCACAATAATTTTTCAAGGATAAAAACAAAACGGGCGGAAACGAAGATTTCCGCCCGTTTTTCTTTTTTCGGAAATTTTTACTGTATTATTTTACCAAAATCCTGTGAAATAGGTTTTTACCGTTCGGCGTGGTAAATTATAAACTTTGTAAAATCATTAGAATAATGCCCGACTACGACGAAATCATACATATCACTGCGGCGATCGAAAAGCAGAAACTCGAACAGGAACGCCCGCAGAAAAAAACTTTTCTCGATTATTTTTCGCTTGCCGTTACAACTTTCGGTGTCGGCTATCTGCCGCTTGCGCCGGGAACCTGGGGTTCAATGGTCGGCGTCGGAATTTATCTGCTTTTCGGCAGCTTTAAAGATTACGTAACGACGGGTTTCGGTTCGCAGGGCTGGACGGCGGAGCAGATCGCCGCGTGGATTCACGCCGTCAATCTGGTCGTGTTTCTGCTTTTTTGTCTTTTAGGAATCTGGGCGGCAAGCCGCGCGACCAAACTTTTCAAACATAAAGATCCGTCGCAGGCGGTCGTTGACGAAGTGATCGGGCAATTAATAACCTTTTTATTCATTCCGTTCGACACGCATTGGTATTTTGTTTTGGCAGGATTTTTATTGTTCCGCCTGTTCGACATCTGGAAACCCTATCCGATAGATTCGCTGCAAAATCTGCCGACCGGCATCGGCGTCTGCGCCGACGATATTCTCGCCGGAGTGTACGCGGGCGCGTGTCTGTCCGTCTTTTACGCTGTCGCGCTGACGTGGTTTTAGGTTAAAATAAAAAAATATGAAAATCCACGTTTTACCGGGCGACGCCTTAACCGAAAATTTTAAACAAACGAAAATTGACGGCGAAATCATCGTCTGCCGCGAATGTCTGGTCGAAGGCGACGTAAAAGCCGACAACTTAAAAGATTTTTGGCAGGTTCGAGCTCGTTTTATCGAAAAAAATTACGGCGAAGGCGATGGAAAATATTTTCAAAACGTCGCGGGCGAACTTGAAAGGCTGAAAAATTCGGCTGAAAATGGCGCTGAAATCAATCTCTGGTTCGAATACGAACTTTTTTGTCAGGTGAATCTCTGGTTCACGCTTTATCTTCTGCGCGAAACCGATGCGAAAATTTACCGGGTCGCGCCGTTTGTCAGAAACGAAAACGATGTGTGGAAAGGATTCGGCGATTTGAGCGCGGAAGCATTGGAGAAATGTTTTGCCGAACGCGTCGAATTTTCCGAAAAAGACATTAAACTCGGCGCAAATTTGTGGCGCGCGTTTCAAAATGCCGATTATGAAACGCTCGAAGCGCTTGCCGCAAACGAATCAAAGTGTTTCCCCTTTTTGAAGGAAGTCTGCCGCGCCGCGAGCGAGAAAAATTCGCGTCCGCGCCGCGTTTTAGAAGGGATCATCGCGGACGGAAAAACGGATTTCGCGGAAATTTTTCCGGAATTTTCGGCACGCGCGGGCGTTTACGGATTCGGCGATTCGCAGGTCAAACGAATTTTGGCGGAAATTTAGATTTCCTCCTTTTCGGCAATCGGTTCGGGAGGTTTATCTTCGCGTTCAAAAATCCAGCCTTTGCGCCAGAAATAAAACAGCAGAGTGATCGCGATCAGGACCATAAAGCCGAGCGTCAGATAATAGCCGTGCGGCGTGTGAAGTTCGGGCATATTATCGAAATTCATCCCGTAAATTCCCGCGACCAAAGACAGCGGCAGCATGATCGCCGAGAAAACCGCGAGCAGTTTCATGACGTCGTTGGTTTTGCTTGCCGTGACGGAAAAATGAATGTCGAAAAGACCCGAAACCAGATCGCGGTAGGTTTCAGACAGATCGGAAATCCGCAAAAGATGATCGTACACGTCGCGGTAAAAGGGCAGCAGATTTTGCGGAATTTGCGGAAATTCGCCGTTTGAAAGACGATACAAAACGTCGAGCTGCCGCGACGTAATTCGTTTGAGCCGCGCCACCGCCCGGCGCAGATCCATAATTTCTTCCAAAATCAGGTTGTTACTCCGATTCATCCGAAAAACGCGATCTTCGAGAACGTTGATCGTTCTGTCGAAATCGTCAACCACCGGCATATACAAATCAACGAGTTGGTCTAAAATCTGGTGAAGCAGATAAGCCGCGCCGCGCCGGCAGGCAAAAGAATTTGCGCGAATCTGGCTTTTGACCTTTTTGATGCTCCTGAATCGTTCGACGTGATAGGTGACGACAAAGTTTTTTCCGAGATAACCGTCAAGTTCTTTAGTGACGAAATTTGCCGAATTGGTTTCGTTTTTTACGCCGTGGACGATGAAGTAAAAATAATCGGGAAAGGCTTCGACCTTCGGCTGGTTGCGCGTTTCCAGACAATCTTCGACCGTCAGATGATGAAAATGAAAGACATTCAGCAAAATGTCTTTCGCTTCATTCGCCTTCTCGAACGTTTCACCCTGCAAATCAACCCAAACGACGTTCGATTCATCCGCCAGAAGCATCGGCAGATCTTCTTTTGTAAAACCTTCTTCTATCTCGTCCGAACCTTGCCGGTAAACAAAAACTTCCATAAAAATCGAAAAAATTAAAAACAATAAAAAGCAGGAAAACGTTTCTACATTTTGTTTCGTTTCAAACTTTATAACAAAATTCTGCAAACTTGAAATTTCGGAAAGCGTATTCGGATATGTTATCTTTTTTGCAAGCCTATGAATGAACAAAACGTAACTTTACGCGTCGAGAATGTCACAAAACGGTTTGGAGATTTTACGGCGGTCGGTGATCTGAGCTTTGACGTTCGCGCCGGTCGGGTTTTCGGTTTTCTCGGTCCGAACGGCGCGGGAAAGACGACGACGATTCGGATGATCGTCGGGATTACCGCGCCGGACGAAGGGAAAATCGAGCTTTTCGGGCAAAAAATGTCTTCGGATTTGCAGGACAAGATCGGTTATCTGCCCGAAGAACGCGGGCTTTACAAAAAGATTAAGGTGCAGGAACAGCTTCGCTATTTCGCCGCGCTGAAAGGCGTTTCGCAGAGTGAAGCCGATAAGCGAATTGATTTCTGGCTTGAAAGAATGAAGCTCGCCGAATGGAAAACGAAGAAAACGAGCGACCTTTCAAAAGGAATGTCCCAGAAAATTCAGTTTATTTCGACCGTTCTGCACGATCCCGATCTATTGATTCTGGACGAACCGTTTTCGGGGCTTGATCCGGTGAACGTCGAATTTCTGATCGAAGTCGTCGCCGAATTGAAAGCGCAGCACAAGACGATCATCTTTTCGACGCATCTGATGGAAACCGCCGAACGGCTCTGCGACGACATAATTTTGATCAATAAATCGCGCAAGGTTTTGGGGGGAACGCTGCGGGCGGTCAAGGAAAGCTTCAGCAAAAATATGATCTCTCTGCGAAGCGTCGGCGGAAACGGCGTTTTAGATGATAAATCGCTGGTTGCAAAGGTCATCGAACACGCCGACGAAAAAGAATTACTGCTGGCGGAAAACGCCGACACGCAGGTTTTGCTCCAAAAATTGATCGAAAGCGGCGCGGTGATCTCAAAATTCGAGCGCATTGAGCCAAGCTTGAACGACATTTTTATATCGGCGGTGGAAGGTTAAATATGAGAAAGTTTTTAGCGGTCGTCAAACACGAATACAAAAAAATCGTTCTGAAATGGACGTTTCTGCTCGGCACTTTGCTGTTTCCCGTCATCGCGGCGGGTTTTGCGGTCGTGCCGGCGATCATTTTTTCGATCAAGGGCGAACCGACGCGCATCGCGGTCGTTGACCCGTCGGGAAAAGTCGCACCGCGTTTGAAGGAAAATCTTTCGGCGGAAAAAATGTCGGAACGCTCGAAACAAGCCGCGCAGGATTCGCTGAAAAATCTGACGCCGAATCAGGAGGAAAAATTGAAGCGCGACATGGCGCAGTTTCAGGAAAACTTCAAATTCGTCGAAGTCGAAACCGCCGGAAGATCGGCGGAACAGATCCGCGCCGAACTTGCCGAAAGAATCCGAAGCGACGAACTCGACGCTTATCTTCTGATTCCCGAAAATTACGCTGACGAATCGGCAAAATACGAATTTTTCTCGCGCAAATCGGGCGATTTTATCGTCAACGAAACCCTGAAGGACGCGCTCGACACCGCCGTTCGCTCGCAGCGACTTTCGGATGCCAATATCAGCGAGGAACAGCTCAAGAACCTGAGCCGCAAGGTCAGTTTGAAAGTCAAAAAGGTTGACGAAACCGGCGCGGAGAAAGACGCCGACAGCGGTTTCTGGGCGGGTTTCATCATCGCTTTTATGATCTATCTGAATCTGGCGATCTACGGGCAGGTGATCATGTCGGCGGTCGTCGAGGAAAAGGAAACGCGCATCGCCGAGATTCTGTTTTCGTCGGCGCGACCGTTCGAGCTTTTGATGGGCAAACTTGTCGGCGTCGCGCTCGCCGCTTTGACGCAGTTTGCGATCTGGGTGATCTCGGCGGCGGCGGTCGTCGCGTTTATCGTGCCGACGCTGCTGGCAAGCGGCGTTGAACTGCCGATTCCTTCGATCTCGCCGCTCGCGATTTTCTATTTTCTGATCTTCTTTATCATCGGATTTTTCCTGTATGCTTCGATCTTCGCGCTCATCGGTTCGATGGTGACGACCGTGCAGGAAGGCGGACAATTCGCATTTCTGCCGATAATGCTGATGCTCTGCGGGTTTTATTTCAGCTTTGCGGTGGTTCGCGACCCGAATTCGACGCTCGCTTTCTGGGCTTCGATCATGCCGTTCGTCGCGCCGATGACGATGCCCGTGCGGATCGTCACGGAAATGCCGCCGTTCTGGCATGTCGGGCTTTCGATTTTGATCAACGGCGCGGCGATCGCCGGTCTCGTCTGGCTCGCCTCAAGAGTTTACCGCGTCGGAATGCTGATGTACGGCAAACGCGCGACGATTCCAGAAGTTTGGAAATGGATCAGGCAGGCTTGATTTTGGATTTTAGATTTTGGATTTTTTGGGCATAAATCTTGCTGTTTGAATTTTATATGAGCAGGAAGAAGT
>JALHNX010000199.1:7561-10714 GCA_022843305.1 Pyrinomonadaceae bacterium | reverse complement strand
TTTATAAAAAATTCATTGAAAAATATGCGGAAACTATGTCAAGATTAATGTTGGAAAACTTCAGAAGTTTACATAATTGAAGTAAAAAGACAATTTAGCGACAACCCACAGGCAGTTCGCAACGTCAAACGGAAGAATTTGATGTCCGCAGTTTTTGAATTGAATTCAAATTATTTAGATAGGAGTAAAGTTTATGTTGAAAAAATTTTCTGCTTTGTTTTTAGCAATTTTTATTGGTGCGGTCAGCGTTTATGCGCAGGACACACAGGTTCGCAATCTGACCGGCGGACAAAAATATAAGATTAAAGGTACCGTCGTTGCAAAAGACGATATGAGTTTTATTATCCGCGATTATACGGGTGTTGATACGCGTGTCATGATCGAACCAAGCACGAGCATCAAAACCAAAGGCGGTTTTTTCGGCGGCGGTGATCGCATCGCTTCGACGCAGATCGTTCGCGGTCTGGCAATGGAAGTCGAAGGTCGCGGCGACACGCAAGGCGCTTTGACGGCGAGCAAGATTCGTTTCGATAAGGATGATTTTCGGGTCGCGCAATCAATCGAAACCCGGGTCGCACCGGCTGAAAACCGTTTAAGCCAGACCGAAGAAAACCAACAGCGTCTTTCGGGACAGATTGATGAACTGCTGGCGATTTCGAACGCCGCCCGCGGCGGCGCGAAAGCCGCTCAGGAAACAGCCGATGCCGCAATCGCCGGTGTTAACGCTACGAATCAAAGAATTTCGGCTTTAGACGATTATGTCGTTCAATCAGCCGAAACCGTTAATTTCAGAGTCAACAGCGCGGTTCTTTCACCGGAAGCCAAAATGAAACTTGATCAGGTAGCACAGGCAGCAATGCAGCTCAAAGGCTATACGATCGAAATCACCGGTTTTGCTTCGGCTGAAGGCAGCGCACAGCGCAACAAGGTTTTGAGCGAAAACCGCGCACGTGCCGTGATCAACTATTTAGTTGAAACGCACAACATTCCGCTTCGCCGAATCGGAACGTCGTTCGGTTTCGGTGCGCTTCAGGCGGTTGCCGACAACTCGACCCGTGAAGGTCGTGAACAAAATCGCCGCGTGGAAGTTAAACTTATGGTCAGCCGCGGTTTGAATCAGAATGTTGAAGTTCGTCCGAATCCGGTAATTGATGACCAACAGTAATTTATTTGGACAAAAATGAGGGCAGTAAAGCGAATCGGTGAAAGCCGGTTCGCTTTTGCCCTCAAACTTTTGCTGTTTAATGCAAATTTTTTGAAAAATCAGGGAAACCGAAGTTTAGCCGTTCAGCAACTAATCTTTTGAGTTATGAAATATCTAAAGCCGCAACAAATTCTTTATCTTTTCGCGCTGATCACAATTTTTACATTCACAGGTTTTGCCCAAAATCCCGCGCCGACACCGCCGATTGAAAACGATGATGAACCGATCAGAGTTTCGTCGCGGCTGGTGGTCGTGCCGGTTTCCGTGACTGACGCAGCCGGTCAGCCGGTTTTGGGTTTGACGGAAAGAGATTTTTTCGTTTCGGAAGAAAACCGCCCGCAGGCTATCGAAAGAGTTTCCGACGCGGACAAAGTTCCTCTCGAAATCGCCATTTTATTCGACGTTTCGGCAAGCACCGACGCGATGTTTCAGTTTCAGCAGGAAACCGCCGCGAAGTTTTTGCAGGAAGTAATGCGTGCTGAAGACCGCGCGACGATCTTTACAATCGGCGAACGTCCGATGATGATTCAGGCACGCGATGAAGCCGGAAAATCGGCGATTTCGGTAAAAACGATTCAGCCGACCAAACAATTCACGGCGTTTTACGACACGGTCAGGATCGCCGCCGATTATCTGAACAAAAACGCGCCGCCCGCGACGCGCAAGGTGATCGTCGTGATTTCGGACGGCGAAGACACGAATAGCGAAGGTGTGCGCAATGCGATTCAGGCGGGTTACAGAAAGCTCGGCAGTAAAGTTGACACGCTCGATTCGAAAAGTTTGTATCAATTGACGGTAACGAGCCGCAACGAAGCCAGTCTGCGCGAACAAAACCGCGTTTTGAAATCTTTGCAGAACGCCGACACGGTTTTTTATTCGATAAATCCGGCGGGCAGCTCGATTCAATTAAACAAAATGGCGCAGTTCGGGCAGTCGAATATGGATAAATTCGCGCTTCAAACCGGCGGCACGGCGTTTTTGCCGAAGTTTCAGTCGGTCAGCTTAAAGGATGGTCTGCAAAATTCCTATAATATGAAAAAAAATCAGGAAACCTTGACGCTGATTTTCCGTCAGTTGGCAAACGAACTGCGGGCGCAATATCTCGTTCAGTATTATTCGGAAGCCGATTTTGCCGTCAACCGCTACGTAAATTTAAAGGTCGGTTTGAACAATTCGCGGAACTTAAAAGTTCGTGCGCGCGAAGGCTATTTCGTCAAAGGAGCGGAGTAAAAATGCAGGACGAACTTTAGTTTGTGCATCAATCGTTTCACAAACTGAAGTTTGTGCTACTGTAAAAAACGGCGAAACTTTTTGCCGTTTTTTTATTTGGCTCGAAGTTTCGCCGTCCGCTTTGACGAATATTTCTTTGGAGACTGACTTTGTGAAATTAACGGGTCATTCGTCAAATTTCGTTTAATTTTTCTTTATTTGATCTTTGTTGATTTTCGATTCTGGTTCGGCGCGACCTTGCCCATTATTTCCACGTTTTCCTCGATCGTATTTGCCGGAGAAATGCCGCCCATGATAACCGGAGTTTCTGCGGGCGTCGGTTTCAGCGTTGATTTCGGCGTTCTCATCGAAACGGGAATCGCGCCCATTATTTCCGGTTCGGCGATTCTCTTAAAAGCCGTCACCAAACCAATTGCGCCGAAAAACGTAAAAATCAAAGACGCAAGTGCTGTTACATACGCCTTTGTTCTTTGTTTTACTTTTGCCCAGCCGACCGGACAATCTTCGGTAATGACGCTGCCGTCGGCGCGTTGATAAAATCTGACGCAAAGCCGACCTTCTGCCGTTAAAATCAGGTTTTCGGCTTCCGCTTTGCTCATCCCCGAAAGATTATAGACATTCAGTTTGCACTCGCCGCAATAGCGTTTCCGCTCGCTGCCGATCATCGCGTTCCAGTCCTGCGAACACGGGCTTGCCACTTTCAGATTTTTCAGCGGATT
>JALHNX010000199.1:0-7461 GCA_022843305.1 Pyrinomonadaceae bacterium | reverse complement strand
ATTTCCCAGACTTCGGTTTTCAGGCAATCACCGAGAACAGCGAGACCGCCGTTCGTGTCGCCGTAAAGCGTGCAGTAGCCGACCGCGAGTTCGGATTTGTTGCCCGTCGAAAGCAAAAGGCGACCTTCAGCGTTGGAAATCGCCATCAAGATCACGCCGCGCAGGCGCGACTGCATATTTTCCGCCGCCAAGTTTTCGCCGCCTTTCGTCGGTTTCGTGAAATGAAGCTGATTCAAAAGAACTTCGAACGCGCCCGAGATCGGTTCGATGCGCGATTCGCAGCCGAGATTTTTTATCAATTCTTCCGAATCTTTGATGCTTCCTTCGGACGAAAAAGGCGACGGCATCATCACGCACAAAAGATTTTCCGCGCCGATCGCTTCCGCCGCGAGCGCGGCGACGAGCGTCGAATCAATGCCGCCCGACAGACCGAGAACGCATTTTTTGAAATTGTTTTTCCGCGCGTAATCGCGAATTCCGAGAACCAGAGCCTGATGGATCGCCGCGCATTCCGCGCCCGTGATGCCGCGCGCGTCGGGCAATGCGTCGTTGATCTCGACCGTTTCGACAAATTCCTCGAACGCCGCCGCCTGCAAAATAATATCGCCCTGCGAATCGGCGACCAGACTCGCGCCGTCGAAGATGATGCCGTCGTTGCCGCCGACGAGATTGACGAAAACGATCGGCACTTTCGCCAGCCTGGCGCGGTGCGAAACCATCTCGCAGCGCAATTTTATTTTGCCTTTGTTATACGGCGAAGCGTTGATCGCGACGATTATTTCCGCGCCTTGCTGAATGACTTTTTCGGTCGGGTCGTTGTCGTAAAGCCGGTCCTTCCAAAAAGTTTTATCGTTCCAGAAATCTTCGCAGACGACGACGCCGATCCGGTGCTTTTGTCCGTCGCGGGTCGCGATCTCGACGATTCCGTCGGGATTCGGATCGGGCTCGAAATAACGCGGGTCGTCGAAAACGTCGTATTCGGGCAAAAGGCTTTTATCAACGAATTTGACCAATTCGCCGTTTGAAATGACCGCCGCCGAATTATACAAACGCCTGCCGTCATTGTCCTTGTTCGGGCGAATCGTGCCGACGATCGCCGTAATTCCCTGCGTCGCGGGAATTATTCGTTCGAGCGGTTCGAGCGAATGTTCGATAATATCGCGATCCTGAAACCAATCCTGCGAAGTGTAGCCGTGCGTCACGACTTCGGGAAAAACGATCATCTCCGAACCGTCTTGTTTAGCTTTCTCGATCGCCTCTAAGATTTTCGCGACATTGCCTTCCAGGTCGCCGTTCGTCGTGTTGATCTGTCCGATTGTAACTTTCATTTAAACCTGCTTACTGAAAAAATTAACTCCTTTTACAAATCTGGATTTTACCACTTCGCCTAATTCTTGTCAGACAAACTTACCCGGAACCGTGCGGGAAGAGTAAAAGATCGGGCGGCGGTTCGAAATCGAATTTTATTTAAGCCGGGCTGAATCGGAAAAGCGGCGGCGGTCGAATTTAATAACGCTGACCCGTCTTTTGAAAATTCAGCCGGGAAAACGGTCTTGCGCGAAAAATGTGTAAGACGAATGTAACCTGCGGCTGATTAAGTGTAATTATTAATTTTATTTCGTTTTATGAAAAATCGGGTAATTTACGGCACGATCGGTGCGGCACTCATATTTTTGATCATCGGCTACGCGGCGTACGCCAATTTCACGTCGAAAGCGCGGGAGAACGAACAATCGAAGACGGTCGAAGCGCCGGCGGAGAAATTCGTGACCGCGCTCGGCAGGATCGAGCCGAACGGCGAAGTCATCAAACTGACCGCGCCGTCGGGCGTTTCGGGCGCGATCGTCACGGAGTTAAAGGTCAAAGAAGGCGACCGCGTCGAAGAAGGACAGACGGTCGCGATTCTCGACGGTTTCGATCAATCGCTGGCGACGGTCGAAGAAGCGAAAACGCGCGTCGCAATCGCCGAGCGCAGGCTCGACCAGATCCGAGCCGGCGCGAAAGCGGGCGATCTTGACGCGCAGAACGCGCAGGCGCGGCGGCTCGAAGCCGAACTGGAAACCGCGCGCCGCGAGCTGCGACGGGCGGAAAATCCGGAGCGCGACGTTCCTTTGCCGGAATTTGTCGCGATCGAACGAACCGAGCGCGAGCTGGCGAACGCGCGGCTCGAACTGAGCCGTTCCGAACGGCTTTTCGCGAGCGGCGACACTTCGCGCTCGGAGCTCGACGCGCGCCGTCTGACAGTCGAAACGCTGGAAAAGGACATCGCCCGCAACCGCGCGGCGATCGCGACGATCGTGCGCGACAAACGCCTTCTGGTGCAGACGCTCGAACGCGATCTCGAACGCGCGCAGGCGACCTTTGCAAGCCTCGCCGAGGTGCGCCCGACCGACGTCGCGGCGGCGCGCGCCGAGGTCGACAACGCGCAGGCGGCGGTCGATAAAGCGCTCGCCGATCTCGAACAGCGCAAGGTCAAGGCTTACACGAGCGGCAGGGTTTTGAAAGTTTACGCGCGCCCGGGCGAAACCGTCGGCAATGACGGCGTGCTCGAACTCGGCGACACGGATACGATGCTCGCCGTCGCCGAAGTTTTCGAAGCCGACATTCAAAAGATCAAGCTCAACCAGACGGCGGAGATCATCGTGCGGACGACGGGCGAAAAATTCGCGGGCAGCGTTGTCGAGATCGGCGCGCTGATCCGGAAACGCGACGTGCTCGATTCCGATCCGGTCGCCGACGTCGACGCGCGCGTCGTCGAAGTGAAGGTCAAACTCGGTCCCGAAGCGAGCGCGAAACTGGCGAACCTGACGAATCTGCGCGTCGACGTGCGGATCGCGGCGGAATAGTAAGCGCCAAAGGAGGATTTTCGCGATGATTCAAAAAATTTGGAGCAGGGTTCCGCTCGCCTGGCTGCAGCTTTCGTTTCAGAAAACGCGGCTTTTGACGGCGCTCGCCGGCATCACGTTCGCGGCGGTGCTGATGTTCATGCAGTTCGGCTTTCAGGAAGCCTTGTTTTCGACGACGACGACGATTCACCGCAGCATTCGCGGCGATCTTTTTCTGATCAGCACGCAGTCGGAAAACCTTTTTTCCTCGCGCCAGTTTTCGCGGCGCATTCTTTATCAAACCCTGAATAACGAGGCGGTCGCCGAAGCCTCGCCGATCTATATCGGCATTTTGCCGTGGAAAAATCCGTGGACGAAAAAAGAACGCGCGATCTTTATCATGGGTTTCGAGCCGCGCTCGACGCTTTTGGAAGTGAAGGGCGTCCGCGAAAACTTCGGCGCGGCGATCGGCGAGGACGCGGTTTTGTTCGACAGTCTTTCGCGTCCCGAATTCGGCGACGTCGCCGCAAGTCTGCAGAAAGGCGAGCGCGTGCGGGCGGAAGTCAACAAGCGAATGGTCGAGGTGCGCGGGCTTTTCGAGCTCGGCGCGTCGTTCGCGGCGGACGGCAATCTTTTGACGACGGATCTGAATTTCCAGAGGCTTTTCGACCGTCCGGCGGGCGAGATCGATTTCGGCGTGATCTCGCTGGCGGAAGGCGCGAACCTGCAAAACGTGAAGGCGCAGATCGAAAAAACGCTGCCGAGCGACGTGCGCGTGCTGACGAAAGAGGAGTTCATCGATTTCGAGCGCTCGTACTGGGAAAGCGCGACGGCGATCGGTTTCGTTTTTAATTTCGGCGCGATCCTCGGGCTCGTCGTCGGCGTGATCATCACTTATCAGGTGCTTTACACGGACGTCGTCAACCACCTGCCGGAATACGCGACGCTCAAGGCGATGGGCTACACGAATAATTATTTAACGCGCGTCGTGCTCGAAGAATCGATCATTTTGTCGGTGCTCGGCTTCGTGCCGGGGCTCGTCGCCGCGCTCGCGCTTTACGCGCTGGCGAGCTCCGGTTCCGGGCTGCCGATCGAGATGACCGCCGGGCGCGTCGCGCTGGTTTTCGTGCTGACGGTTTTAATGTGTTTCGTTTCGGGGCTGCTGGCGATGCGCAAGCTCAAATCCGCCGATCCGGCAGACATTTTTTAAGCGATGAAGAACGAATTGATGAATGATGAACCGGTCGTCAAAATCGAAAATCTGAACTTCGCGTTCGGCGAGGGCGCTTTGCGGAAACAGATCCTGTTCGGCGTCGATCTCGAAGTCGAGCGCGGCGAGATCGTGATCATGACCGGACCTTCGGGCGGCGGGAAAACGACGCTTCTGACGCTGATCGGCGCGCTGCGCTCGGCGCAGGAAGGCTCGGTCAGAGTGCTCGGCAGGGAACTATTAGGCGCGGGCGAGCGCGAGATGGTCGAGGTGCGCCGCTACATCGGCTATATTTTTCAGGCGCATAACCTTTTGAAATCCATCACGGCGCGGCAGAACGTGATGATGTCGCTCGAACTGCACGAGCATCTCGGGCGCGAGGAAGCGCGGGAAAAAGCCTTTGAGATGCTCGCGGCGGTCGGGCTCGAAGAACACGCCGACAAGTTTCCCGATCAGCTTTCCGGCGGGCAGAAACAGCGCGTCGCAATCGCGCGGGCGCTCGCCGCGCACCCGAAACTGATCCTCGCGGACGAGCCGACCGCCGCGCTCGATAGCCGTTCGGGGCGCAACGTGGTCGACATCCTGCAGCGTCTGGCGCGCGTGCAGGGAAGCGCGATCCTGCTCGTCACGCACGATAACCGCATTCTCGACATCGCCGACCGCATCGTCAATATGGAAGACGGCAGGCTTTCGATCGAAAGCCGCGCGGCGGCGAAAAAAGCGTAAACTCGCTTGGAATAAAGCGGCGGCGGCGCGGAATAAAGCTTCTTTACAAAAGGATTTTAAGAAGAATATGAAGCTGAAAATTATTATTCTGTCCGCGTTGGTATTTGTCTCTGCTTTCGGAATTCAGGCGCAAAATGCGAAAAGCCGCACCGCGCCGATTGCGGTCGGCGCAGCCGCGCCAGATTTTACTTTGCCGGATCAGAACGGCAAAGCAGTGACGCTTTCAAGGATCGGGAAACCGGTCGTGCTCGTCTTTTATCGCGGCTACTGGTGCCCGTTCTGCGTGCGGCAGCTGGCGGAGCTGCGCAGTCTGCTCGAAAAAGATGAAACGGTCGCGCTGTACGCGATCAGCGTCGATGCGCCGGAAAAAAACAAAAATCTGGCGGCGAAAATCGCGAAAGACGGCAAGGGCGAAGTGAGTTTTTCGCTGCTTTCCGACGCGGGGCATCAAACGATCGACGCTTACGGGCTTTTCGACACGGCTTATATCGGGCAGGGAATCGAGGGAATTCCGCATCCGGCGGTTTATATTTTAGATAAAAATAGAAAGATCGTCTGGGCAAAGGTCGAATCCGATTACAAAAAACGTCCGACAATCGCCGAGATCCGCGCCGAATTGGATAAATTGAAATAACTTAGCGCCTTTGCGCCTTTGCGGGAAATTTTTATCTCCCGCAAAGGCGCAAAGGTGCTAAATCAAGAAGTTCAATCAAACTTGATGATTGTTGTCGGCGCGTTTTTTAACCATTGTCAGACGATTGCCGCGTTCGTTGTATTTTACTTCGTCCATGATGTTGTAAATGAACAAAACGCCGCGTCCTGATGCTTTGAAGAGATTTTGCGGGTCGAGCGGATCGGGAATTTCGGCGATGTTAAAGCCGTCGCCTTCGTCTTCGATGGTAAAACGCGCTTCGTCGGGCGAAACGTCCGCCGTGATGCGGACGAGCTTGTTCGCGTCGAACTTATTGCCGTGTTTGACGGCGTTGACAAAGGCTTCGTCAAGCGCGACGAACAGATTCGAGGTTTCGGGATTGACCACGCCGACCTTTTCGACACGCTTTATCAGATAATCCAAAATATCGTGCATCAAACTGATGACGCTCGGCACTTCGAATTCGATCTTTTCGTGCAGGTCTTGGATAAGTTCTTTTTTATCAACGCATTTGGCTTTGCAGTCGAGCGTTGTTTCGACAAAAAATTTCAAATCCTCTTCGCTGAAAGTTTCTTTGTCGTAATTTGAAATACAGATTTTGAAGGCTTTGACCGCGCTTCGGCGCAAATCTTCCGGCGGGTCGGGCAGACATTCAGCCGCATCCACCGCGCCGTTTTGCGCGGTCAGATGTTCGCCCTCGAGGTCGGTGATAACCACATCGAAATCTTTCGTTTCGAGAAGTTCGACCGCGTCGCCGCGATTTTCGAGGATTTTGACGGAATGACCGGATTTTGTAAATTCTTGCGTTAAAAGGCTTGCCAGATCATCGTGGTCATCAACAATCAAGATTTTCTTCATTTTCTTTCCCGATTTTTACAGCCCTCTGCGGAGATTTACGTTAAAATAAATCTGTTTGTTGCATATCATAAACCAAACCGCCAAACTTTTGCTATCTGATGGACGAGAAAATTCAACAAGTTTTTAAACCCGCCGATCTTTCCGCGTATTCTTTCAAACAAAGATTTCTGATTCGTTTCGCGGATTGGGCGTTCTTTCTGCTTATCAAATTTATCGGCAAAACCGTCAAAATCGAAACCGAAGGCGCGGAAAATTACGAAGCGGTCGAACGCGCCGGAAAATTGCCGATCATCTGTTTCTGGCACAATCGAATTTTTCTCGGCACTTTTTTTCACCGCAACCGCCGGATCGTCGTCATCACGTCGCAGAGTTTTGACGGCGAATACATCGCGCGGTTCATTCAAAGATTCGGCTACGGCGCGGTTCGCGGAAGCTCGACACGCGGCGGAGTCGGCGCATTGGTTGAAATGATTCGTTTGATGAAAAACGGTTTGGCGACCTCTTTCTCGATTGACGGTCCGAAAGGTCCGCGCTATATCGCCAAATCCGGCGCGTGTCTTTTGGCAAAAAAAACCGGCAATCCGATGCTGCCTTTTCTGGTCGAAGCAGAAAAGTTCTGGACGATCAAAAGCTGGGATCGGTTGCAGATTCCGAAACCTTTTACGCGCGCCAGATTTTTCCACGCCGCGCCTATTTATGTCGAGCGAAACGCAACCGACGAGGAAATCGAAAAAAAACGCGAAGAATTGCAGGCGAGCCTCGATGATCTGGTCGAACGTGGGAAACGGTGGCGCGAAAGCCTAGAAACTGTTTGAAAACACAGAAAGATCGGGAACGGAAACCGGATTTATCAAATATCAAATATCAATTACTTTTCAGGTTAATCAACAATTTAACCCTTCAAAGTTAATTGATATTTGATAAGCAGTCGGACAGAAATAAACGAATCTCAATCTGTCGGCAATCAGTAGAGCGAGCGGTAGCGAGTCTGCTCCGCTGACAGACAATCGGTAGTGAGTCAGACTCGCTACCGCTCGCTCTACTGATGTTTTTTTAGATGATGATAAATCTGTCCCACTTGTATATTAAGTCCGGCAATCAAATGATAAAATCTGATTGCCAAAAAGAAACGAGATTCCGATGTACAACAGGTTCAGAAACCGTTAAGTAGCCAGGTGACTCGTTTCTTC
>JALHNX010000198.1 GCA_022843305.1 Pyrinomonadaceae bacterium | reverse complement strand
GCGGTAGCGAACACGATTGCTATTATCAAACTTCCTTGTATAGAAAGGTGTTCGCTACCGCTCACTATACTGATTTGATCTCGCAACTTTTCTCATTTATTTACGCAACTTGGTATTAGGCTGAAGCCCTAATGAAATTTATTTTATTAAATTCGGCTAAAGCCTTTTTGTTTGCTTAATCTGTCCTCCAACTGAAGTTGGAGGCAATTTATTTTTAACTCCGATAGGCGAACAAGATTCAGAAAGTATTGACAAACCCGTTCGGGCAATGTTGTTGAAATCTCACAAACGACGCGTTATTGTGAATTAAGCATAATTTTTGAGGAATCTTTTTCATCCAGTATATTTTTAACCAGTTTCAGTAACTCATCAATATCAACCGGTTTTGAGAGATGTTCGTGGTAGCCGGCTTTGAGCGCGGCGGCGCGGTCTTGGAGGCTGGCGTAGCCGGTGAGCGCGATTGCCGGAATTTGTCCGCCTTTTTCGGGCGCAAATTGGCGGACTTTGCGAATCAGCGCGTAGCCGTCTTCGTCGGGCATTCCGATGTCGCTGATCAGAATGTCGGGTTTGATTCGTTCGAGTTCGGCAAGCGCTTCGGCGGCGGACGCGACGGCGGTGATTTGCAGGTTTGCCTGCGCGAACAAAACGGAGAGCATTTCGCGTGAATCGTCGTTGTCTTCGACCAGCAAAATGTGAATTCCTTCGGTCGGTTTGCTTGTTTCAATCGGCGCGGCAGATTTGCCGGAATTGCCGTTCGCGGCGAAATCCGCCGTCTGCGCCGCTAATGCCGGAAGTTTAACCGTAAATGCCGCGCCGCGTCCGAGACCTTCGCTGGCGACGCTGACTTCGCCGCCGTGAATTTCGACCAGATGGCGAACGATTGCCAAGCCCAGTCCGAGTCCGCCGACCTTGCGCGTGTAGGAACTGTCCGCCTGACTGAAACGCTCGAAAATCAGCGGCAGAAATTCGGGTTCGATGCCCGCGCCCGAATCGCTGATCTCGATCTCGATCTGTGTGCCGCTGACAAATGCGCGGACGTTGATCTGCCCGTCGGGCGGCGTGAATTTGACCGCGTTTGAAAGTATATTCCAAAAGACCTGTTTCAAACGCTCGTGGTCGCCTTTGATTTGTTTTATTTTAGGGTCGAAAACGACGTTGAGATGAATATTCTTCGCTTGGACGGACGGAAGCAGGACCTCGACGGCTTCTTCGACGACGGGAATCAGATCAATCGGCTTCAGATTGAGCGTCAGTTTGCCCGTGATGATGCGCGAAACGAACAAAATATCCGAGATGATCTCCGATTGTGCTTTGGCGTTGCGCTCGATAACTTCCAAACCGTGATTTGCATCGATCGTGTCCGCCTTGCCGCGAAGCAGTTGAATCCAGCCGAGGATCGAATTGAGCGGTGTGCGAAGTTCGTGCGAAAGCGTCGCCAGAAACAGATCTTTCTGCCGGTCGGATTCTTCGAGCCGGTTCAGCAGGTCGCGCGTTTGATATTGTTTTTGTCTGGCTCTGAGCGCGGCGCGCACCGCGCTGATGAGCATCGTGACGCGAATCGGACGCTCGACGATCGTCGCGTTCAGACGCGTTCCGATAGAGGTCAGAAGTTTCTCGGAATTGTTCGCGCTGCCCGCAAACAGCACAACCGGCAGATCAGACCAGACCGGCTGGCGGTTAAAGGTTTCGATCAGATGTTCGAGCGTTCCGTTCTGCAAGCCTTCTTCCGCCATCAAAACCACGCCCGCGCCCGCCGCAATTTCTTTTTCCAGAATCTTCGCATCGGTGCAAGGCTGTGCCGAAACATCAGCTTTTTCGAGCGTCGCGCAGACAAGTGCGGCATCGCGCCCGGTCGGCATAAAAACCAAAACGCGGTTTTCGAGGTCTTCGCTATTCTTGGTCGTTGTTTCCACCTTGCTCCATCAAGCCTTCGGCTTTACCCTGATAAACCGGAATGCCGGTCAGAACGCCGCGAAATTCCGAGAGCGGTTCGCCCAACTGAATGCCGCCGTGATCGATCTGAAATTCGCGAATCGTGCGTTCGTGTCTGCCGGTGCGTTTTTTCAAAACGGAGATCGCCTGCCGGACTTCGCCGCCGGCTTCAAAATATCGCAAAAGCACAACCGTATCAGCCATATAACTCATGTCAATCGGAGCCTGCATATTGCCGACCAAACCGTATTGCCCGACAATCAGAAAACTGAGGATTCCGCGACGATTGAGATAGGCGAGCAATTCGTGAAACTGCATCATCAGAAAACGCTCTTGCGGCGTTGCCATCAGATAACCGTTGACACTATCAATCACGACAATCCGCGTATCGTTTTCTTCGACCTCGCGGCTGACCAGATGCGCCAGTTCGCCGGGTGTCAGTTCGGCGAGCTTGATTTGTCTGATAGTAATTAAACCGCTTTCGACATAACCTTTGACATCTAAACCAATCGCCGACGTGCGTTTGTATAATGTTTCGATGCCTTCGTCAAACAAATAAACCGCCGCCCGCTCGCCGTTTTTCGCCGCCGTGCAGGCATACATCATCGCCATCGTTGATTTACCGATGCCTGCCGGTCCGAGGAGTATTGTACTCGTTCCGTAATCGAGTCCGCCGAGCAGTTTTTCGAGTTCGAATGATTCGGTTTTGATAACGCCGGGCTCAAAAGTTTTGCTGTTTTCCTCGTCCGTCAGACGCGGAAAAACGACGATGCCGCCGGTTTCGATATTAAAATCGTGCGAGCCGGACTGAAATTTCACGCCGCGCATTTTGATGACGCGCATATGATGCCGCTGTTTTCCGTAATCGGTCGGCACGTATTCAAGACTGATCACGCCGTGCGCGATGCTTTGCAACTCGCGGTCGGCAGCGGCGGAAGTGCGGTCGTCAAGCATCATCACGGTGCATTCCTTGCCCATAAAATATTGTTTCAAAGCAAGGATCTGCCGCCGGAAACGAAGCGGATTCTGCGCGAGCATCCGCATCTCCGAAAGCGAATCGAAAACCACGCGTTGCGGTTTGACCCGTTCGACCTCATCCAAAACGGCGCGCGTCGTTTCATCCAGTTCAACCTCGGACGGATGAAAAACCGTGTAGCGCGAATCGCCGGTCAGGCTTTCGCCCGAAACCGTCAGGTCTTGAATTGTCAGTGATTCGAGATTCCAGCCGTGAGATTGTCCGACCGCAATCAATTCTTCCTTGCTTTCGGACAAAGTGATGTAGAGACTCTTTTCACCCTTGCCTTCTCCTTCGAGAAGAAACTGCAAACCCATTGTCGTTTTTCCCGTGCCGGGATTTCCCTCGACCAGATAAAGCCGATTTTGCGGAAGCCCGCCTTTGAGAATGTAATCTAATCCGTCAATTCCCGTCGAAACCCGTTCGGAACTGATGACTTCTGCCTTGTTCATATTCCCCTTGTCAATATGTCGGTTTCACCTAAAACACGAAAAACCGATTTAGTTTCGTAAAACGATTGTTCAATGATTATATGACGAAACAACCGTAAATGAAAATAAATTTTAACTTACCGCGATTTTTGCCGCGTCAGAAAGTTAAAATTTATTCCCATTCGATCGTTGAAGGCGGTTTTGATGAAATGTCATAAACGACGCGGTTGATGCCGCGAATTTCCGACGTGATCCTTGACGAAACCTTCTGCAGGAAATCGAACGGCAGACGCGCCCAATCGGCGGTCATTCCATCGGTCGAAGTAACGGCGCGAAGCGCGACCGCGCGTTCGTAGGTGCGAAAATCGCCCATCACACCGACCGACTGAATCGGCAGCAGCACGGCGAAGGCTTGCCAGACATCGTCGTAAATTTTGAAATTATGCAGTTCTTCGATAAAAATCTTATCGGCTTTTTGCAGAAGCGCGACTTTTTCGGGCGTGATGTCGCCCAGAATCCGCACACCCAAGCCCGGACCGGGAAACGGATGACGTTCAAGAATTTCGTGCGGAATGCCGAGATCTTTGCCGATCAAACGCACTTCGTCTTTAAACAATTCTCTGAGCGGTTCGATCAATTTGAGATTCATTTTTTCCGGCAAACCGCCGACATTGTGATGCGATTTGATGGTCACGGACGCGCCGCGAAGCGAAACGGATTCGATCACGTCGGGATACAAAGTTCCCTGCACGAGCCATTTCACATAGCCGATTTTCGTCGCTTCCGAGTCGAAAACATCAATAAATTTCGCGCCGATTGCTTTGCGTTTGAGTTCGGGGTCAACGACATCTTTAAGCACGGCGTAAAAATCTTCGGAAGCGTCAACGCCGATCACATTTAAATGCAGTTTTTCCTTGTAAAGCCGGAGCGTCGTTTCAAATTCGTCGGCGCGAAGCAGTCCGTTATTGACGAAAATGCAGGTTTGCCGCTCGCCGATTGCTTCGTGAACCAGGACCGCCGCGACGGTCGAATCAACGCCGCCCGAAAGCCCGCAAACGACGTTATCGGTTTCGCCGACGATGGCGCGGATTTTTGCGATTTCCTCGGCGATAAACTGTTTCGATGTCCAATCGCCTTTTGCACCGCAGATATTAAAAAGAAAGTTTCGCAAAACCTCTTTTCCCAAAGGCGTGTGCGAAACTTCGGGATGAAACTGCACGGCGTAGATTTTTCGCGCCTCGTTTTCGATTGCCGTCACGACATCGCCCGTCGTCGCGGTTTGATGAAAGCCTTCGGGCAATTCGGTAACGTGGTCGCCGTGGCTCATCCAAACGTCCATCTCAAACGGCAATTCATAAAAAAGGTCGGTCTTTCCACTTAAAATTTTCATTTTCGCGTGTCCGTATTCGCGTTTATCCGACGGCGAAACTTTGCCGCTCAAGTCTTTCGCCAAAAGCTGCATTCCATAGCAAATCCCGAGAATCGGCGCGTTGATGGAAGCGTAAAAATCAGGCACGACCTGCGGCGCGTCCTCTTCATAAACCGAATTCGGTCCGCCCGAAAGAATAACGCCTTTCGGATTACGCTCCAGAATCTTTTCCAAAGGATAAAAAAACGGCACGATCTCGCAGTAAACGCCCTGTTCACGCACACGCCGTGCGATCAGCTGCGTATATTGCGAGCCGAAATCGAGAATTAAAATAAGTTCGTGTTGCAAAGCCTGAAATCTCTCCGAAATTGAATAAAGAAAAGATTATAGCTTTTGTCGTAATAGGTGGAAAATGCGCCGATAAAAAATTTCGCTAAATCCGCTAAACGTCTTCGACAAAAATTACAAGCACCGTTTCGGAAACCGCCCGCGGACGATGGCGTTCGGCTTCGCCCGAAGGAAAATATAATCCGTCTCCGGCTTTGAACCGCAAAATCCGTGCGTCGAACTCGACTTCCATCTCGCCTTCGAGAACATAACCGGTATGACCTTTCAGACACCATTCGGGATGATTCAGGTTTTGACCGAATTCGAGCAAACGCAATTGTTTTTCGCCGAGATTTTGAACTTTGAAACGCGCTCCGCTCGGCGAAACTTCCCAATCCATCTCGTCAAAAGAGATTCGTTTTGACTGCATATTTTTATTCTGAATCAGCTGACCGCCACCGCATCAATCGAATCAATTAAAATGACGGCTTTGCTATACATTTGGCTTCGCACTTCGAGAGCCTTCGTTTCAAAAACTTTCGTGACGATTCCGGCAATCGTCTGCCCGCCGATAAAAATCGTCAAGCCGCGTTTTTCGTTTTGGCTTAATTCGATCAATTCCTTAAAAATTTCAAACTTTTCCATTTTATCTTCTCCAAAATAAATTCCTTTAATTTATGAATCACTAAACCGGACGATTTTTTAAGGCTTTGACGACCGCTTCCGATTTTGAATGAACCATGCAGTTTCTTATCAAACCTTCGGCGGTCCTGTATCCGATAAATTCCAAATTTTCCGCCATCAAAGTTTTGCGAGTAAAGTTTGCCAAGCTATTTTACACTTTTGTCCTTAAATTTCGATAAAAACCCACGCGGATTTAACTTTGAACGCACAAATTTTTTTGAACTTCACTTGACAAGATAATTCAAAATCCTTAACCTAAAAATTCGTCTTCGGACGATTATTCCGCAGTAGCTCAATGGCAGAGCATTCGGCTGTAAATTAGTTGCAGCTTTCACAGGCGACTGTGATTGAAAAATCGGATGAACTCAAGGGAGCCTAAACTGATACAAATCAGCATGGTAATCCTGAGCGAAGCCTGTTGAATGGTTTAAGAGTAAACAGGAACGTGCAGAGACTAGAAGTTGAGGAAACCAAACCAATAATACTTCCACGAGCGTCCGACAACTTTGAAAGAAGTTGATGAGATAGTCCACACTCAAACGAAAGTTTGGGAGAAAGTGTAACCGAAGGGTTGTAAGTTCGAGTCTTACCTGCGGAGCTTCTAAAGTAAAAGATGGGTTAGTCCTTTATGGCTGCCCATCTTTTGTTGCATTAGGCTGGAATGGTTCGGGAGATATTATGACAACAAATGCGAAAAAGAAGAAAAAGGAGCAATTGGGAATGGATGATTCGACAGCGACTCATAAACTTCGCAAGTTAATTTTATTTTCTTTGGTTCGGCAAACTGCCCAAGATATTTGTTTTAGATGTCAAACAAAAATAGAAAATGTTGAAGAACTTTCCATCGAACACAAAACGCCCTGGCTTGACAGCAATAATCCTGTCAGCACTTTTTTCGATTTAAACAATATCGCTTTTAGTCACCTCAGATGTAATATTGCCGACCGTCGCATACCAAATAAAAAATACTTTACAGATAATGAAGTAAAAACCGCAAATCAATCCCGGTGGC
Organism: Pyrinomonadaceae bacterium; assembly: GCA_022843305.1. Classification (GTDB taxonomy): domain Bacteria; phylum Acidobacteriota; class Blastocatellia; order Pyrinomonadales; family Pyrinomonadaceae; genus JAFDVJ01. The sequence goes on along the minus strand of JALHNX010000198.1, from coordinate 3,971 downwards.
GTAATAGCAAGCGAAGAAATTATAGCTCAGAAGCACGACGGGCTAAGTATCTTCGTACCGGATGCTAACACCTGCCTGCGGAGCCAATTTCTAAAGCAAAAAGCGCGTCTTTCGTGACGCGCTTTTTACGTGTTTTTTGATATGTTAAATTTATCGTTTCGGCGTGATTTTCCAGAGTTCGCCGTTGCTTTGATCCGTCACTATATACAACGCTCCGTCAGGACCTTGCCGCACGTCGCGGATTCGCTGTCCGCGTTCAGTTAAAAGATGTTCTTCGCCGACTACGCGATTGTCTTTGATAACGAGCCGCACCAACTTTTCCGACACTAACCCGCCGATAAAAATATTGCCGCGCCAGCCGGGAAACGCGCTGCCGGTGTAAAACTCCATACCGGAAGGCGCGATGACCGGATCCCAGTAATAAACCGGCTGTTCCAAGCCTTCTTTGGCAGTGATGTTTCCCGGGATCGGTTCGCCGGAATATTCCTCGCCGTAACTGATGATCGCCCAGCCGTAATTTTTACCCTTTTCGATCAGATTCAGTTCGTCGCCGCCGCGCGCGCCATGTTCGACCGTCCAGAGCCGCCCCTGATCGTCGAACGTCGCCGATTGAATGTTGCGATGCCCGAGCGTCCAGATTTCCGCCAATGCGCCCTGTTGTTTGACGAACGGATTGTCGTCGGGCACCGTGCCGTCCGGGTTGATGCGGATGACCTTGCCGTTATGACTGCCGAGCGATTGGGCGAGCGGGCGCATCGTCGCTTTGTCGAAGCGGTCGCCGAACGTCACGTAAAGTTTGCCGTCCGGTCCGAAAGCGAGGCGCGAGCCGAAATGCAAACCGTTGTTATAGGTCGGCAAAGCGCGAAAAATGACGCGCACCTGTTCGAGTTTTTTCCCGTCGGCGGAAAGCACGCCGCGCGCGACGCTCGTTCCGCTGCCGCCCTCGCGCTGTTCGGAAAAACTCCAGAAGATCGTCCGGTCTTTTTCAAAGTTCGGGCTCAAAGCCACATCGAGAAGTCCGCCCTGTCCGCGCGCCGAGATCGGCGGTAAACCGCCCTGCCCGCTCGCTTCGGTCGTGCCGCCCTGACCGACCGGCAATAATCCGCCGAGCGGCTCCGAGACTTCGCCTTTCGCCGTCACGATGCGCATCTGTCCCGATTTTTCGGTGATCAAAAATCTGCCGTCCGGCAAAGGCTCGACCGCCCAGGGTCTGTCCAATCCTTTCGCCAGCACCGTTACTTCAAAAGCCGTCTCGGATTTAACGCCGCACGCGCGGGTTTGACCGGGAAACGCCGGCTTTTGTTCCGGCGCGTTCGCCGTTTTGGTTTCAACCGGCGCACACGACGACGAAGTTTGCGCCGCCGGAGGAGTCTTTTCCTCTTTGCGCGGATTTTGCGCACAAGCCGTGCTGACCGCTGCCAGCAATGCGGTCAGCATAAATAAAAGCTTAATTTTTTTCATAAATCTGTCTTCCCCTTGAAATTCAAAGTTTTAATTCGTTTGATGCCGTTTTTCAATGATTTATGTTGAACTTTAGAAAATTTCGAAGAATTAATCCAGTCTTGAATGAAACATTTTGCCGCCGGGGTTAGAACGCGTAATTGAAAAAAGAGGAAACTTTTCCAAACTTTTGCCGATAAAAACATTACGAACAAGGGGGCAATAATATTATGAGTGCAAAAATTATTAATTTTCCGGTCAGGCAGCAACCGATCAATCAAGAGCGCGAAGACTTTTTATCCGTCAAGGTCAAAGGACGCGAACGGAATTTACCAAAGCCTGTTAAAGACCGACAGCGCGAGGAAACCGAAGAGATGTTTCCGCCGGATTATTTTATGTTGGTGGAATAGTAAAAAAGCCCTCATTAAGCGGGCTTTAAATGAATAAATCAGTTAACCGGCTACGAGAAACGTTCGCATTCAGCGGGCGTTTTTCGTTTTATAATTTTTAGAAAAAGCGCGAGCCTCGAAAAACTCGCGCTTTTTTGTTTCCGCTGCATTGATATTCGTCTATAATTTCCTTTCAATCTTTTATGTCCGAAATGCTCCAAAATATCGTTGAATTTCGCAAGGTCGGTTTTCAAATCGGCGGCGCGAAAATTCTCGATGGTTTAAATCTTGAAATCAAACAAGGCGAAATTCTCGTGCTTTTGGGCGAATCGGGCTGCGGGAAAACGACAACTCTGAAATTGATAAATCGTTTGATTGAACCGACTTCGGGCGCGGTTTTGGTCGAAGGCAAAGCGACGACCGATTGGAACGCAATCGAATTGCGGCGGCGCATCGGTTATGTTTTGCAGGAAGCCGGACTTTTCCCGCATTTTACGGTTGCCGAAAACGTCGCGCTCGTGCCGCGGCTTGAAAATTGGAACGAAGCGGAAACCGAAGGAAAAATTTCGGAAATGCTCGAACTCGTCGGTTTGAATCCGTCGAAGTTTGCCGCGCGATTCCCGCACGAGCTTTCGGGCGGTCAGCGGCAGCGCGTTGGCGTGGCGCGGGCGCTCGCGGCGAATCCCGATTTGCTTCTGCTGGACGAACCGTTCGGTGCGCTCGATGCTTTAACACGCGTAAATTTACAGAAGGAATTTGCCAAAACCGTCCGCGAATTAAATAAAACCGCCGTTTTCGTGACGCACGATCTGCACGAAGCGTTTATCCTGGGAACGCGGATTTGTTTGATGGACAAAGGCAGAATCGCGCTTCTCGAAACGCCCGAAAATTTCCGCCGGTCGGATTTGCCGCTCGTCAGAAATTATCTGGAAACGATTGAATGAATTTTTTCGAGTTTCTACAACAAAATTGGGCGGAACTTCTCGCTTTGACGCGTGAGCATCTGGTTCTCGTGTTCGTTTCGACCGCGTTTGCCGTTTTAATCGGTGTTCCGCTCGGTATTTTACTGACGCGCAAAAAATCTCTGCAAACGCCGGTTTTAGGAATCGCCAGTATTTTGCAGACTGTTCCGTCGCTCGCGCTTTTCGGTCTGCTGATTCCGTTGCCGTTTATTGGCGGAATCGGCGCGAAAACCGCCGTCATCGCGCTTGCGCTTTATTCGTTTTTGCCTGTAATTCGCAATACCGTGACGGGAATTTTAAGCGTTGACGCGAAAACTAAAGAAGCGGCGGTGGCGATGGGAATGACCGATTGGCAGATTTTGAAAATGGTCGAATTGCCGCTCGCCGCGCCCGTGATCTTAACCGGAATCCGCGTTGCGGTCGTGATCGCGGTCGGTGTTGCAACCGTCGCGGCGGCGGTCGGCGCGGGCGGACTCGGAACTTACATTTTTCGCGGACTTCGCCAAAACGATAATAATTTACTGCTCGCGGGCGCGATTTCGTCGGCGATTCTCGCGCTTTTCTGCGATTTCGCGCTCGGGCAGTTTGAAAAATCGTTCGACTACCGAAAACGCGCCGAATCGTCACGCCGAAAATTTCTCGCGGGAATTTCGCTGGCTTTAGTTTTGGCAATTTTCGGGTTTAGTTTTATTCAAGATTCAAGATTCAAAATTCAAGATTCAAAAACCGTCAATCAAACAATTCGCGTCGGCTCGAAGGATTTTACCGAATCTATAATTCTGGCGGAAATTTTCGCGCAGATGCTCGAAAAACGCGGGATTGCGGTCGAACGTCAATTCGAACTCGGCGGAAATCTCGCGCACGACGCGCTCGTTTCGAACAATCTCGACGTTTATCCCGAATATACGGGAACGGCTTACACCGCGATTTTGAAGCAGAAACCGATTACCGACACAAACAAAGTTTATGACGAAACAAAACAAGCATACACGGAAAAATTCGATTTAAGTTTAAGTCTGCCGCTCGGGTTTTCAAACGATTTTGCGATTCTGATTCGCGGCGATATTGCGCGGAAAAACAACTTAAAAACGATTTCCGAAGCCGTTCCGCTGTCACGAAACTGGCAAGCCGGATTCGGGCAGGATTTTATGTCGCGTGCCGACGGTTACGCGGGTTTCGC
>JALHNX010000197.1 GCA_022843305.1 Pyrinomonadaceae bacterium | reverse complement strand
AGAAGCGGATTTCTCCCGCAAATCGGTTTTTCGGATTCAAAATAAACTGAAAAAAGATAAATGTGGAGAATAAAAAAATGAGTGAGAAAGAATGGACAATAATGGTTTATATGGCGGGCGACAACAATCTGGCGGTTGATATGTCGTATGCGATGGAACAAATCAAACAAGTCGCGGGCAATGACGCGGCGAGTCCGAATTTATTTGTTTATTATGACGGAAGCTCGCCTTCGATTCCGACTCTTTATTGTGATTTTTCCGACCCGGAAAAACCCGTCTATCAACCTTCCTACCAATTAACTAACAAACTTTATCCGCCCGAAGAAATAAGAAGAAACGAAGACGCGTCGGATTTTTACTCGATTCTCAATTTTGTTGATTGGTGCGTCAACACGGTCGAAGTCAAAAACGGCGAAGAAACCGCTTTCGGTCGCCGCGCCAACCGCTACGCATTGATAATCAGCGGACATTCGGCGGGCTTTCTGGACAAGGGATTGTTTAGAGACGAATCGGCGGAAAAATCAATGAGTATGAGTTATCTCTATGCACTTTTATCCCGGCTGACCGACGACCGGGAAATGCTCATCGAAAACGCCGCAAAAATGAGCGAGGAATTTGAGAAAAGTGGAGAACCCGCGCTGAATGCCGCAGAATACGAACAGGAAACGACCGTTTTGCTCGGACAGAGGCTTTCGATTCTCGGATTCGACAGCTGCGTGATGGGAATGCTCGAGGTCGCCTATCAATTCTCGCCGTTTGCCGATGCGCTGATCGCCTCCGAAGGAATCGTGCCTGAAGCCGGCTGGACATACAGCAAAATTCTTGGATGTTTAGCACAGAATACCGCGCTCGAAACGAAAAAAATCGCCGAAAGATTTGTCGTCGAATTTATCGAATGTCAGGACGCATACAAAGTCGGCGGCGTTTCGGTTGATATGTCGGCTTGGGATTTTACTCAGGCAAAAGATAAGGACGGGAATATTTGGTATCCGGGGATCGATAATTTAGTTGAGGCGGTGGGCTATTTATCGGCAAATTTACAGGAGTGTTTCAAAGCAAAAGACATTATTTACCGGCAAATGAAGCGCATTCTTTTGCAGGTTCACTGGAATTGTCAATCCTATATGTATGATCAAAATATTGACCTCGGAGACTTTTGCGAGCTGTTAAGAAAAGAATGCAAATCGCTGATTGAAGATTTCGCGGAGGTTTTTTCGGATGAACAGTTGGAGTTTTTACAGAATCTGGTCAAACAATGTGAAAATGTTCTGGACAAACTCAAAAAATTCGTCATCATCAGCGGCTACAGCGGCGGGAAATATCAATATTCAAACGGCGTTTCGTTGTTTTTCCCGTGGTCGTATGAAACATTCGAGACGGTGCGAAACAATTATGAAGGACTTTACTTTTATAGCGTCTTAGCTCCCGAAGTCAAAGATCAAAGTTGGGTTTCTTTCCTTGATTTATATTTAGGCGAAGTTGCGCGGCGCAGTTCGGATAATCCCCGCAAACCAAAACGAAAATATAATTGGGCGGCTTTTGAAAGTGACGAAACATCTGCACAGGAAGCGTTGTCAATCACTGCCAATTCAAAAGGCAAGCTCGGAACCGGACAAGGTCGGCTTGGAACCGGACAGGGACGTTTAGGAACGGGACAAGGAAGACTTGGAACCGGACAAGGCAGATTAGGAACGGGGCAAGGAAGACTCGGAACGGGACAAGGCAGAATGAACAGAAACAACAACTCGAATGCTTTTCTCGACAGTTTGGAAACATTTAAAAATGTCTATACTCCATGGAATATTTCCGGCTTTTCGAAAGAAACCGATAAATGAAAGGGTTGAAGAGGTAAAGAGGGCTTTGCCTAAAAAGTCCTTAAAATCATTTTGAACCACGAAATAACACTAAAAACCACGAAACAATTTACACTTTTTCGTGGTTTTTAGTGTTATTTCGTGGTTTCAGGTTGCAATCACAAGTAACAAACTTCTTTCACGGCGGCGACGATCTTTTCGACGCTCGGCAGTGCCGCGACTTCCAGATTTCGCGCATACGGCATCGGTGCTTCGGCGGTCGAGATGCGTTTAATCGGCGCATCGAGATAATCGAACGCGTTTTCCATCACCTGATGCGAAATCTCCGCGCCGACCGAAGCAAACGCGTGCGATTCTTCGGCAATCACGAGCCGATTTGTCTTTTTCACCGAAGCAACAATCGTGTCAATATCGAGCGGTTTGATCGTTCGGGGGTCAACGACTTCGACCGAAACATCAAATTCCGCTTGAATGATTTCCGCCGCTTTCAACGCTTGCGGAACGGTGAACGAACGCGCCACGATTGTGCAGTCCGAGCCTTCGCGTTTCACGTCGGCAACGCCCAACGGAATCGTAAAATCTTCGTCGTCGGGAACTTCCGATTTCATCCCATACATCGTTTCCTGTTCGAGAAAGATCACCGGATTATTGTCGCGGATCGCGGATTTCAATAAACCTTTTGCGTCGGCGGCGGTCGAAGGCATCACGACCTTCAAGCCCGGAAAGTTCGCATACATCGCTTCGAGTGCCTGCGAATGCTGGCTCGAAACCTGATAAGCCGAGCCGTTCGGACCGCGAAAAACGATCGGGATGTTGAACTGCCCGCCCGACATATAATACATTTTCGCCGCGTGGTTGATGATCTGGTCAGCCGCGAGAATCGAAAAATTCCACGTCATAAATTCGACGACCGGACGAAGCCCAGCCATCGCCGCACCGACTCCGACCGCCGCAAAACCGAGTTCGGTGATCGGCGTATCAACGACGCGTTTATCGCCGAACTCTTTCCAAAGCCCGCGCGTAACTTTATACGCGCCGTCATATTCGGCGACTTCTTCGCCCATAATAAAGACATTCTCGTCTCGTAAAATTTCTTCGCGCAGCGCCGCATTCAGCGCATCGCGGATTGTCATTTCTGCCATAAATTTGTTAAAAAAAACTTATAAACCCTTGTTCAAGCACGGATAGGACTTGTTGCTGTAGTCGAGCGTGAGATTTCCAATTAAGGAAAAATACCACGTCCCGTTTTCATAAAAGGCGTTCACATTGCCAGTGTTTTTTTGCCTGTACTACCTGTTCTAAAAGTTCCGCACCCCATAATCGAGAAAAAACCATCAAATTTCCGTACTTCCAGCGGAATGAAATTTTTGATGTTGGCGTATTTTGGGTAATCGTTTATCCGAATTATAAAAATGCCCTTTTTTAATTCCTTTTTACCGGCAACTTTAAATTTTTCGGAAGTCATTTCGAAAGCCTTATCCCATAGTTCATTTTGATTTGCTTCCAGGAATTCATTCAGCCTAGATTGCAAACTCGCTCTCTGCGCTTCAGGAACAATCTGATAAATATCCGTGTTTTGAGCGGAATTATCAATTGTCAGCAAAATGCAAAACAACGCGCAAAAAAGAAATGTGCAAAGCCTTTTCATTAATTGTTACTTAATCTGCGTAAACATCCGTGAAAAGTTCGCTTTCATCGGGAAACGGACTTTCGTCGGCGAATTTGACTGCCGCTTCGACCGCTTCGTTTGCTTTCGTCATTAGTTCTTCAAAATCCTTGTCGGTGAAAACTTTCGCTTCCTTCAAAGAATCTTGAAAAAGAATAATCGGGTCGCGTTCCTGATATTTTTTGATTTCTTCGGTCGTGCGGTATTTGCCCGGGTCTGACATCGAATGACCCATATACCGATACGCGCGAATTTCGAGCAGCGTCGGCGAACCGTCTTTTCTTCCGCGTTCGATTGCGCGCAGCGTCGCATCGCGCACCGCCATCACGTCCATTCCGTCCACGAATTCGCCAGCCATGCCGAAGCCTTCCGCTTTTTTGGCGATGTTCGCAATGCTCATCGCGCGTTTTTGCGACGTTCCCATTCCATATTTGTTGTTTTCGCAGATGTATATGCAGGGCAGTTTCCACAATTGCGCCATATTCAGCGATTCGTGAAAAATTCCCTGATTGACCGCTGCTTCGCCGAAAAAGCAGAGCGTAACGTTGTCCGTTCCTTTATACTTTTGCGCGTAAGCCATTCCCGTCCCGACACCGATCTGCCCGCCGACGATGCCGTGTCCGCCGAAAAACCCTTTTTCCTTCGAGAACATATGCATCGAGCCGCCTTTGCCCTTAACGTTGCCGGTCGCTTTGCCGTAAAGCTCAGCCATCACGGCTTCGGGCGTAATTCCGGCAATCATCGCCTGCACGTGGTCGCGGTATGATGTGATAACGTAATCGCCTTCTTTGAGTGCCGTCATCGTGCCGACGGCAATCGCTTCCTGACCGATATAAAGGTGACAGAAACCGCCGATCTTGCCCATCCGGTAAACTTCCGCGCATTTCTGCTCAAAACGTCTGCCGAGAATCATCTGGTAGAGCATTTCGCCCAAGAATTCCTTGTCGAGTTTTTTGATCGAAGCGATCTGCGATTTTCGGCGCTTGTTAAATTCGGCTTGCGCCTCTTTGACATCGTAATTTTCGGTTACGTCAGACTCCGCGCTCGGCGTGGTTTTCGACGCGGTTTCGTTTTTTCCGTTCGCCGAATTCTGCGTCGTTTTGTTTTCTTCCTTTTGGCGAGTTGCTGTTTTTGGCAAATTTATTTCCTCCAAATGCCTTTGGTTTTTCTAAAAATTTTCAGATTTTTTTGAAATCTTTCTTTTGAAAATTATAAGCGACTCGGCGCGGTTTGTGCAAAACCTTGAACACTTTCGGCAAATTTGGCTGAAAATCGGTATAGCGAGCGGTAGCGAGTATCGTTGTTTAACAAAAATCTTCATCGTGAGACGCGCCTCGCTACCGCTCGCTATACTGATTTTTATCAGAATCTAAAATCGGTTTGAAACTTTTTTTTAGATTTGTCGAATAAAAATGATAGAATTTGGTATCTAAACTTTTAGAAATTATGTTTCGCAATTTTTATCTGAAATCAATTTTAATTTTAACCGTCCTATTTTTGCCTGCGTTCGCGCTGGCGCAAAATCCGGTTTCGTGGTCGCTCGAATCGGATGCGAAAGGCAAAACTTTGCCAAGCGGCGCGCGCGTTAAAGCCAAATTAAAAGCCGCAATCGAAGGCGAATGGAATCTTTACGCGGTCGAACAGCCCGAAGGCGGACCGTTTCCGACGAAAATAACCGTTCCCGAAAATCTGCCGTTTCAAATCGAAGGCAAACCTTCGTCGCCCGCGCCGATCACGAAATTCGACCCGAACTTTAAAATTGATACCAAGTTTTTCTCGAAATCGGCGGAATTCGATCTGAACTTGAAAACGACTGCCGATGCAAATGGCGACGAGCTGGCGATCAACGTTCGTTTTCAGGTTTGCGACGACACGGTTTGTCTGCCGCCGCGCACTGTCAAAGTTAGTTTTACAGGCTTTGAAGATGTCAAAAAATCCGCGTTGGCAATCGAGCCGATTGATGACAACAATTCTTCATCCATAAACGGCAATCAACCGGAAACACAAAGCCCGAATTCGCAATTCCAAATCTCGAATCCGTCTGATTTGCCGCTTTCGTCGTTTATCTGGCTGGCAATCACGCTCGGCGCACTGTCGCTTTTAACGCCGTGCGTTTTCCCGATGATTCCGATCACGGTTTCGTATTTTACGAATCACGCGAGCCACAGCCGACCGAAAGCGATCAAGCTGGCGACAATCTACTCTTTGGGAATTATCGGGACGTTTACGATTCTCGGAATGCTGCTCGCCATCTTTGTCGGCGCGGCGGGAATCAATCTTTTCGCGGCGAATCCGTGGGTTAATATCCTCATCGCGGCGGTTTTTCTGTTTTTCGCGTTCAATCTTTTCGGCGCGTATGAGATTCAGATTCCGTCTTCGCTGTTGACCAAACTCGACAATCTGACACGCACGAAAGAAGGCGAAGGCAGCGGAATCGTCGGCGCGCTTTTGATGGGACTGACCTTTACTCTGACGAGCTTTACCTGCACTTCGCCGTTTGTCGGGACGATTCTCGTTTCGGCTTCGCAGGGGAATTGGCAGATGCCGCTCGTCGGAATGCTTGCTTTTTCGACCGTTTTCGCGCTGCCGTTTTTCGTTCTCGCGCTCGCGCCGCAGCTTGTTTCGCAGCTTCCCCGCGCGGGCGGCTGGATGAATTCCATTAAGGTTGCGATGGGGTTCTTGGAAATCGCGGCGGCGATGAAATTTATCTCGAATGTTGATCTGATCTGGAAATGGGGAATTTTCACGCGCTCGTTCGTGCTGGCGATTTGGATTGCCATCGGCGTGATTCTGGCAGTTTATCTATTAGGTAAATTCCAGCTTTTCCACGACACGAAGCCCGAAAAGATCGGCGCGATCCGCCTTGTTTCGGCAATTTTGAGTCTGGCGATAAGTTTTTACTTATTAACGGGTTTATTCGGCGCGAAGCTCGGCGAACTGGAATCTTTCCTGCCGCCCGATTTGGAAAATTCCTCGTCGAAGGTTTTCGGGAAATCGAAGGAAGAACTGGCGTGGATCACAAACGATCTGGAAAAGGCGCTGGCGCAAGCCAAAACGGAAAACAAGCGCGTTTTCATTGATTTTACGGGCTACACTTGCACGAATTGCCGCTGGATGGAAGCGAATGTTTTTGTCAAAAAAGAAGTCGAAGCCGAAATGTCGAAGTTTGTGCTGGCAAAGCTTTTTACCGACGGCGAGGGCGCGATCTATGAACGGCAACAGCAGTTTCAGGAGAAAAATTTCCAAACCGTCGCGCTGCCGTTTTACGCGATTCTTGAACCGGACGGCAAAACCATTTCGACATTTCCGGGATTGACCAGAAACACGCCTGAGTTTGTTGACTTTTTACAAAAATCGCAGAAGAATTAACAAGCAGTTCAAAAGTTTTGAGTTCCGTCTTTAGTTGGAACTCAAAACAAATAAGTCTAAAATTCGGAGGAATTCGGCAATGAAAAAAATGCTTTGCGTTTTTGGCTTTGCGTTCGCGGTTTTGTATGTTTTTTCGTTCGAGGGAAAGGCGCAGTTGAGTATTCAGGCGATTGACGCGGCGGGCGACAGCATCACGAAGGGTTTCAACGCGGCGAGTTCGTTTCCGTGTTCAAACGCCGATCAGGAACAGTTTAACTGGTTGACGAGCGACACGCACGGCGCGAATTTTTGCGGTTCGGGAAATGAAAATGTCTTTAGTTTTCTCGAACGTCTGGAATGCGATCTGAACACCAACATTCTCGCCAGAAATCCGAATTCGGCGGCTTCGGGCGCACGGATGCTTTCGGATTTCGTCAATCAATCGAACAGCATCAAAACCTATCTGACGGCGCAGAGCGGGCAAAAATTGGCGGCGGTTTTTCTTGGTCATAACGATAACTGTTCGGGAAATCTGACAAAAACGAACGCTTCCTGCTCAAGCGCAGACCTTGACCCGGACAATTACTGCCGAACAAAGCCGCCTTCGTTCGAGCGCGAATTCCGCAAGGGTTTGGACGTTTTGATGAGTGTTTCAAGCACGCGCATCGGCGTTGTTGCCCCCGTGCGGGTTTCGCAGCTTTGCAATTTCGGCTCGAAATCGAACTGTCAGATCGGCGGAAATTGTCAATTTCTTTGGGGCGTTACAAATATTTGCGGTTCGCTGACGCGCGATTGTTCGCCGACGCGGATTACCGATTCATTCACCACGATGCGCGCTTATCGGGAAATCCTGAAACGCGTGACGGCGGAATACGCGGCGATTCCCGAAGGCGGAACTTCGCCCGTCGTCATTATCGGCGGCGAAATGGTCGGCGGCGCGGTCAAGGCTCCGGGAACTGATTTTATATACTCGGACGCGCCCTGGTTTTACAAATTCAACGCCGACCAGCTTTCGTGCTGTGATTGTTTTCACCCGTCGGGAATCGGACAAGACCAGCTGGCAAAACTCCTGAAAAACGGTTTGAGCTGTACGCGTCTTCAGCCGTGCTGCCGCGACACGGGCGACGATCTGGCGGACGGCAAATGCACGCGCACCGAGGTCAAACGCGTCTATTACAGAGGTTTGTTATAAAAGCGAAAATTGCTTCAAGCCACTGACTTTGATATTTTCTTAAAAGCACAGCCAATTTAGAACAGGTTCAAAAATTTATGATGGTTCCGGTCGAAAAACTCGTTGACGGTTTACGTTCAATCCCTGAAGAAGAATTTACCTGCGATAACGTTTATCAATTTTTAGCCGAAAATCCGGTTAAAGTTGATACAATTTCGCCATATTTTTTCTGGAGCGAAAAATTTTACACGCGCAATTTGATTTACAAGGACGCGCGGTTTGAATTGATGGCGATTTGCTGGGAACGCGGGCAGGTTTCGCGCGTTCACAACCACGCCGAACAGCGTTGCTGGATGATGGTGCCGGTCGGTAAACTGCGCGGGCAAAATTTTCGCGCCGTCGAAACGGATGAAGAAAAAGGCTTCTGCAAGCTCGTCGAAACCGACCAGTTCGATCTTTCGGATTGTCTGGCGGCAAAGGTCGAACTCGAAGAACCGATTCATCAAATCCTCAATCTGCCCGAATTCGGAGAACGCGCCGTGAGCCTGCATATTTATTCAAAACCATTCGATACGTGTCTTTGCTTTTGCCGCGAAACCGATACGTTCAAGGAAGTTCCGCTTTTTTATACTTCAATAAACGGCAAACTCTGCGAAGGAATAACGCTTTAAAAAAGGAAAAAACGGAAACCATATTTAATGAAACTGAGCGATAAAATCTGGGTGATAATTCTCGTCTTGGTTTGCATCGCCTTTGCCGCTTTGCGGTTTTGGAATCTGACGGCTTCGTGTCTCTGGTTTGACGAAATTTTCACGGTTCACGCCGCCGGGATGGATTTTCAAAACTCGCTCCGGTTCGTCGCGCAGGATTTGATTCACCCGCCGCTTTCCTATATTTTGCTCACATTCTGGATAATGATCGGCGGCGAATCGCTTTTCTGGCTGAGGTTTTTCCCCGTCTTTTTCTCGATTCTTTCGCTCGTTCCGCTGATTTTCTTCTGCCGCGAATTAAAGCTCGATTATTCGACGATTGCGGTCACCGCACTTTTTCTGGCGGCAAACGGATGTCTCATTAAATACGCGCAGGAAGTTCGGATGTATAGCCTGTTTATGTTTTTCGCGCTCGTTTCGATGTGGCTTTTTGCGCGATTTCTGCATCTCGGGAAAAACATCTGGCTGCTCACAATCGTTAATGTTCTGCTCGTTTACACACATTATTTCGGCTGGCTGGTCGTTCTGTCAGAGATCACGGCAATCATCGTTTTACAGCGCATAAAAATCCGCCAAATGCTGATAATGCTCGGTATCTTGCTTGCGAGCTTCGCGCCGTGGATTTTCGCCGTTTGGAAAGCCGCGCAGATAAATTCAAATCTCGGGCAAAATATCGGCTGGATCGCAAAACCGGATTTAGCAATTCTTTCACAGTTTCTTTTCGATTTGTTCGAACCGTTTTATTTTCAGCAAAGCAATGTCGAGCCGACTTCGCTTTTTTATATTTCAATTCCGATCTTACTGTTGATTCTGACAGCGATGACGATTTTTCTGATTGATTGGAAAAGCGAAACCACTGAAGAAAAACAAAATCTGATTCTGCTCGTAATTCTGATAAAACTCCCGATTCTAGCGGCTTTGATCGCAAGCTGGATTCTGCCGTATTCGGTTTGGGGAACGCGCCATCTGATTATCGTTTTCGCGCCGCTGGCGATTCTGACCGCGATTTATCTGACGAAAATTAAACCTCAGCCACTGATTTATATTTTTCTCGGCTTGATTTTAGTTTTTTACGGAGCGGCGTTTTTCATTCAGGCGAAACGCGGAACGCCGGTTTATATCTGGTGCGCGTGGGAAAATCTGGCGGCGAATCTCGACAAAACCAAACCCGCGAAAATCTATGTCTTCGAAGATGTTATCGCTTACGATATGTGGTTCGCGTTGCGCGATGCCGGGCAGAATTTTGAAATCGTGAAAGTGAACGGCATCGAAGGTTTATTGGAAGACACAGCTTATTTTCTCCCGCGCGGTTTTGATAAAGTCCGATTAACCGACTCAAACGGCATCGCCGGCGAAAGATTTTACATCGCTTTTCGGGACGCGGAATTTGACGAAAAACACCAACCATTGAGAAATTTGATCAACAAAGGCTACAAAATCGGCACGCCTATCACCTTTGAAACTCCCGGTTTGAAAGGCTTTCTGGTCGAAATTACAAAATAAATCCATATCAAACCGATACAGGCAAACATATTCGTCAAGGCTGACGGATATGTTTGCCTTCATCTTGCAAACTTTTCGCTCGGTTTTTTTTGCAAACATCTGGCGAAGCGCGATGTGATTTTTAGTTTAGGAAACATTTTAAAAAATTATGACGTAAGACTTCGCGGCTTAACAGTCAATTCATACAACGAGGCACTAATTTTAATGTTAAAAGCGATCGAATTATCGAAAACTTATAAAAGCGGCAATGACGAATACCGCGCTTTGAGCGGCGTGACGGTCGAGATTGCCGGGGACGATTGTCTGGCGATCGTCGGTAAATCGGGCAGCGGAAAATCGACTCTGATGCATCTGCTTGCCTGTCTGGATTCTCCGTCGAGCGGCAAGATAACCTTTGACGGCGAAGACATCACGACGTTTTCGCAGGGAAAATTAAACCGTTTCCGTAACGAAACTTTCGGTTTCGTCTTTCAGCAGTTCTTTCTGAACGGGCGCGATTCCGTGCTGGAAAACGTCGTTCTGCCCTTAAAGATTCGCGGGCTT
>JALHNX010000196.1 GCA_022843305.1 Pyrinomonadaceae bacterium | reverse complement strand
GCCTAATTTGTTTTTGATTATTTTTTGTTGTGTATTCATCTCACATTCTCCTGATTGTGGCTGATTAGAATAAACTCCTAATCAGCCGAGAATGTCAGATTAAATCGTGACTAATACAAATAATTCGTCCAATGCCTCTTCCAAATTCTTCACACCGACAACGCGCATTCCGAGAAATTTTTCCAAGCCTTTTTTGTTCGGTTTGTAATCGAAAAATTAAGCGGTTTTGAGACGCTCGGAAACGGCATTGATGAAATTCGGATTGGCAGTTAATTTTTCGACAAGCGCATCAAGATTTTCGTCTTCCATCGCCAAATCGCGTTCCATCGCGGCGCGGAGTTCCTGATTTATTTGCGTTTGATAAGGCGCGGCGTTTGGCGATTCGGCGCGTTTTTTGAAATGTTGGAGAATATCGCCGTCAATAAACATCGTCATTTTGATCTTTGCCTCGCGCGGATTTATTTTGCGCGTTCGGCGGCGGAAAACGTGTTTTCCGGGCGGTAAAATATCGTCTTCCGTCCAGCCTTTTGCCATTGCTTCATCATATTGTTCCTGCGTAACTTCTAAAATTCTTTCTTCGGGGGTTTTATTGTTTTCGTTGTCCATAATACAAATCTTCTTCCGGTTTTTTGACTTTTCGAGCGGAAATTATACGAACTACTTCGTTTCCTTCAGCGTCAAAGCGAATCGTGTATGAAACCCACAACAATCTTTTACTTGAGTTTCCGACACAAACAAATCTTTTCTCTTCAACAGTTGAATGCTTTGCGTCAAAAATTCAAAAGCATTGTCATCGTAAAATGCTTCGCTTGCTTCATTAAAATCAATGCCGTCGTGATTTTTGATGTTCAGTTTTTCTTTATTTTCGTTCCAATCAAAAATCATAGTTAATTATACAGACATTTTCCGATTCATACATACTAAAACAATTCGTCCAGCGCTTCTTCCAGATTTCTTACTCCAACCACACGCATTCCTAATAATTTCTCCAAACCTTTTTTATTCGACGCGGGCAGAATCAGCTTTTTAAATCCCAAAGTTTGGGCTTCGCGGGCGCGGGCTTCGGCTTGGAGAACGCCGCGCACTTCGCCCGTCAGACCGACTTCGCCGAAGACGGCGGTTTCGGGCGGGATTTGGAGGTTGCGAAAGCTCGAAGAGATTGCCGCGATGACTCCCAGATCAGCCGCCGGTTCGTCAATTTCCAAACCGCCCGCGACATTGATGAAAACGTCGTCGTTTGCCAATTGAAACCCGACGCGTTTTTCTAAAACGGCGATTAAAAGCGACGTTCGGTTGTAATCGAAACCCTGCGCCATACGGCGACCTGTTCCGAATTTTGTTCCGGTCACCAACGCCTGAACTTCGACGAGCATCGGGCGCGTGCCTTCCATGCAGACCGTGACGACCGAACCGCTCGCGCCTTCGGGACGTTCCTGCAAAAAGACTTCCGACGGGTTGCCGACGGCTTTCAAACCTTCGCCGGTCATCTCGAAAATGCCGATCTCGTTCGCCGCGCCGAAACGGTTTTTCGTCGCGCGGATGATGCGGTGATTATGATGGCGGTCGCCCTCGAAATACAAAACCGTGTCAACGATGTGTTCGAGCGCTTTCGGTCCGGCAATCGAACCTTCTTTCGTAACGTGTCCGATGAGAAAAACAGGCGTTGAAGTTTGTTTAGCGAAAATCATAAACGCGCCCGCGACTTCGCGGACTTGTGAAACACTTCCGGGGGCGGATTCGATTTTCTCCGAAAAGATGGTTTGGATCGAATCAACAATCACGTAATCAGGCTTTAATCTATCAATTTCCGCCAGGATGTTTTCGAGATTCGTTTCGGGCAGAAGGAAAAGATTTTCGGCGTTGATGCCCAAGCGTTCGCCGCGCATTTTGATCTGGCGTTCGGATTCTTCGCCCGAAACATAAAGAACTTTGCCGCCCGATTCGCTGAGTTTATCAGCCATCTGGATGACGATTGTCGATTTTCCTATCCCCGGCGAGCCGCCGATCAAAACGAGCGAACCGGCGACGATCCCGCCGCCTAAAACGCGGTCGAATTCCGCGATTCCGCTCGAAGATCGCGCGTCGTACTGCGATTCGATCTCCGAGTAAGAAATCGGTTTGACGACGCGGAAAGCGTCCGCGCCGAGTCTTGTGTTTGACGTAACGGCTTTGCCGGTCGTCTGCGGTGTCGGACGGAATTTTTCCTCGACCAAAGTATTGAATTCGCCGCAATCGGGACAGCGACCGAGCCATTTTCTCTGCTGTCCGCCGCAGTTCTGGCAGACGAAAATTGTTGCCGGTTGTTTTGCCACGATTTCATTTAACATTAAACATTTACCATTTATCAAATGCGGGGTATTAGTTTTCAAACAGAGAATCGAAAGAGCTTAAAAATAAGAGGTTTGACAAATGACAAATGATAATTGATAAATGAAAAATGCCTGCTCAATCAATTCACGCGTTTGCGGAAAAGGTCGCGCTGATCTCGGACGGCGAAAATCCGGTCGGTCGCGCCGTCGCCTTGCAGTTGGCTCTGCAGGGCGCGTATGTCATTGTCGGTTTTGCCAGTTCGACCGAAGAAAACAAACGCGCCATCGGCGAGTTGCAAAATCTCGGAACTTTGGCAAATGCCGTCGAAACCGATATTTCTTCGCCGGAAGGCGCGAAAAAACTTGTCGGCGCGGTCGAACAAATGTTCGGGCGGATTGATTTGCTTGTAAATTGTCTGAAATTTTCGAGCGATTCGGCGTTTGAAGAAACGAGCGAGGAAGTTTTTAACGAAATTTTGAGCAAATCTTTGAAAGCCGCGTTCTTCGTCACGAAAGAAGCGGTTCGATTGATGAAAACGCGCCCGAAACCGAAAATCGTCAATGTCGTTTCGGCTTTGGACACGGAAGACGCGGAAAAAAACGTTCTGCTCGCGGCTTCGCAAAAATCGCTTGTCGGTTTGACCGAATCGCTGGCAAAATCTCTGCCGAAAAACTTTCGCGTCAACGCGGTCGCGGTCAGCGAAAAACAGGGAAAGAATGAAAATCTCGATGCCGAATTATTTCGCCCGAAAGCGGGAATTTCCGAAGACGACACGGCGCGGACAATTTTGTTTTTGCTCTCGAGCGAGGCGATCGGACTCAACGGACAAGTGTTAAAAGTCGAATAATTTAAAGATTCGGCGTATCTGTTCAAATTTCCGTTACGCGGAAATTTGAACTTCGTGATAAAATTTTTGTTGCATGAAACTCGACATTCTCATAATTAGAATCAGCTTTGTTCTGCTCTTGGCGTTGATGGGCTTTTTGCTCAATCCGCTGGCTGAAAGCGAGCATCTGAAAGATTTAGGCTTTACGACGCGGCGCATTTTATCGTCGCTTCTCGGGATAATTATCGCCGTCTGCGTTATCGGATTTGAAATGCGGGCGCGAAAAGCGACGATAAAAACGCTGATCGGCGCGGCGATCGGTTCGATTCTGGGAATTATCGGCGCGTATCTGATCGGAATGCTCATCAGCTCGCAGGAAACAAAAGCCGTTCCGGCGGAAATGAAAACCTTTTTGACGGTCGCGCTCGCCTTTTTTATGGGCTATATCGGTCTGATGGTCGGCGCGGCGAAGGGCGAATTTATCGATCTGTCCGTGCTGGGCGGAATTTTTAGCGACAAAACGACCGTTCAGCAAGACCTGCGGATTCTCGATACGAGCGTCATCATTGACGGGCGTATCGCCGATGTTGCCGAAACCGGTTTTATGGGCGGAACTTTGATTATTCCGCAGTTTATTCTGACCGAATTACAGCAGGTTGCCGATTCGCCCGATTCGTCGAAACGCCAGCGCGGACGGCGCGGACTCGATATGCTTCAGCGTTTGCGCAACAACTCGAAAATCGATATTCAGATTATCGAAACCGATTTTCCGGCGGTCAAGGAAGTTGACTTAAAGCTCATCGAACTCGGCAAACAGCTCGACGCGGTGATTGTGACGAACGATTTTAACCTGAACAAAGTTGCCCAACTGCGCGGCGTTTTGGTTTTGAACATCAACGAACTGGCGAACGCTTTGAAACCTGTTGTTCTGCCGGGCGAAGCGATGCGCGTCTTTATCCTGAAAGAAGGCAAGGAATATAATCAGGGCGTGGCTTATCTGGACGACGGCACGATGGTTGTGGTTGACAATGCGCGGAAATTGATCGGCAAAACTGCCGATATCGCCGTTACGAGCGTTTTGCAGACGACTGCCGGAAAAATGATTTTCGGTCGTCTTTGGGAAGATAATATAGATAACAACAGCGGCGAGATGAGCATTCACGACTCGCGCTCGGTCGGCTTTAAAAAATCTACCCGCGAACTGCGCCAGACGACGATCATCGAAGACCTCGATTAATGGAAAGTGGATAGTTGATAACGGATAGTTAAAACTTTCCACTTTCCGCTTTCCGTTATCAACTATGAACATTGCAATCATCGTCGCGGCGGGCAGCGGAACCAGATTCGGCGGCGCAACGCCTAAACAATTCCTCGAAATCGGCGGCAAACCGCTTTTAATTCACACCATCGAAAAATTCGAGAACTGCGCCGCGATTGACGAAATCATCCTTGTTCTTTCTTCAAAGGAAATCGAAAATTTTCAAAGCGTCGCGGAAAACTTCAAACTGAAAAAACTTAAAAAAGTGGTTGCGGGCGGACAAACGCGCGCCGAATCCGTTTTTAACGGCTTGAGTGCGGTTGCCGAAGAATCTGCCGGAATCGTCGCCGTTCACGACGGTGCGCGTCCGTTCGTTTCCAACGAAGAAATTGCGGCAACCGTCGAAAAGGCGAAGGAAACCGGCGCGGCGTGTTTGGTCGGGCTTGTAACGGACACGATAAAGGAAATCGCGGACGGCAAAATCGTCGGGACTATCGAACGGACAAAGCTCAGACGCGCTTTGACACCGCAGGCATTTCGCTTTAATATTCTGCAAAAAGCCTTTGCTGACGCGGATTTGAGCGAAGCGGCGACCGACGAATGTTTTCTCGTCGAACAACTCGGACAGAAAATCGCGATCGTCGAAGGAAGCGCGAAAAACATTAAAATCACGACCCGCGAAGATTGGGAATTAGCCGGAAAATTTCTTGAAAAATAAGAGCAAAAAATTCGATTGTCTTGTGTCAAATTTCTGCTAAAATGCACAAAAGGAGAAAAATGATGAACTCAGATCAGGAAACTTTACCGAACAATGAACAAATTCTTAAAGCTATTTTAGATTTGCGGTCTGAAATGAACAGCAAAATAGACGGTTTGCAAACTGACCTGAATGGCAAAATAGACGGTTTGCGAACGGAGATGGACGCGCGATTTGAAGATATGCGGCTTCAGATGATGAGTTTTGACGTGCGGATTGACCGCATCGAAGCCTTGACGCACGAAGTTTTGAATGTCGCTTTTACGGCGCGGGCGGATGTCAAGGTTTTGCGCGAAGAAGTTCGGGCTTGGGCGAAAGACATTGCCGATTTACAATTAAAGGCGGCTTGAATTATTAAATTTATGTTTCGTGTCGGTTTTGGAAATGATATTCACAGGCTTGCGGACGGCAAGCCTTTGATTTTGGGCGGCGTTTTGATCGAATCCGAGAAAGGCGCGGTCGGGCATTCGGACGCGGACGCTTTGACGCACGCCGTCACAGACGCGATTCTTGGTGCGCTCGCGCTCGGCGACATCGGTTCGCATTTTTCCGACAAGGACGAACGCTGGAAAAATGCGGACAGCTTTGTTTTTTTGCGCGTTGCGGTCGGTTTGATGAAGGAGAAAGGTTTTAAGGTCGTCAATGTTGATTCGACAATCAGCCTCGAAACGCCAAAACTGCGCCCATTTATTGACGCGATGCGCGAAAATTTGGCGAACGCGCTCGAAGTTGAAATATCTTGCGTTTCCGTCAAAGCCAAAACCGGCGAAAAGGTTGACGCGGTCGGAAAATCGGAAGCAATCAGAGCTGAAGCTGTAATATTTTTGGAAAGTATTTAAAAACAAAAAAGCCCGACCGGAATCGGGCTTTTTTATTCTGATACGGTAAAGCTTACTGACGAATATACGCGCCGTAGGTTCTGCCGATGCGAAGAACTTCTTCCCATGTGCGGTTGATCTCGGCGTTGTAACGTTTTTCCAGACCGCAGGAATAATTGCGATTTGAAGCCTTTTTATCTTGCAGATATACGGCATAATCGCCCCACGCCTGCATATGCACGCGCCATGCGTCCTGAAAATCCTGCGGGAAACGGCTCGCGTCCATATTTGACGACGCTTTCCAGTAATCCATCACTTCACCGGCGTAATCATCGGCGTATCTGTAATCCTGCCGCTCTTCGCCGTTGCGGATGTCGCGTAAAAGGAATGCTTCAATATCATTTGAACTGCGGCGTTCAAACGTGCGCTGTCTTTCGGTATAGACGTATTTGACGACCGGCACGGGGAAGATGATTCTGACTAAACCGGCGGAGAAGATAAAGGTGGCGACGAAAGCCAATAATGCGGTAATTGTTCTTGTATTGCTCATAAATTGTAAAACCTCTCAAAAATCTCTTTTTTATTATCTCTTAAAATTTACAAAAAGGAAACATTTTTCTGACGAATTTTTGAAAGAAGTTTGCTAAAGTTATTTTGATGAATCCGCAAGACTTAATACGCAAGAAGCGCGACGGCGCAAGATTTTCCGATGCGGAAATCGGCGCATTTATCACCGGCGTGAGCGACGGAAGCTGGGCGGATTACCAGATTACCGCGCTCGTCATGGCGATGTTTATTCACGGTTTGAATCAATCGGAACAAAACGCGCTGGTCAAATCAATGCTCGAATCAGGCGAGGTTTTGGATTTTTCCGATATTGACGCGCCGAAAGCCGACAAACATTCGACGGGTGGGGTGGGTGATAAAACTTCTTTGATAATCGCGCCGCTTGCCGCCGCATGCGGTGTTGCCGTGCCGATGATTTCCGGGCGCGGCTTGGGTCACACGGGCGGAACGCTCGACAAACTCGAATCAATCGAAGGCTACAACGTGCGGCTGACAAAAGCGCAGATCAAACAAACCATCAAAAAATGCGGCTTTGCGCTGGCGGGGCAAACCAACAGCCTCGTGCCTGCCGATAAAAAACTTTATGCTCTGCGCGATGCGGCTTCGATGGTCGAATCCGTGCCGCTGATTGTCGGTTCGATTATGTCGAAAAAACTCGCCGAAGGTTTGGACGCGCTCGTTTTGGACGTGAAAACCGGCACCGGCGCGTTTATGGAAAATCTTTGGGACGCGCAAGGTTTGGCAAAAGCACTTGTCAAAACCGGCAACGATTTCGGCGTGCGCACCGAAGCTTTGATTACGGATATGAGCCAGCCGCTCGGAAAATATGTCGGCAACGCGCTCGAAGTTTACGAATGCCTGAAGATTATGCGCGGCGAAATGGAAGAAGCGATGCAGCCGACGCTCGATTTATCAATCGAATTGACGGCGCGGATGCTGGTTTTAACGGGAATTTCAAAAGATGTCGAAGAAGCAAGCGCGATCTGCCTTAAAAAAATTCAAGACGGCTCGGCACTCGAAAAGTTTCATCAAAACGTCGAACTGCAAAAGGGAAATCCGAGCATTTGCGATAATCCCGAAACGCTTTTGGAAAAAAAGATTTCGCAAATTCCGTTTATCGCCGAAAAAGACGGTTTTATCACGGAGATTGACACACGCGGTGTCGGCGGCGCGGTTTGTGCGCTCGGCGGCGGACGAATGCAGGTCAAAGACACGATTGATTACGCGGTCGGTTTTTCGTGCGCGAAAAAATTGGGCGACGCAGTGAGAAAAGGCGAAGAAATCGGCACGATTTTCTGCCGCCGCAAATCGCAAGCCGATGCGATTAGCGAAAAACTGCGAAATGCGTATAAAATAGGCGTTGAAAAACCGCAAAACTCGGAACTTGTTAAAGAAATAATTTCATAAACACAAAATTTATTATGCGAACTCGTTTTATCGTAAAAATTTTACTTCTTTGTCTCGGGCTGTTTTTAATCTCTTCGTGCGGACGCATCGAAGCGCAGAAGCAGT
The DNA here is from genome assembly GCA_022843305.1 of Pyrinomonadaceae bacterium. Taxonomy (GTDB): domain Bacteria; phylum Acidobacteriota; class Blastocatellia; order Pyrinomonadales; family Pyrinomonadaceae; genus JAFDVJ01. The sequence goes on along the minus strand of JALHNX010000196.1, from coordinate 2,764 downwards.
GCCAGATCAAAGTCGGCATCGTTTTTGACATCGGCGGCAAGAACGACCGCTCGTTTAACGCGGCGGCGTGGGAAGGCGTTAAAAAAGCCGAGCGCGAATTGCCGATCTGTCTTTACGATGTCGAACCCGGCAATCCGACCTCGATCGAACCGGCGATGCGGGCGTTTGCCGAGAAGAATTTCGATCTGATCATCGGTGTCGGTTTCGCGCAGGGACCGATTATGGCAAATGTCGCCAAAGATTATCCGAACATCAAATTCGCAATCGTTGACGGCGTGATCTTTGAAGCCGACGGCAAAACGCCGAAGAAAAACGTCGCGTCGTTGGTTTTCCGCGAACACGAAGGCTCGTTTCTGGTCGGGATGATTGCCGCCGCGAAATCGAAAACAGGCGTTCTCGGCTTTGTCGGCGGAATGGATATTCCTTTGATTCATCGTTTCGCTAAAGGTTACGAAGAAGGCGCGAAATCCGTCAATCCGAACGCGAAAGTTATTTCCAATTACGTCGGCGTGACCGATGCGGCGTGGAACAATCCGGGCAAAGGCAAGGAACTCGCGCTCTCGCAGATCGGGCAGGGCGCGGACGTGATCTTCACCGCCGCCGGAAATTCAGGGTTAGGCGCGTTCGATGCGGTCGAACAATTCGGCAAAAATCCGCAGGGCGAAGCCAACAAATTCGTCATCGGCGTTGATTCGAACCAGAATATGGTCAAACCCGGATTCGTGCTGACCTCGATGGTCAAACGCGTGGATGTTGCGGTTTATGATGCCGTCGTCGAAGTTCTCGGCGGAAAATTTGAAGGCGGTTTTCACGTTTTCGGTCTCGACAAGGACGGCGTTGCTTACGCGATGGACGAGCATAACAAAACGCTGATTCCCGAAGACGTTCTGAAACGCGTCGAAGAATCGAGAACTAAAATCGTCAGCGGCGAGATCAAGGTGACGGACGCGATGGCAAAGTAGGGGATGCTATAATCTCGTTATCAAAAGGAGAAAACAAAATGCCTGAAGTTTTAGAAATCGAACAAGCTGAAATTGAGAAACAAAGCCAAGAAGATTCAAAAATAGGCTCATGGCTTGTAGAAATTCCTTCAAATATTATTGAAGAATTAGGATTAGCACAAGGTTCAAGAATAGCTTTGACGATTAACAACGGTGAAGTGTCAGGCGATGTTTTGCCGCCGATGTCAGACAAATTGAAAGAGATTTCAAAAATTATTTTGGAAAAAAGGCGCGAGGTTTATGAGGAGCTAAAACGGCTTGGCGACTGAAAAAGTTGTTTATCTCACATATTTAGACGCAGTTGGTCATCACTTTGAGTTAATGTTGGCTTATGGTGAAATTCGTTTCGGCATTGACAGTCCTGATTTGATTAAATCGGCTTTGGCACGACCGAAACACGCCGCTGTTTATGAAAACGCCGATATTATTCGTCAATCCGCAACGCTTTGTTTCGGTTTGATAAAAAATCATCCGTGGCTTGGCGGGAATAAGCGCACAGCAACCTATTTGATGGAAATCTTTCTGGAGTTAAATGGGTATGGGATCGTTTATGAGTTAGTTGAAATTGTCGAACTTGTCCTGAATGTCGAATCGGACGCATGGAAAGTGGACGAAATCGAAAATTGGTTGAGGGAAAGAGTTACTAAGATTTAAGAGGTAAAATCGGCAACGGTGAAATCAAAGTTACCGACGCGATGGCGAATTAATAAAAGAAAATTTATGAAAGTGAATTTTTCAACTTATGCAATCATCCAAATTTGTCTCGGAACAATTTTGATTATTATTGGTGTTTCCCGTTTTTTTATTTCAAACCAATACTTATTACCTTTGGAATCGTTATTTCTGGGAATTGGTATTTTACTTGACGGATTGACAAATAATATTAAAGACAAGTCAAAACAGGAAAAAGCACTCAACCGTTTAGGAATTATTTTCATTATTACCGGTATAATTTTGCTTTTTTACAACACTTTCCTGATATAAAAGCCATAAAATGCTTGAACTTAAAAACATAACCAAAACATTCGGCAGCGTCGTCGCTAATGACAACGTATCTATCAACATCGAAAAAGGCACGATTCACGCGATTGTCGGCGAGAACGGCGCGGGGAAATCAACCATTATGCGCATCGCTTACGGCTTTTATAATGCCGATTCGGGTGAGATTCTGGTTGACGGGCAAAGCGTCAGCATCCGCAATCCGCACGACGCGATTGCTTTGGGAATCGGGATGGTGCATCAGCATTTTATGCTCGTGGACACGATGACCGTCGGCGAAAACATCATCCTCGGTGCGGAAGGCGGAAATTCGGCGAGTATTGACTGGAAAAAGGCGAACGACTCGATTCTTGCGCTGTCAAACGAACTCCGTCTGGGTGTCAATCCGAAAGCTCTGATCGAAGATTTGTCGGTCGGGGCGCAGCAGCGGGTCGAACTTTTAAAGGCGCTTTACCGCGAAGCGAAACTTTTGATTTTGGACGAACCGACCGCCGTTTTGACACCTCAGGAAGTCGAGGATTTTTTCAATATTTTGCGGCGGATGCGCGAACAAGGGAAAACCATCGTCATCATTACGCATAAGCTCGAAGAAGTTCTGGCGATTTCCAACGACGTGACGGTGATGCGCGACGGAAAAGTTGTCGGCAACGTCAAAACCGCCGAAACGACCAAGGAAGATCTGGCGCGGATGATCGTCGGGCGCGACGTGCTTTTGCGGGTCGAAAAAACGGACGCTAATCCGGGCGACGCGGTTTTGAGCGTCG
>JALHNX010000195.1 GCA_022843305.1 Pyrinomonadaceae bacterium | reverse complement strand
TATGTCCACAGAAAATTTGAAGAAAACGCCGCTTAACGAAGTTCACCGAAACCTTGGCGGAAAGATGGTTGATTTCGGCGGTTGGGATATGCCCGTGCAGTATTCGGCGGGCGTGATTGCCGAACATTTGGCGACGCGTGAAAAGGCGGGGCTGTTCGACGTTTCGCATATGGGCGAGATATGGGTCGAGGGCGAGGACGCGATTCGGTTTGTCAATCGCATCACGACGAACGATGTTACCAAACTGGTTGATGGTCAGGCGCATTATTCGGCGTTGACGAATGAAAAAGGCGGCGTGGTTGACGACCTGCTGGTTTATCGTTTTGACGAGGGCAAACTTTTGCTCGTCGTCAACGCTTCGACGACCGATAAGGATTGGGATTGGATCACGTCGCACGTCCGTGAAGAAGCGATCACTTTGACGAACGCTTCGGCAGATTACTGCCAGATCGCCGTGCAGGGACCGAAAGCGGTCGAGATCGCCCAAAAGTTTACGGACGTAAATCTTTCGGAGATCAAGTATTATCATTTCACGGTTGACAGATTTAACGGCGTTGACGCGATAATTTCGCGCACCGGCTACACGGGCGAAGACGGTTTCGAGATTTACGCCGACAAGGATGAAGCCGTCCGTCTGTGGAAGGATTTTCTCGAAGCAGGCGAACCATTCGGCATTTTGCCCTGCGGTCTGGCGGCGCGAAACACTTTAAGACTGGAATCGGCGATGTCGCTTTACGGTCACGAATTGTCGGACGACATTTCGCCGCTCGAAGCCGGTCTGGGCTGGATCTGCAAATTAAATAAAGGCGATTTTATCGGGCGCGAACCGATGGCGAAGTTAAAAGAAGAAGGTTTAAAGAAAAAGCTCGTCGGGTTCGAGATGGTTGACAAAGGCATTGCGCGCGACGAAATGGAAGTTTACGTCGGCGATGAAAAGGTCGGTTATATTTCATCGGGTTCGCCCGCGCCTTTTTTGAAGAAAAATATCGGTTTGGCTTTCGTGCCGCCCGAATTTGCAAAAATCGGGCAAGAAATTACAATTGATGTCAGAGGTAAGAAATTAGCGGCGGTCGTTGTGCCGACACCATTTTATAAACGCGAGAAACCTTAAATAATTATGAATCATCCTGTAATAAACTGCCCTAAATGTCAGGGAATAATGGAAGATGGTTTTATTATTGACCGCGCCGATTACAATATCGGATCGGTCAACACATGGGTTGAAGGCGAGCCGGTCAAATCATTCTGGTCGGGAATTAAAACCAAAGATAAACAGCAATTTGAAGTAAAATCTTTTCGTTGCGCCAATTGCGGCTATCTTGAGTCATATGCGGTTAAGGAAACTGAAAGCTCGATATTTTCTTAAAATCAAAACAGAATAAAAATTAAATTATGTCAAACAATATTCCTGAGAATTTACGATACAGCAAAGACCACGAGTGGGTTATGGTAGAGGGCGATGTCGCAACCATCGGCATTACGGATTACGCACAGCATTCTTTGGGCGATGTCGTCTATGTTGATCTGCCGCGCGTCGGCGATACGTTCGGCTCACACGAAGCATTCGGTTCGGTCGAATCCGTGAAAGCGGTTTCCGAAATCTTTACGCCCGTCGCGGGTGAAGTAACCGAAGTCAACGACGCGCTGAACGATACGCCCGAAGACGCGAACAATGATCCATACGGTGCGGCTTGGATGCTGAAAATCAGAATGGAAAACCCGAACGAAGCGGACAGCCTGCTTTCGGCGGAAGAATACGAAGAATACCTTTCGAATCAGTGAATAACTGATAGTGAATAGTGTAAAGTTAAGGAATTTTCTTTAACTATTAGCTATTCACTATCCACTATCAACTAATATGCGTTATATACCAAATTCACCGGAAGAGCGTGATGAAATGCTTGAAATCGTCGGTCTGAAATCGGCTGACGAACTTTTTCGTTCGATTCCGTCGGATGTCCAGTTAAATCGCACGCTGAATATTACCGAACCGCTCGCGGAATCGGAAGTAATCGGCGCGATGGACGAAATGGCGGCGAAAAACAGCGCGGCGCGGAAACCTTCGTTTCTCGGCGCGGGCGTTTATTCGCATTACAGCCCGACCGTTGTTGATCATCTGATTCAACGCTCGGAATTTTTCACTTCTTACACGCCGTATCAGCCCGAAATTTCGCAAGGCACTTTGCAGTATATTTTCGAGTTTCAAACTTTGATCGCCCAATTAACCGGAATGGATGTCGCAAACGCTTCGATGTATGACGGTTCGACCTCGACCGCCGAAGCCGTTTTGATGGCGCAGCGCGTCACGCGGCGCGACAAAGTTTTGATGGCTGAAACCGTTCATCCCGAATACGAAGAAGTTACGAAAACTTATACACAGCACGGCGATTCGGCATTTGAAACCATCGGTTTTGACAAAGAAACGGGAAGAATTTTAGAGACGGATCTAAGCAAACTCGACGATAAAACCGCCGCGCTCGTCGTTCAATCGCCGAACTTTTTCGGCTGTGTCGAAGATTTGCAGACTTTGGGCGACAAAGCGCACGAAGTCGGCGCGCTTTTGATCGTCGTCTTTACCGAAGCGATTTCGTTAGGCTTGCTGAAAACACCGGGCGAATGCGGCGCGGATATTGTCGTCGGCGAAGGTCAATCGTTCGGCATCCCGATGTCGTTCGGAGGTCCGCATCTCGGACTTTTCGCGTGCAAGGAAAAATACGTCCGAAATATGCCGGGCAGACTTGCCGGAGTCGCTTACGACAAAAACGGCAATCGCGGTTTCGTGCTGACGCTTTCAACCCGCGAACAGCATATTCGCCGCGAAAAAGCGACTTCTAATATCTGCACGAATCAGGGTTTGATCGCGCTTGCCGCGACGATCTATATGGAAACGATGGGCAAAAAAGGTTTGCAGGAAGTTGCGACGCAAAACGCGCAGAAAGCCGCTTACGCGAAAAAGCAAATTGCATCCGTCGAAGGCTTTTCGATTCCGTTTAACGCGCCGACCTTTAACGAATTCGTCGTCCGTGCGCCGAAAAACGCGACCGAAATGTTAGAAAAACTGCGCCTTGAAAACGAAATCATCGGCGGACTTGCGTTATCGAAATATTATTCGGAAAACGCGAACGATTTTCTCGTCTGCGTGACCGAAACGAACACGAAAGCGCAGATTGATGACTTAATTAAGGCTTTAGAAATTAGTGTAGTATAATAAGTTCAATCTTGGCTTAAATAAGTGTTGAGGTAATAAGGTGCAACCAAAAGTTTTTATTAAATTAATTGAAAACATAAAGGAGAGTGTCCTTGATTATCCTATTTTCACAATAATCTCCCATTTTTTATCTGGCATTGGCTTCATGTATCTTGCTAATTCAATAAAAAGTTCCAATACAATTTCCAGTGTACTTCCTACTACTGTGGAATTTATTGGAATTGGATTTCTCATTTCATCTGTATTTTTGTTGGGATTTGGAAATTTAATACCCTATTTTACAAAAAAAATTGAGAAAATATGGATTTCTAATAAGGAAGAAAACTCAAATTTATTAGTACAATTTATTGCTGATTTCAAGAAAATTGCATATAAATTTGAGCACATCCAACACCATAATCAAAAATCTAACGAGAATACAAGTGCCCTCTATAAAGAATCGTTTGAAAAAACCAATGTTCTTTATAGAGAATCGCTTGAAGAACTTTTATATAAAATTGAGCTTCTTCGATCTGATTTACGAAAAAATTTTGAAAAAGAAAGCTTGCAGTTACCCGAATATTCGGATATATCTCCAGAAGACTACAAAGTAATAAAAGTTTGCTTTACAGAAATATACGACTTAAATAAAAAAATAGAAAAGGAACAAGAAGAAATTGATGCATTAAAAGCCGACACCAATGAGCTTGCCTATGAAACTCAAAAAGTTCTATCTATCCTACAAGACAAGGTTGGTGCAAAATAATGGCATGGAAAGACCTTGTTGATATTGTCAGGCAACTTCTTATACTCACAAGAGAAGTCGAAGAAAATAAATCCGACAATAAAGAAATTCGTCAAGAAATAAAGGACATACGTAAAGAAATAAAAGAACTAACGATGATTGTTCAAAAATACTCCTTTAAAGTTGATCAATTTGTTAGCGAGCGTGAAAAGGAAGATTTAGAGACAAGAAACAAAGAGTTGGAAGAAAAGTTAAAGCTTAGTGAAATAAAATTACTGGAAAGCAAGAAAGATTTGGAAGATGAATAATTCAGACAAAAATTTCAAATCCGACTTTAACCGCCGAAAATTCCTGTCGTCCGTCGGGAAAGGCTTCGGAATAATGGCTTTGTCATCAACGGTCATCGCGTCGCTGTTTGAAAATTTAAGAGGCGCAACCCGCGCGGTCGAACATCTTTCGCCCGAAGCGGTGGCGGCGGATGAAGATTTCTGGGCAATAATTCAGCAAAGTTTTTCGGTTACGCGCGGAATTGTCAACCTGAATAACGGCGGCGTTTCGCCTTCTCCGCGCTTGGTCACGGAAGCGTTTGTCCGCTACACGTGGCAGCAGGAAGACGCGACCGCTTATACGATGTGGCAGATTCTTGAGCCGCAGTCGGAAACAATTCGCACCGGACTCGCGGAAATTTTCGGCTGTTCGGCGGAAGAAATTGCGATTACGCGCAACGCTTCGGAATCGCTCGAAATTTTGTTGATGGGGATGGATTTCAAAGCGGGCGATGAAATTCTTTCGACCACGCAAGATTATCCGCGAATGCTGACGACACTCAAACAACGCGAAATGCGCGAAGGTTTGAAGCTGAATTTGATAAAAGTTCCGGTCGCGCCGAAAGACGCGAATGATCTGGCTGTCGCGTTTGAACGTGCGATTACGCCCCGCACGAAATTGATTTTAATATCGCACCAGATCAATCTGACGGGGCAAATTATGCCTGTCCGAAAAGTTTGCGAAATGGCGCGAAGCAAAGGCATCGAAACAATCGTTGACGGTGCGCATTCGTTCGCGCAATTCGATTTCAAGCGTGATGATCTGCAATGCGATTATTTCGGAACTTCTTTGCATAAATGGCTTTACGCGCCGAAAGGCACGGGAATGCTGTATGTCAAAAAAGACAAAATCCCGAAAGTCTGGGCGTTGATGGCGGCGGAAGATAAAAACAAAAACGACATCCGCAAATTCGAGGAAATCGGCACACATTCGGCGGCGATGCGTTTGGCAATCGGCGAAGCGATTTTGTTTCATAACGCGATTGGCGGAAAACGCAAGGAAGCGCGTCTAAGATATTTGTCGCGTTACTGGATGAACAAATTGAAAGATATTCCGAAGGTCGGTTTCAACACGTCGTTCGACGACGCGCAATCGTGCGCGATCGGAAATTTTAAGATCGAAGGCATTGATCCGGTGCAAATCGGCAGTTATCTGATGGCGAAACATAAGATTTTTACGACACCAATCGTTCACGAAGAATTTACCGGAATCCGCATAACACCGAACGTTTACACGACGCTTTGGGAACTCGACCGATTTTGCGAAACGGTCGCCGGAATTGCAAAAACCGGATTGCCGAAAGCCTGATTAAATTATGAGCGCGATTTTTGAAAAAACGTTTCACGTCGGTTGGGCGCACGTTGATTTTAACGGTCATCTCGGCAACACTTCGTTTCTCGATCTGGCGGTTGATGTGCGGATGTTTTTCTTTTCGGAAAACGGTTTTCCGGCGCACGAATTTCAGCGTCTGCGATTCGGTCCGGTGATTATGAAGGACGAGATCACATATTTCAAAGAAATGTATATGCTCGACAAAATCCGCATCACATTTCAAAGCGCGGGATTAAGCGAAGACGCGACGCGGTTCAAGATCCGCAACGATTTTTTCCGCGAAGACGGCAAGCTGGCGGCAAGTTTGACGACCACCGGCGGCTGGCTCAGCCTTGAAACGCGCAAACTAATCGTGCCGCCGAAAAAATTGGCGAACGCGATGAAAAATCTGTCGCGGACGGATGATTTTGAAATTATTAAATCGAGTATTAAAAGTTAAATTATGAGCATTAAAAAAGTCATACAGCATCCATCGCAAAAAGTTTTGCTTGGAAATTGCCTGCAAATTTTGCCGAATTTGACGGATAATGCCGCTGTAACTTTTCTTGACCCGCCATTTAATCAGCAAAAGGACTACGCTTCGCACAATGACGATTTACCCGAAAATGAGTATTGGGAAATGATGCGGCTGGTTTGTTCGCAGATTTTTGAGAAAACATCCGATGGCGGCGCGGTTTATTTTATGCAGCGCGAGAAAAACTCGGAACATGTTTTGCGGGTTTTGCGTGAAACCGGATGGACATTTCAAAATTTAATTATCTGGAAAAAAATGACTTCCGCCGTTCCCGGCACGATGCGTTTCGGCAAAGCGTTTCAAACAATAGTATTTGCAACTAAAGGCAAACGACCGCGAGTTTTTAATCGTCTGCGAATCAATCCGCCGCTTCTCAAACATCACAAATACGAACGCGAAAACGGAATATTTGTAACCGATGTTTGGGACGATATTCGGGAATTAACAAGCGGCTATTTTGCGGGTGACGAAGCAATTCGCACTGAAAAAGGCGAGCGTTTTCATAAACAACAATCGCCGATTTCATTGCTTTTGCGAATAATTTTGAGTTCAAGTAAAGTCGGCGATTTTGTGCTTGACCCGTTTGCCGGAACCGGCACTACAGCCGTCGTCGCCAAACAATTGAAAAGAAATTCCGTTAGTATCGAAATTGATAAGGAAAATGCCGATAGTATAGAAAAACGTTTGGATTCGGTTAAAAAAGCGGATTTAATTGAAAAATATTATAAAGATTATCAATTTACCGAAAACTTGGCGGAGATATGGGACAAAAATCCGCTTACCCCGGCAAACTTTGCCGATCAAGGTGTGAACCGGAATTTATTTGCTTTGTAGTTCATATTATTGAATATTTGAAAATAAATAGGAACAGGTGAAAAATATGCCGAAAAATCTTGGACAAAAGTATGAAGCAACTATTCAAAGTATTTTGAGAAAACGCAATCTGTTGCCAAAGCTATTAAAAGGTAACGATGCGGGTTTCAGACACAATGGAGTGCGCTATTTCATCGAGGTAAAAAACGTCAAAGCGCCCGATTATGGACAAAAAGGTCTGGTTTGGAGCGAAGCTACCGGATGGAAGTGGCGAAAAAAAGATGCGGTCACTGATTTTTACGACGCGCTCGGAGTGACAAATTACATTGACCCGAATTTTAAACCCAGAAGATATACGGTTCAGCAGGAAAATTTAACATTTCAAGACAAACAATTCGACCAGTTAAATTTTGAAAAGAGTGGAATTCCTTTAGCCGGAGCGGATTGTTTGTTTGATTATTACGCAAAGAAAGATTGTTATTATATACAGGTTGAAGGACTCGGTTTTTATTATATGAAAAGAGATATTGCCAATTTGGTTGTTCCGCAATTTACACCGACGCTAACGCTTCGTTTGCGCGCAAAAACTCATCATTCGAATCCGGTTCACGCCTACAGTTTCTTTGCCGTTATCAATGCACATACAAATGCGGTGTACCAATCATTGTATGACCTGGAGGAAGCAGTCGGCGATTTTCCGCCATTTGAATGATTTGAGGGCTTGAACGGGTTAAAACAAACCACCGAGCCGTCAAAATGTATTTGAGTATTTACTATAAAAAATGGTTTTCAACATATACCTATTTTAATTTTATGAGCATTAAAAAAGTTACACAGCATCCATCGCAAAACGAAGCTTTGATCTTCGAGCGTTCGCAGACGGGACGAGTCGGTTATAAATTGCCGAAACTCGACGTTGAAGAAACAAATCTTGACGAAATCATTCCGTCTGAATTAAGACGGACAGATGATCTGGAAGGGGTGCCGGAAGTTTCGGAAGTTGACGTGATTCGCCATTTCACGCGGATTTCAACGTGGAATTATTCGATTGATCTGGGAATGTATCCTTTGGGAAGCTGCACGATGAAATACAATTCGCGGCTTAATGAAAAAGCTGCGCGGATTGCGGGTTTGGCAAATCTTCATCCGCTCGCGCCCGAAGCCGAATCGCAAGGCGCGTTGGAATTGATTTATCGTTTGCAGGAAGATTTGTCGGAAATTACCGGACTTCCGGGCGTTTCGCTCCAACCTGCCGCCGGTGCGCAGGGCGAAATGACGGGCGTTTTGCTTATCAGAGCGTTTTTGGATCAACGCGACGGCGAAGAATCGAAAAATCGCCGCGTGATGCTGATTCCCGATTCGGCGCACGGCACGAATCCCGCGTCAGCTGCGCTTGCCGGATTTACGGTTAAAACAATTCGCTCAACGGCTGAAGGTTTGACCGATATGGAACACCTTCAGCAGCTTTGCGATGAAGGCGGCGTTGCCGGTCTGATGCTGACGAATCCGAACACGGTCGGAATTTTCGAGACGAACATCAAGGAAATCTGCGAGATCATTCACGCGGCGGGCGGCTTGGTTTATATGGACGGTGCGAATATGAACGCGCTCGTCGGCGTGGCGCGTCCGGGCGATATGGGCGTTGACGTGATTCACCTGAATCTGCACAAAACCTTTTCGACACCGCACGGCGGCGGCGGTCCGGGTTGCGGTCCGTGCTGCTGTTCGGCGGATTTACAGCCGTTTTTGCCCGTCCCGCGCATCGTTAAAGAAGACGAAAAGTATAAATTGGATTACGATCTGCCCGAATCAATCGGTCGCGTCAAAGCGTTTTTCGGGAATTTCGGAATGATGATTCGTGCGCTCGCATATATTTACACGCACGGCGCGGAAGGTTTGCGCGAAGCGACCGAAGCCGCCGTCCTGAACGCGCGTTATCTGGCGCATTATCTGGCGGAAGATTTCGATAAACCGTTCGATTCCGACCCAATGCACGAAGTCATTTTTTCGCACAAAAAACAATCACCTACCGGTGTTCACACGCTCGATATTGCCAAACGCCTGATTGATTACGGCTTTCACCCGATGACGATTTATTTCCCTTTAATCGTCGAAGGCGCAATGCTCATCGAGCCAACCGAATCAGTCGGCAGACAAGATTTGGACGCATTCATCGAAGCAATGAAAGATATTGCCATCGAAGCCATCGAAAATCCGCAGCTCGTAATTGACGCGCCGCATTCAACACGCATCGGCAGATTAGACGAAGCAACCGCCGCGAGAAAACCTGTTTTGCGCTGGCGAAAAGATATGGAAACTTTGTCGAAAACGGCGTAGAATGAAGTTATGGAAAAGGTTATAGATTTACATATTGAAAAACTCCCCGAAGGATTTTATTTGGCAACTTCCGACAGTATTCAAGGTTTAATCGCGCAAGGTCGGACGATTTCCGAAACTCTCGAAATTGCCCGCGATGTTGCCAAGAAACTGCTTGAAGCGCAGGAAGATGTAGAAATAAATAAACTTCCTTCGATGTCAGACAGTTTCAATTATCCTTTGGTTATCGGAGTTTGAGATGGGCAGACTTTCGGGTTTTCGTTACCGCGAAATAATTAAACTCTTAAAAAAGTTTGGTTTTGAGTTTCATCGTCAAGCCGCCGGAAGCCACGAGATTTGGTTCAATCCCGAAACAAAAGATTTACGACCATTCCGAATCACTCCGGCGATATGCCCGAAGGAACTTTGCGTGCGATTTTGAAACAAGCCGACGTTGATATTGAAGATGGAAATAGAAAGTTTTTATAACAAAGAGGATTAAATAATTATGGCAAATAACAGCACGATGTTCGCAAAAGAAACTTTTACGGACAAAATAATTTCTTTCATTGAAAAAGCTCAAAATGAAGCGGTGTTTTTTGAAGAAATTTACATTAATTCGGATTTAGAGGTTGGGAAAAATGAATTTTTATTTTTTATCAAGCCTGAAATAACCATCAAATCGGAAACTATCAATCTTGAAAAGATTTTGGAATTGATTGGCGAAAAAATTTCAAACTTTGGCTTCAACATTCATAATATCAAGATTTTATCGGCAAATTATCTCGACAAATTTGATATTATCGCCCAACATTACGGCGTAATAAACAAAATTGCTTCCGATGCCCGCCAAAATTTGTCTGACGGAGCAAAAGAAAAATTCAGAGAAATTTCCGGTCAAACAATCGAAGAAAGCAATGTCTTAGGCGGAATGGAGATTTTAACAAAATATCCTGATTTTAATGCTTATTCGCTCGATTACTTGTGGCAAAACTTGGAAAACAAAAAGTTGGCGGGCGGAACATATTGCGAAGAAATCAAAATTGACAATGAGAAAATCTATCTGATAAACGGTTTCCATCCGCGACAGTTGAAACATTTCACCGAAAAAGGTCGAAGCATTGTCGTCTTCACGCTTTCAAGCGATTTACCTTGGACGGAAGCGCGAAGCAATTTTATCGGTGCAACCCGACCATCCGACGCAAACGAAGGCAGTCTGCGGCGAGAACTTTTAGACCGCAAAGACGAATTCGGTTTGGCGGAAGTTTCGCAAGGCGTGAACGGCGTTCATCTCTCCGCCGGTCCGGTCGAAGCCTTGATAGAACTAAAACGCTACAATTCAAATTTTGCCGACAACGCCCAAATCAAAGAATTCTCGTCATATTCATTCGGTCAAAAGTTAGCCGAAAACTTTTCTGCCGATACCGTTGAAAAGATTTTGTCCAACCCTAACGTTGAAGTAAACGGCAAAGCGGTTTCAATATTCGATTTGACGGAAGAAAAAGATGCGGACGAAGCGATAGAAATACTTAAAGTAAATTTCAAATAACAGTCTTATTAGAGCGTTTTTAAATTATCTGGTGTTTTGACCTGCGTTTAGAGTTCGGGGGTGTTCGTGTGGTTTAAACCCGC
>JALHNX010000194.1 GCA_022843305.1 Pyrinomonadaceae bacterium | reverse complement strand
CTAGTGGGTCGTTTGACAATTAGATAGCCATTGCTCGCTCAACGTTCGATGTTTTCGCATCGTTCGTCTGACTACGGCTCCCGAACCGCCCAACAAATGACGACGGCGTTGCCGACTTCGCTCGCGCCTCGCCGCTCTTTTGCCGCCCCACTCAAAAACCGTTGGATCCCGATTCCAGCCAATGACTGTTGTCTCTAACAGCCTGATGATTTCTTCCGTTGTTTGCGGATGCTGACATTCCAAAGCGCGCCGCTTGATAATCCGCTGCACCGATTCACACATATTCAACCACGATCCGGAAAGCGGCGTATACAGCGGCATGATTCCATTTGCAAACAGCCATAAGACGAACGCCGGAGTTTTATGCCCGGTCAGATTATCTAACACCAATAGCATCCTGAGCGGCGGCAACTCGGCTGATAAAGTAATTGGCAGCTGCAAACCTTCCTGCCAACTATGCCATAGCTCACGGTTAGCCTTCGGCTCAAGGTTTGTTGCTAAGGGCAGTCCTGCCAGCACTTTTGTTAATTCGAGTTTAAGCCATGGATGCAGCACCGTGTTCGGACAAGTGGTTACTCCCTTGGCTCTGACCTCGCCGCTCGAAGGACAAAACAGAGTCAATAACTTAGCCGTCCCATTCCGAATATATTCATGTTCCTGATGCTTTGCCGAACCGTCTTGCTGCCAACTCTGTCCGGGCATCGGAATGGTTTGGAACGGTCCGGCTTCATCTTGTGTCCAGACTGCCAAATTCATCTGCGCTCCCAATTTGTAAGCTCGCTCGATCAGCTTTTTTTTGCCTCGGCATCGATATCAACCACTTTGTCCAGCTTTCCGCTTTTGCGCCGCCGCTTTGAAATACCGGTTTCACACCAGGTGCGAGTTTGCAGCCAGCCAAACCCGGCTTCCTTCAAAACAGCGCGAATCGTGTAGGTGCTAACGTGCGGCAAACCATCGGTTGCCGCACGCAAAGCACGCCGTAAAGTCATGAGCGACCAGTTTGCTGTCCCATCAATTTCCGGATTTGGGACGCGCCGTGCTTCCCGTAGAATCCGTTCACGTTCCGCTGCCTGGTAAGTAAGCGGTGCGCCGCTGCCTTTTTTGGGTTCGACGGCTTTTAATCCTTCCCGGTTAAAGCGGGCAACAAGTTGTGCGACCGCATCATTAGACTTACGCCCCGAAACTCGTGCCGCTTCGGTATAACTTGCTCCGTCAGCCACCGCGAGCAGTTGTTTAGCGCGGACGACGTGACCGGCTGGTTCACTGGTTGAACGCGAAATTAATGTTAACCATCGATATTCCTCGGTTGAAAGTTGGCGTAACGGATTCTTTGGTCGGCGACTCATCTGAAACCTCCACCGAACATTATAAACTTACCGAAACAGAATGGCTATCTAATTGTCAAACGACCCACTAGCTTTTTCGGTGACCCGCGACAAGCATTTTGTAGTTATTCGTTAAGCCGCCGGTTAAACGGAGCTTAAAAACCTCAAAATTCCGGCTTTGAACGTTGCGGGCGCGGAAAAAATTTACGCGCTCTGGGACGAAGCGCAACCCGGCGTGACGAACCGCAAAAGAATTTCGCTGAGGCAGAACTTTTTTGCTCCGGGGCGCGTTACTAAAGCCGCGCCGTTTAACAACTTGATTCAAAATCCGCCCGACAAATCCAAATTTTTGAAAAATCTTGTCACAAACGGAAAAAGCACGGTGTTATATATGTGCAATGCGTTAATAACGGTTTAGTCTGAAACGCGCTAAAACCGATTTTTCGGATTAAACAAATATTCTTTTATAAATTCATACATTTTCCGGGGGCATAATGAGAAATTTTTCAGTATTTATCGTTCTGTTTTTAGGCATTTTAAATTCTTTCGGACAAACTTCGTCACCGACTCCGGCAAGTTCGGGCGGCAATGAAAATTCTTCGACAAACACGGCGGCGGCGACTTCTTCGCCGACACCGACCGAAATCAAATTAACAAACACAACACCTACGCCCACGACGACCACCTTTTCCGAAAAATCGAATCCCGAACCGTCGAAAGCGGTTTACGTCGGGAAAAACGCGCCGGCGCGGATTCCGCGTTTTGAAAGCGCGCCGGTCATTGACGGGCAGCTCAACGACGCGATCTGGCAGACGGCATCGGTTTTCGGCGATTTTCTGCAAATTCAGCCGGGCGACAACGTCGCGCCGAGCAGTCCGACCGAAGTGTTGATCGGTTACGATGCCAAAAATTTATACATCGCTTTTCGGGTCAAACAAGACCGCGATAAAATCCGCGCGACCGTTGCGCGGCGCGATAATATTTTCAACGACGATTACGTCGGCGTTTATCTCGACACTTTTAACGATAAGCGGCAGGCTTACGTCATCTTCTGGAATCCATTGGGCGTGCAGGCGGACGGCGTTTTTACCGAAAGCAGCGGCGAAGATTACAGCGTTGATCTGGTGATGGAATCGAAAGGCGTTCTGACCGAAGACGGCTTTACCATCGAAGCCGCGATTCCCTTCAAATCTCTGCGCTACGAGGCAGGCAAGGACAAAAACTGGGGCATCCATATTTTCCGCCGCGTCAAATACAATAATAATGAGCTGATCTCGTGGATGCGCGGCGACCGCAGCACGTCCGGCTCGCTCAATAAAGCCGGACATTTGACCGGCTTGGACGACATTTCGACGACGCGCCAGCTCGAGATCATTCCGAGTTTTACGATTTCGCAGACCGGACGACGCTCGCGCTACACTTTCGACGGCAATCCGAACGGGCGCTTTGTCAACGAAGGCGTCAAAGGCGAATTCGGAATGACCGCCAAATTTAGTTTGACACCGACCGTCACGCTCGATTTTGCTTATAATCCCGACTTTGCGCAGGTCGAGGCGGACGCGCCCGTCTCAACTGCCAACCAGCGTTTCCCGATCTTTTTTGCCGAAAAACGCCCGTTCTTTCTCGAAAGAATAGACATTTTCAAAACGCCGATGAACGTCGTCAATACGCGCGCCATCGTTGACCCCGATATTGCCGCCAAAATCACCGGCAGACGCGGCAAAAATACTTTCGGGATAATGTATGCTTCGGATAATAATCCCGGCAATTTCAATGAAGACGAGCGCGAAGAGTTGCTTATCTGCCAACGCCGGCGCATTGATCCGAACGCGTTTTGTCGAAACGAACGCTTTATGGACAAAAACGCCGACATCGGCGTTCTGCGCTTCAAACGCGACATCGGCAAGGAAAACAATCTCGGGTTTTTCGCCACGACCTATAATTTCGTCGAACGCCACAATCACACGGGCGGCTTCG
Source organism: Pyrinomonadaceae bacterium (assembly GCA_022843305.1). GTDB lineage: Bacteria > Acidobacteriota > Blastocatellia > Pyrinomonadales > Pyrinomonadaceae > JAFDVJ01. Next base: position 7,778 of record JALHNX010000194.1, on the reverse strand, counting down.
ACGGGCGTTTTCGCTTCGATAAAAAAACGGTCGCCCAATTTCAGGTTGTCGGCACGACAACGCGCGGCAGATTCTATGACCCGAATTTGGATGAGGTTTCTTATCGCACGGGCAACGGCTTCGGCTATAATGCGCGGCTCGAACGCTCGGACAGAAATTTGTATATGAATTTTCTGGCGGCGGGGAGAACGAGCGACTACCGCACCGATGTCGGTTTTACACAGCGCACCGACACGAATTATCTCGGTTCATTCATCCAGTACAGAACCGATCAAGACCCGAAAAAAGCGATCATCTTCAAGCGTGTCTGGAACGAAACGTATATCAGTTACGACTGGCAGCGCCGCGCGCAATATTGGGCGACGACTACGCAGGGAATGCTCGCGCTGCAGCGTCAAACCTTCATCGGCGCGGCGTTCCAAATGGGTTACGAGCGCGTCTTTGAACACGAATTCGGCGCGATGCGAAAATCCGGCAGACAAGGTGCGTTCACCGGCACCGATAGCGAACGCTCGACCAATTTCAGAGCGGTGCAGAGCTTTATCGAAACCACGCCGCACAAAAAACTTTTCGCTTTCGTGTTTGTTGATTACACGTGGGGAAAGATGGATTACGATCTTGGACACGCGCCGCCTTATAATCCGGGATCGGGCAAGCAGATTTATATCGAATCGTCCTTCCGCTACCAGCCGACGACGGCTTTTCAGACACAGCTCAACTACAATAAAATTCGTCTGGTGCGCAACGACACGGGGCGCGTCGCCTTTGACGACAATATTTTCAGCTCGCGCTCGACCTATCAATTTACACGCGACTTTTTCGCGCGGCTGCGAGTGGATTACTCGACCATCAGTGAAAGAATTCGCCCGCAGTTCGTCGCCGGCTGGACACCGAACCCCGGCACGGCGCTTTACGTCGGTTACAGCGACAACGTCAGTTATAATAACCGCAACCCTTACAGCGGACAATCCGAACCCGGCTTGCACAGCAACGGTCGGACTTTTTTCATTAAAATGTCATACCTTTTCCGCAAGAGCTTTTAAGCTGTAAAAATTAACAGAAAATGCGAAACGGCGTGAAACTTTAAAGTTTCACGCCGTTTCGCGTTTTCAAACCGATTCTTTTTATAAAAGCCAAATTTAAGGCACAAAAGCATTGGGAATCGGACGGTCGCCGTTTGTGCCGAAGGTTGTGATCAGGATTCCGGCACTCGAACGCTGAACGAACCAGTTTCCCGTCGAAGGTCGGAAAACCGCCGTGTCGAATTTCCCGTCGCCGTCGTAATCGCCGGGAACGGGAATGTCGCCCGTTGCGCCGAACGGAACCGAATAAAACGAATTATCCTCCGAACGCTGAATATACCATTCGCCCGTCGAAGGTCGCCAAACCGCCAAATCCGCCTTCCCGTCGCCCGTGAAATCGCCTTGCACGGGTTTATCGGTTGAAAGTCCGAATCTGAAAACACGGAACTGACTGTCAGACGAGCGCAGATACCACCAACTGCCGTCCGATGGTCGAAAGATGGCGATGTCGGCTTTCCCGTCGCCGTCAAAATCAGCCGCCACGGGTTTGTCGCCGGTGGTGCCGAACTGCACGATCGAAGTGCCGAGGTCGGATGAACGGCGGATATACCACGTCGAATCCGAAGGACGAAAAACCGCCGCATCGGTTTTGCCGTCGCCGTCATAATCAGCCGGTGCGGGAATGTCGCCCGAAGTCCCGAACGGGAACGAGAAGAAGGAATTATCCTCGCTGCGTTGAATGAACCATTCGCCGGTCGAAGGACGAAAAACGGCAAGATCGGCTTTGCCGTCGCCGGTAAAATCGCCGGGCGTAATGATGTCGGTTCCTGTTCCGAAGTTGTAAACACGGAAAGCATCGTCCGAACTGCGTGAATACCACCAGCTTCCATCCGACGGACGAAAGATGCCGATGTCCGTGCGCCCGTCCCCGTCGAAATCATACGGTGCGCGGTTGACAGTTACTGCAGGACTTTCCGCGATAACAAACGGCGATAAATTGGTTACTCTGGCACAGATTTGACGATTGATGTAGCTTGCCGATTGCGTCCGGTCAACCCAATTCGCGCCTTCACCGTGCAGGATTCTCAGGTCGGCAAAAACCGTCTGGCTGAATTCATTAATGCCCGTGATACAGACATCTATATTGCCCGCAGCGGTCGCCGTTGTCGTAACATCATATGCGGGTTGATTCGCCTGAATCGTATATCCCGCCGGAACGGTATAGCTTCCCGCAATCGTTGCCGCGCTGACTGCGGTGTATGAAACACTGCCCGCGCCGGTGATGTCCGCAAAAGTCATTCGCAGGTTGTCGCCGCGAAAGATTTGGTTTGTTCCGACCGGAACCGAAAAAACAGGCTTGAGCGCGAAGGCGTGAAACCAGCCCGCATCAATGTCCGTGTTGCCTGCGCCGACCGAAGATTGGACGGGCGTGGTTTTACATTGACAGCCCGTCGGCGCGGTCGTCCCGTCGCCGATCTCGCCGATGTCGTTCAATCCCCAGGCGAAAACCGCACCGTCGCGCAAACGGGCGTAATTTGTAAAACCGGAAGTTTCGATTTCCAGAACGTTTTCAACAGTCGCGTTCTGCACCGGAGTCGTTTGCGGAACACCTGCCGCGCCGTTACCGACCTGTCCGTTCAGATTGTCGCCCCAGACAAAAATTCTGCCCGATTTATTCAGAGCCAGATTGTGAAATGCGCCTGCCGAAATTTGCGCGATGTTCGAAAGTGCCGCGTTTTGCGCGGGAACGAGTTGATTCGTCGTCGAAGCCGTGCCGTTGCCGATTTGACCGAATTGGTTGCCGCCCCAAATCCAAACCGTGCCGTCCGATTTCAAAGCCATCGAATGACTATCGCCCGCGCTGATTGCAATAATGCCGGTAAAACCCGCAACGCCTGCGCCGACCTGCACCGGAATGGAGCGGTTGGCGGTTGAATTATCGCCGAGCTGTCCGTTTTCATTAAAGCCCCAAGCCCAGACCGTGCCGTCCGATTTTAAGGCGAGCGTGTGAAAAGCGCCCGCTTCGATCTGCACAACGTCGGAAATCGTCGTTTGCGTCGGTGTCTGAACGCAAAAACAACCCGTCGTGTTGGTCGTGCCGTTGCCGATCTGCCCTTCGTTGTTGTAGCCCCACACCCAAACCGTGCCGTCGGCGAGCAGGGCAGCGGAATGAAATCCGCCCGCCGAAGCCTGCACGACGTTCGTTAGGTTCGGCACGGCGAACGGCACATTACTGCTGATCGGCTCAATAGTGCCAAACTGCCCGAAATCATTAAGTCCGGCAGCGGCAAGTGTGCCGTTCGCCCGCAGAAATAAAGTATGGTCAATGCCGCTGCCCGCGCCGGTTGCCTCGGGCAAAAGCGTAACGGTCTGCGGCGACGGCTGATTCGTCGTATTGCCGATGCCGAGCGCACCGTTGAGGTTATAACCCCAACCGCGCGTCTGCGCCTGCAGATCGGCAATTGAGAACAAGCACGCAAAAAGCGTGAAAATCATCAGGTAAAACAGTTTTTTCATTGAAATTAATCTCCTCAGTTCTGTCCGAAATTAAAATCATCCGGCAGCTGACATTCCCGAAAAGGAGCAAGCGCGGCATTTTATATCCGGGAAGGTTTTTACAAAGTATAGGCAATACATTTCCATTATTCAAGATTTTTCGGCGGCAGAGTTATTTTCAGCAGCCGGATCGCGCCGAATTCTTTGCATAATCCTTTGTTTTCGTGTCATATAATTTAAAATGCCTTTTGCCGCCGACACATTTACAAACGCCCTGATCGCGACGACGATCGCCGGTTTCGGCGCGACGACGCTCGGCGCGATTCCGGCACTTTTTCTGCGCCGTCTGAACGAAAAATTAAACAACAATCTTTTGAGCTTTGCCGCCGGCGTGATGCTCGCCGCAACTATTTTTTCGCTCCTTCTGCCGTCTATCGAACACTCCCGGCAACAAGGAGCAAGCACGACGAGTGCCGTTCTGCAATCCGTTATTTTTCTGTTCATTGGCGGTTTCGCGCTCTGGCTGATCAACGAACTCGTGCCGCACGAACATTTCGCGAAAGGTCACGACGGCATTCTCGACACCGGCAAGCTCCGAAAGATCTGGCTTTTCGTCATCGCCATCGCGATCCATAATTTTCCCGAAGGTCTTTCGGTCGGTGTCGCTAACGGCACGGGCAATTTCGGAACGGGCTTCGGCGCGACGTTGGGCATCGGTCTGCAAAACATTCCCGAAGGTCTCTCGGTCGCGGTCGCGCTTCATTCGCAGGGCTATTCGAAAAAATACGCGTTCATGGTCTCGGCGCTGACGGGCATCGTCGAAATCTTCGGCGGTTTTTTCGGCGCGTCCGTTCTTCTGCTGTCCGCGCAGATCCTGCCGTGGGCATTGGCTTTTTCCGCCGGCGCGATGCTTTTTATCGTGAGCGACGAGATCATCCCCGAAACCCACCGCCACGGCTTCGAAAACGGCGCGACCTTTTCGCTCTTCGTCGGTTTCGCACTGATGATGTTCCTCGACGCGGTCTTCGCGCAGTAAGAACGGCGGTTTCAAACATTTATTCAAATATCAAACAAAAACAACCGCAAAGCACACATCGCCAAGCCGCTTTAGCGCGTGGTCGAAAATAGAAATGAAACCACAAAGCGCGTTTTAGCTCTCAGCTCTTTGGGAAGATCCGGCTCTCAGTTATCAGCTATTCGCTCTCAGCTATTCCGAAAAGTTATCATTTTACCTTCGGAATAACTGATAACGAATAGCTGAGAGCGAATAATTTGATTTTCGGCTTAAATCTTTCCGACTTTGAATAAGCCCTGTTTACGACGCGGAAAATTCGTCGGATTTTGGCAGGCTTTACAAATTTGTTATAGAATCTACGATTAGCAAACAACGGGGAAATGGTCAGAAAAATCATATCAATCGCGTTCCGTTTCGGATTGCCGCTTTTGGGTTTTGTTTTAATCTTACTGGTCAGCGATGTTTTCAATCGTGTCTTTTCGTTCGGGTTCGATTTAACTATCTTAATTGAAGAGTGGACATAATTCGGTTTCCCTAAAAACAGTGATTGCAAAGTTTAGAAAAGTGCTTTCCGGGAGGAATCGCAATTTTTAATTTAAGATTTTTGCCAAACACGCTAAAACACTCAAAATATAAGGCTTTGAATTATGTCCAGTCCTCATCTTAATTATCGCGCTGTTGATTGCGACCGCGTGGTATCTGGGCAGAGCGCCGGGAATTTTTATCGCGCTCGTTTTTGAAGCGATGCTCATCTATTTTTCTGCCGCGTCTTATACGGGAAAATCGGTTTTTATCACTATCAACTGCCTCGTCCTGTTTATCAGCCTAGTCAAAGACACGAACGGCAAGATCGGCAGCAGCGATACCGCTTTCCGGATGGAAGTGCTGCGCAATTCCCTTCTTTCCGACCCGCAATATCACAGCTACATTCGCGGAACTTTCACCGCCGACGGGTAATTGAGAAGAGGAGACAGGATGAAGGGGAGATTTTTTTCTCGTTGATAATCTTGCAGATCATTTTTCAGACTCAAGATTATCAACGGAATTTTTTCTCCTCTTTACCCTTTCCTCCTTTCGCCCCTTCTCTCTTCAACCAATTCCGCCGCCATTTTTCCCGACAGCAAAACGAGCGGAATGCCGCCGCCCGGATGCGTCGCGCCGCCCGCAAAATAAAGATTTTCAATCTCGCGCGACCGATTCGGCACGCGCAGAAAAGCCGAGAAAATTCCGTTCGACGAAATTCCGTAAATCGAACCGCGATTGGCGCGATATTTCGTTTCAAAATCTGCAGGCGTGATGATCTGCTCGAAATCAATCGAATCGTTCAAACCTTCCAAACCAAATTCTTCGAGCTTTTTGATAATTAAATCGCGGTAATTCAGCTTTTCTTTCTCCCAGTCAGTTTTATCGTTCGTGTAGGGCGCGTTGACCAGCACAAACAAATTCTCGTGATTTTCGGGTGCTTGGCTTTCATCCGTCCGCGAAGTCGCGCAGATGTAAACAGTCGGTGCGGGCGCGGGGATTTTTTGCTTGAAAATTGCATCGAATTCCGCTTTGTAATCGTCCGAAAAAAAGATGTTGTGATGCGCGAGTTGCGGAAATTTTTTGCGCGTTCCCAAAAGTAAAACAAAACCGCTGCACGACGGCTCGCGGTTTTGAAATTTTTTGACCGGTAAAAGATTGCGGTAAGTTTCGACCGCATCCGCGTTTGAAATAACAAAATCCGCGCCCATTGTTTCACCGTCAACCTGAACTCCGACCGCTGTTTTGTTTTCGACGACGATCTTTTCAACTTCGCTTCCGGTAAAGATTTTCACGCCCAATTCCGTCGCCAAACGTTCCAAAGCGCGCGGAATTTCATACATTCCGCCGCGCACATACCACGCGCCCAAGCCAAATTCGACAAACGGAATGAGCGCAAAAGTCGCGGGCGTTTCAAACGGCGACGACCCGTTATAGGTCGCAAAACGATTAAAAAGCTGCTGCAATTTCGCGGATTTAAAGTAAGCGGCGTTGTGTTTGTCGAGAGTTTTAAGCGTCGAGATTTTCAGCAGATCGGGCAGATATTTCGGCGTTAAAAGTTTCGGCAGATCGTTCAGGTTTTTCGCCAGAAAAGTCCTTTCGGCAATTTCGTATTTTTGTTTGGAATCCGCCAGATATTTGCGAAAGCCCGACACGTCCCGCGGTTCGAGTTTCTCGATTTCCCTTTCGGTTTTTTCGATATTCTGCGAAGCGTCAAACTGTGCGCCGTCCGTCCAAAAATAACGGCAGATCGGTTCGAGCGGAACAATTTCCAGATAATCTTCAAGCCGTTTTCCGCAAAATTCAAAAAGGTCTTCCAAAACGTGGCGCATCGTCAGAAGACTCGCGCCGGTGTCGAATTGATAGCCGTCCGACTCGACAAAATTCACCTTTCCGCCGACCGCTTCGTTCTTTTCCAAAACGCTGACCGAAAATCCCGCTTTCGCCAAACGGCAAGCTGCCGAAAGTCCGCCTAATCCCGCGCCGATGATAATAACATTTTTCACCTTTTACCAAATCAATTATCTTGCAGTTTGCACGAAGATGAAAGCCGCCCGCACAAAATTGTTTGCACTCGGACACGCATCCGGCGCAAATATTCGGCGGCGCGGCGAAAACGTATTTTTAGCGTTTTAACCTTTATTTGTTAAAATCTGCTTGCAACCGTCGCCGTAAAAGTGCATTATAAATGCTGTTAATCCTACTCTTGTGCATCAACGGTGATGCGCCCGACAGATAGAGTTTCTTTTGACGGCGTTTTGGATAGTTCGGGAGCAGGCAGATTTTTAGGTTACAGAAGTTGCTTTTTCAAGCATCCGAACTCGATACTTCGTCAGACATACCGTTTCCCGAAGAGCCATCCGATTTCGACACTTCTTTTTACGTTTCGCCTTTTCCGGGCGAAAACAAGGATAATATTAAACAAATGAAACTTTATGTAGGAAATCTTTCCTTTGGTACAACAGGTTACGATTTAGAAGAACTTTTCGGTCAAGTTGGTACGGTTCAATCGGCAAACGTCGTCGAAGACCGTGAAACCGGACGTTCGCGCGGCTTCGGATTCGTCGAAATGTCGTCGAAAGAAGAAGGCGAAAACGCGATCAACGAATTTAACGGCAAAGAATATGACGGACGCAACCTGACGGTCAACGAAGCCAAACCGCGTGAAAATCGCACCGGCGGCGGCGGCGGCGGCGGTCGTGGCGGATACGGCGGCGGCGGCG
>JALHNX010000193.1 GCA_022843305.1 Pyrinomonadaceae bacterium | reverse complement strand
GCTTTTTGGCAAGAGTGATAACGCTTTTTCAATTCTTCGGTTGTCAAATGCGGTTTCAGTGTAATTGGCTGTGCCATGACACTGTTTTACCTGAACTCTCCTTTCAATGCAACTTGGTATTATAAACCTTAAATGATGACTAGAATTCTTAGAGAGTTTTATTTTTTATTGGTTCAATATTTTAATTAAGTGAGGAGAAAATCAGATGAAAAAATTATTGGTTTTTTGTATTCTATTGGGTTTTATTGCTTGTTTTGATAGCAATGTATTTGGTCAAACATTAGAAATTACTTACCCATCTGCGGTTGCAACTTTGCCGGGGAAAGGTGATAAAGCAAAAAAAGAAGGAGAAGTTAGATTCAATTGGGAAACTAACTTTCGCGTTAAAGAAGTAAAATTCAAAGCGGCTTTTGTTCGTAGTGGAACAGATTCAATCCAGAACAGGGGATTTGGAATAGCGGGTGAACCAAATTCCATAAAACGAGAACTTAAAGATGACAATGTAGATTCATTTGAAACGACGCTAGATTATGGGGATGCTCCCTTTGATAGTAATACAACTTCTTTAACAGTTACCATAGTTGCAATTGAAAAAACAACCAATTCCGAAGTTATTAGAAGTGCCAAAATTGTCCTAGACAATATCAAAGAAATATACAAGTTAAGTAAACCGATACCAGTTGGAGAATCCCCAATAATAACTTGGCAACCTGAACCAAAACCTCCAACTATCAACTCAATTACAGTAAAAGCCAGTTCAACACAATTATTTCTTGCTGAGGCGTCAGCATATCAAACTGAAAATGAAGCCTCGATACAGAATTTAGAACCGATAAAAAGCCAACGCAAGCCATTTGTTCCGGGGGAAAATACAGAATTTGAGTTTAAGAATCTAGAGCAAATTCGCAATTAGTGTATGGCATAGCCGCAACTTTTGAACCAGCCTTGCGCGTCTTCTTCGGTAATCAATAACAAAGCCTCGCATAAGGCTTTTTCTAATTCTTCGCGCGTCCTTGCCTTTGCCTTTCTCAAATAAGTTTTAATCTTCGACCAACATTTCTCAATCGGATTCAAATCCGGTGAATAAGGCGGCAGATAGATTAACTTGGCGCCTCGTGCTTCGATCAACTCTTTAATGCCGGCGACTTTGTGCGCCGGCAAATTGTCCATCACGACGACATCGCCCGCTTTCAAGGTCGGGGATAAGACTTGGGCGACATAAACTTTGAAAACGATTCCGTCGACCGCTCCGTTAATCGTCATCGGAGCGGCGATCCCCGATAATGAAAGACTTGCCAGCATCGTGATATTCTCGCCATAGTTCTGCGGGACTGTTTCGATCACCCGCGCGCCCTTCGCGCCGCGACCATAAAGGCGCGTCATCGCCAGATTGCTGCCGGCTTCGTCCAAAAACTTCAACTTCGATAGAAGCTCTGTTTTTACTTGCCCGACATATTCGGCGCGTCTTTGCTGAACTCGCTCGGTTTCTCGCTCCGAAGCGTGAAGCGACTTTTTTTGAGCGGCAGTTTCAGTCTTTGCAACTCGACACACATTGTCGCCGTCGTCACTTGCGGCTTGCCTGTTGCCGTCGCCACGCGCTCGCATAATTGAGCCAAAGTCAGATCAGGCTCATTGCTGACCATCTCCCGAATCAATTGCTCATCCTCTTTCAAATAGCGTTTAACACCACCGGCAAAAGGTTTCGCCTGATACTTTCCGGTTGTCCGAAAACGATGCCACAACTTTTCGACAAACGGCAGACTAACAGAAAAATGTTCGGCAATTTCGGCTTGACTCAACTCATTGGCTTGAATCATTTCAATAATTCGCAATCGAAGATCATCAGAATAGGCTCTCATATCCTAAATTATACCATATATCTATCTCTAATCTGCTCTAGTTTTTGGTTTAACGCAAACCTTGTCCGAATTGCTCCGTGCCGAATGCGCCGATGCCGTTTAGTTTGAAGCTGAAGACGAAGCGGTTTTCGCGGCGCGCACCGACGTTGAAGGTGTAGTATTGGACGGCAATCGAGCAGCAGTCGTAGGCGTAGCCGAGCGTGTAGAGCGAACTGATGAGCGGCGAGGTGCGGGTTTCGCGGCGGTTTTCAAAGTCGAAAAAGAGCGACGTGCCGCCGTATAATCCACGGTCGCGGTCGCCGATAAAGACCGACGGACTCCATTGCGAGCCGCGCAATGTGCCGGCTTCCTTGCCGTTCGGGTCGGCGTAGCGGGCGAGCGACGGAACGAGGCTGACGGCGCGTGTGTAATAAAACGTCTGGAAGAGTTTCAAAAGCCGCGTGTCATAGCCGACGGTTGCCGAGACCGCGCGAAGTCCGTCGCCCTGAACGCCGACATCCATTCTCGAATTAACGAAAATCGTCTTGCGTGGGCGGTAGGTCGCGTCAATATTGAGCGGCGAAAAGCGTCGCGGAACGCCGCCGAACGTGTAAAACGAAAGCGCGGTGATCGGCGCGATCTGGTTTCTTTGTCCCGGAATCAAAGCGCCGCCGAAGGTTTTATCGAAGAAATATTTTCCGCGAATCGTCAGCGTAAAAATCTCGTAAGGTTGAATCGAAAGCGGATTTTTCTGCGCTTCGGCGGGGTTTTCCTGCAAAAGTTTTTGCGCTTCGCTCGTGACGGCTTCGGTGTATTTGCGCGTGTAAAAGCGGTTTGTAACGCCGAATTCGACCTCGTTCGTGTCGGTTTCGCTGTCCGTGTAGTCGAACCGCACGATTTTGTTGAAATTATTAACGCCTTTGATTAAGCGATAGGTGGCGTAAGGTTCGATGACGTGACGGAAACGAAAGGCGTTGTTTTTGCCGTAAAAATTTCGCGCGAGCGCAACCGGACGGACATCAAGTTCAAATTCGCCGTATTTGCGAATCACGTCGCGTCCGACGACCTGACGCATATCGTTGAATGAATTTGAATAATATGTGACCCGCGCACCGGCGGTTGCCGTCAGAGTTAAGTATTTGAAATTAAAAGGAATCGAAACCTGCGGGTGAATGTCGAAACGCTGTCCGATGGCGGGCGAAACGACTGGCGCGCCGCCCGTTTGCTGAAAATATAGATTCAGATCGTCAACTTCTTCACGGCGCGAAACGCCTTCCAGACTCGTCTTGAACGAAAAATAAACGTTCTTCAAAAACGAAATTTCCGACGGGCGCTTGTCGAAATTAATGCTCGGCAGATTGCGTGTTTTGATGCGCACGTTCGGAATCGAGATGACCTGTGAACGCGCCAGAAGGTTAAGCGTAAAGTTGTCCCAGCTTTTATTGACAAAGACCTGCGAAACCTCGATCGGCGAGATGATCTGCTGAATGCCGTCCGAAAAAACCTGTCGAAAAGAAAGATTCGAAGTCAAACGAACATCGGCGGCGGCGACAAAACCGTTCGAGAAATACTGCACGCCGTCGGCATAAATGAGCGAACCGCCCTGATCGGGATTTTCGGCACTCGCGTTTGCGCCCAAAATGCGGTCTTTAACGGCATAAAATCCGAAGTTGAAATAAGAACGCGAATTGGCGCGCGTGCGCACGTCCATTCCGAAACCGATACCGCGCGAAGTGTATAGATCGCCGCGAAACGTGACGTCAGCCGAGCGTCCCAAAGTCTGGAAATAAGCGCCCGAAGCCCGAAAGCCTTTTGCTGCCGAAAAGCCGAAGGTCGGTGTTAAAAATCCCGAGGCGCGGTCTTCTTTTTTGATCGAAATCGAAGCGAAGGGAAGCGGCACAATCGTAATATCTTTGACTTTAAATTTCGCGTTTTTAAGTTTCAGACGGTCGTTCGGGCGAATACGCGCTTCGCTTGCCGTAAAGCTCCATTTCGGCACGGCTTCCTCGCAGGCTGTAAATTTTCCGTTCGTCACGACGACTTCGTTCAGACTGACTCTTTCAACACGGTCAGCCGTAAAATAAATGACCGTGCCGTCGTTGGTCTGGTTTGTAAATCCGGTCGAATTTTCAAACCGACCGAGTTTTGTCCGGTAATTCCAATCGCCGCGCGCACCCGTGATGCGCTGGTCTTCGCCCTGATCGAAAACGACGCTGCCTTCGGCAACCATCCGGTTTTCGGCTTCATAAATCACGACCTTATCGGCTTGCAGACGATAAATTCCGTAACGCACGTCAACGTTTCCGGTATGCGTAACGATGCGTTTGCCTTCTTCGCCCTCGACCGATTGGTTTTCCGAATAAACGACAACCTCATCGTCGCCGCCTTCGGGTTTCAATCCCGATCTGTTCGTGCGCGGCGCACGGATCGAATTTTCTTCCGAAACCGGATCAACATTCGGCGTGTCGGTAATCGGGTTTGAAACCTTGCGGTCAACCGGATTCGTCTGCTGCGCTTTAACAAACGGAACGCACAAAACGGCGAGCAGAAAGATGATTTTTAAAGATTTATGAAGACGCATCGGAATAAAAAAACAGTAAGTTTGATGCTAACACGAAACGATTTGAAAAATAAAAAGTAAACGAGTTCTAAAACCGGAAAGTGGGAAAATGAAAAAGTCATTCTACATTTTACATTTTGAATTTTACATCAGAATTTCAATAAATAACGGCGGTTTTTCTGCAAATTAATGTAAAGTGTAAAATGTAAAGTGTAAAATTATTCACATTCCTTAATGAAAATATGTCAAAACCGAATATTCTCGTAGTCGAAGATGAAGAATTGATGCGCTCGATTCTGCGTCAATTGCTCGAAGAAGAAGGCTATCACGTTTTTACGGCAAGCTCGGCGGAAACCGCGCTCGAAATTTTTCCGACCGTTGACGTTGACGTAACATTGACCGATATAAAAATGTCGGGTATGGACGGACTCGAATTGCTTTCGCAAATCAAGGCGATTGACGAAGAAGCGTTGGTCATTGTAATGACCGCGTATTCGTCGGTTGATTCGGCAATCGCCGCCTTAAGGCGCGGCGTTTACGATTACATCACGAAACCTTTCGTCAATGAAGATTTGCTGAAAACCGTCCGCAACGCGTTGCGCACCAAAGAGTTAGCAAAAGAAAACCGCGCATTGCGGCACGAACTCGATAAAAAATACAGCTTTTCCGAGATTATCGGGACGAGCGACGCTTTGCAGAGAATCTTCAAACTCGTCGAAAAAGTCGCCGACACGAACGCCGGAATTTTGATTCAGGGCGAATCCGGCACGGGCAAGGAACTGATCGCCAAAGCGATTCATTTCAACAGCCGCCGCGCCAACAAACCTTTTCTCGCCGTCAATTGCGGTGCTTTGCCCGAATCTTTGCTCGAATCCGAACTTTTCGGACATACGAAGGGAAGTTTTACGGGCGCGACCGGCGATAAAAAAGGTTTGTTTCGTTCGGCTGACGGCGGAACTTTGTTTCTGGACGAGATCGGCGAAATGCCGCTCGCCCTGCAGGTCAAACTGCTTCGCGCTTTGCAGGAACATGAGGTTTTGCCGATCGGCGCGGGCGCGGCGGTTAAATTCGATACGCGAATTATTGCCGCGACGAATAAAAATCTCGAAACCGAAGTTTCCGAAACCCGTTTCCGCGAGGATTTATTTTATCGTTTGAATATTATTGAAATTTCATTGCCGCCGCTTCGGCAACGGCGCGAAGATATTCCGCTGCTCGTCAAACATTTCGTTTCAAAATCGGCGCGAAACCAAAAAACCAGCGAAAAAACCGTCACAAAAGAAGCGATGTCGGCGCTCGTCGGTTACAGCTGGCAGGGAAACGTCCGCGAACTCGAAAACGCCGTCGAACGCGCTTTCATTCTTTCGGGCGATGAAATTGATGCGGAAAGTCTGCCGCCGAAAATTAAACTGAGCGCAAGCAATGCGCTCGAAATGCGCGATCCCGAGGGCTTGCGCCCGACGCTCGAAGAAATGGAGCGGCGTTATATTTTAGAGATTTTAAATTCGGTTGACGACGACAAAACCGAAGCCGCGAATATTCTCGGAATTGACCTTTCGACGCTTTACCGGAAACTCAAAAAATACGAGGAGATCTGATTTTTTGTGCTAAAATAACGACAATATGAGCGCAGTTCTGAAACTAAAAAAGAAAGACGAAATTTTTTATCCCGAGACGGACGGCAAGCCTATAGCTGAAACTGATATTCATCGAGAGCAGATGAATTACTTAATAGAGGCTCTTAAAATTTATTTTAAATCGCTTGAAAACACTTATATTTCAGGGAACATAATGTTTTATTATGAGGAAGGCAATCCGCATAAAGTTTTTTCACCTGATGTGATGATTTGTTTTGGCGTTTCGGACAACACTCGTCGGATTTATAAACTTTGGGAAGAAAAACAGTTTCCGCAAGTCATTTTCGAGATTTCTTCACGAAAAACGTGGGGTGACGATTTAAATAAAAAATGGTTTTTGTATCAGCAATTCGGTGTGAAAGAATATTATATTTTTGATCCTGAATACGATTATTTGCCCGAACCGCTAATCGCATATCGTTTGAAAAAGGGCGAATTAAAACAAGTTTCGGTCAAAAAAGGTCGAATTTTAAGCGAAGAACTCGGACTCGAAATCGTTGATACCGGCAAAGGTTTACGGCTGTTTAATCCCAAAACGAAGGAATTTCTCAAAACACTTCTGGAAGCCGATGCCGAAATCTCTCGTCTGCGTGAAGAAATCGAAAGATTAAAAAAGAAAAAGTAAAATCCGACTATTTCGCAAATAATTCCAAAACAAAATAATCCGTTCCCTCGATTCGCGTGATTTTTCCGTTCGTGTAAGGCGCGTTGTAAAAATCGTTCGCCGGATAACTAAAACCTTTCAGGGTTTCGTCGCCGCTCGTCCGACTTTGGGCGATTAATTCGGGCGGAAACCATTTTTCGGTGTTGAGCGTTTCGGGCGCGGCGGGTTTGTATTTTTCGGCTTGCGCGGTAATTTTGTCGGCGTCTTCCCCTAAAAAGCGCAAAACGGCGGTTAATTTTTTATCGGTCGGCGCAGGCACGCGGTTGTCGCCGGGTTTGCCCAAAACATCTTCGCGCCAAATCGCTTCCTGCGGGCGAAACGGGATTTTAACGTGCATTTCAAGCTCCTCGATGTCGTCTTTTACTAAATTCGCGCTGTTTGAATTGACGGCTCGATTGGTTGAATTGACGTTGGAATTTTGGATTCCGCTTGAGGCGCAAGCCGTGAAAATTGCGGCGACCATCATTGCGATAAGTAATTTCGGGGCGGTTTGCATTTCGTAATTCTATAGTGATTTATTTCGCTTGGCAATTTGGCTTGCCGGTTGGTTATACGCGGATTGAGGAAAGAGGTTCGATTAATGATTTTCATAGATAACGATAAATCGTGTAAAATATTGGCAAAAGCAAGTTTAGAAATTTTAATTATAGATGGATAACAAAATGGCAGAAGTAAAAGAAGCAATCTCGGAATCACAGGCAGAAAAATCGCGTTGGGAAGCGGAAACTTTACAGAAAGTTTTGGAAAAAACGGCTGAACGAAAAAAATCGTTCGAAGGTGTCAGCCTTGAGCCGGTCGAACGGCTTTACACCGCAGCCGACACGGAAAATCTGGATGAAATCGGATTTCCCGGCGAATACCCATACAAACGCGGAATTCACCCGACGGGCTATCGCGGCAGACTCTGGACGATGCGCCAGTTTGCGGGATTTTCTTCGCCCGAGAAAACCAACGAGCGTTTCAAATACCTGATGGCGCAAGGTCAAACCGGACTTTCGACCGCGTATGATTTGCCTGCATTGATGGGCTTGGACGCGGATTCGCCGCTTTCGGAAGGCGAAGTCGGCAAATGCGGTGTCGCGGTTTCTTCTTTCGCGGATTTTGAGGTTTTGTTTGACGGAATAAATCTCGAAGACGTAACGGTTTCGCAGACGATTAACGCTCCGGCGTGGATTTTTCTCGCGTTTTATGTTGCTTTGGCGGAGAAACAAGGTTGTGATTTGCGAAAAATTTCGGGAACTCTGCAAAACGATATTTTAAAGGAATACATCGCGCAGAAAGAATGGATTTATCCGATTAAACCGGCGATGAAATTGGTCATTGATACGTTTGAATTCTGCACGAAGCACGTTCCGAAATACAATCCGATTTCGGTCAGCGGTTATCATATTAGAGAAGCCGGCGCGACCGCGCTTCAGGAACTTGCCTTCACTTTGCGCGACGGCGTGGAATACGTTAAATACGGCATTGACCGCGGGTTGGACGTTGACGAATTCGTGCCGCGCATCTCGTTTTTCTTTAACGCGCATAACGATTTCTTTGAAGAAATCGCCAAATACCGCGCCGCCCGGGTCGTTTGGGCAAAAACGATGAAAGAAAGATTCGGCGCGAAAAACCCCAGAACGATGCAGCTGCGTTTTCATACGCAGACCGCCGGGGTTTCTTTGACTTCGCAACAGCCTTTGAACAATATCGCCCGCGTCGCCATTCAAGCGCTCGCCGGAGTTTTAGGCGGAACGCAGAGTTTGCATACGGATGCATACGACGAAGCGTTGGCATTGCCGACCGACCAAGCCGCGTTGATTGCTCTCAGAACACAGCAAATTATTGCCGAAGAAACGGGCGTGGTGAACACGGTTGACCCACTCGGCGGTTCGTATTATTTGGAAAGCCTGACGCAGAAAATGGTTGACGGTTGTTTCGATTATTTCGACAAAATTGACGGTTTCGGCGGAATGGTCGAAGCGGTCGAAGCCGGATTTCCGCAGCGCGAAATTCAGGAATCGGCGTATCAATACCAAAAAGCCGTCGAACGCAAAGAGCAAATCATCGTCAGCGTCAACAAATACGCGATGGACATCGAACTCCACAAAACCGACATTCTCCAAATTGACGAAACAGTCCGCGAACACCAGCTCGAAAGACTGCACGAAACCAAAACAACGCGCGACAACGGCGCAGTCTTAAATGTTTTGGAAAAACTAAAAAAAGGCGCGCAAGCCAACGAAAACCTGATGCCGACGACAATCGAAGCCGTCAAAGCCTACGCGACAGTCGAAGAAATCTGCACGGCTCTGCGCGATGTTTACGGCATTTATGAAGAACCGGCTTTTTAGGAGAAATTTATGAATTCGATGAGCAATTTACAACTCGAACTTTTAAGGATTTACGGAAATGGAGTTTCGGAAGAAAATTTGCGCGAGATCAAAACAATTCTCGCCAAATATTTCGCCGACAAAGCCACCGAAGCAATGGATGAAGTTTGGGAAGAAAAAAACTTGACCGAACAAGATATGATTGATTGGACAAATGAACACAACCGCGCTGAAAATCGTCCTTGATACAAATATTTTAATCGCCATCATCGGGAAAAAGTCACCTTTTCGCTGGATTTTTGATTGTCTGATTGAAGGTAAAATAATCCTTTGTGTTTCTAACGAGATTTTGTTTGAGTATCAAGAAATTCTAACAAAAAAGACAAGTGCCGAAGTTGCCGAAAATGTTGTAAATTTTATTACCATCAATCCTTTTACCGAAAAAATTGAGATTTTTTTCAACTTCGGATTGATAGTTGATGACGCGGACGATAATAAATTTGTAGATTGCGCGATTGCTTCAAATGCGATCTGTCTGGTTTCAAACGACAGGCATTTTCAAATCTTGAAAACGATTGATTTTCCAAAAGTTATGATTCTTGAATTAAAAGAATTTGAAACAAAATACAAAGCTGATTTGTTGGAGAATTATTAAAATAACAATGAAAGTCAAAAAAACAAAATCAATCGCATCAGTCGAATTAGCCGAAGTCGAATTGTCGCTCGATGAATTGCAGATTTTTGAAATCGCCTTAAATTATGCGACGAAAAACTTGGACGAAAATGAAATCGAAAGAATTTTCGGCGCATCCAAAGACGAACTCGAAGGAATCAGCGAAGATGTCGAAAAAGCCTCTATTAAATGTAAAGAGCAAAATCTTGAAACTGTCTTAGCATAAAACTTTCTTGATTAGTTATGAAAGAACACAATTTTGTAGTCTGCATAGACAATAAAGGTTACGAAGCATCGCTCGAATTCGGCAAGATTTATCAAGTTGTCATTGATAAAGAAGTCGAAGCCGAAGGTTTGATTCGCATTATTGACGAAAGCGGCGAAGATTACGGCTATTCGCTCGAAAGATTTCATTCGGTCGTCCTTCCTCAGACTTTGGAACGGGTTTTACGCGCAGTTTGAGCATCGAAGAAATCTGCACGGCTTTGAGAGATGTTTACGGCATTTACGAAGAACCGGCTTTTCAAGATTCTTCAGAAAAATTAATAGAAATTATACTTTATGACAAATGTTGGTTGATTTATAATTCGCTTAATGTCAAATAACAAAAAAAGGAATAGTAGTAAATCCGTTTCCAATGCTGAACAACCTAAAAAACATAATCCAAAGCTTAAAACAAGAAAGGCTTCAGTAGAAAGTAATAAAGAATCTGTAGTTGTTAATAATGTAATGACGGAGAACTCAGAAATAGCTACACCAAATAAACCAAACAATTTTTTGGATAAATTTTGGCATCTCTCTGAAAGTAATTTGTTTTGGGGCGGAGGTATAGCACTGATAATTGCTGGAATTGGGTTCTTAATTTTTAACGAATCCGTCGTATTTTCGGCAATTCTATTAGGAATAGGTTGGATAATGTTAACTGTATCAATGTATAAATACAAGATTTTCGAATCTAAAACACAGAAAACACAGATATTATTAACTACTTCAATTTCAATTTCAATTTTAATTTTCCTATTCATCTTATGGTTTTTATTAAAACCCATTCCTTCTTTGTCGAATGAAAAATTTACTTTTATTCGTGAAGTTTCCCCTACTACTTATAGAGATTTACCATTTGTTTTGAAGATAACAATTCAATCTACCGTCAAAGTTCAGCCCGTACACTTTAAAGTTGTCTGTGAAGATGAAATAGGGAGAGGGCAGGCAGGAATAATCGGTGCAGGAGTTTACTTAGACATATTTGAAAAAACCGAAAAGAATACTTATGAATTTGGCTTTGGTTCGCCAGCCCTAACACCTCAAAGCCCAGCTATTATCAAAATTTTCTCGAAGACAAAATTACAATGTAATCAGATAATAGCACTTGATTGATAAGATTGTTTTCAATAAATAAATA
>JALHNX010000192.1 GCA_022843305.1 Pyrinomonadaceae bacterium | reverse complement strand
CTGAGTTAAACTCACAAGTTACAGAGTATTAATAAAATAGTTTCTTTTCGAGGAGGGAAATAAACCACCCGAAAACCGATTCGGACTCCTTCCGCAACAGTCACTCGTCGCAACGGCAGTGATTACTGCCGTTGGTCTTTAAGGTTATGAAAGAATGTTCCAAATGCCGTCACTGCTATGATGACGCTTACACAATTTGCCCGCTCGATGATAAACCTTTAATGACGACCATCACCGGCAATATCCTTATCAGCGGTCGGTATCTTCTCGAACAACGGTTAGGCAACGGCGGAATGGGCATCGTCTTTCGTGCCAGACATCAATTTCTCAAATCTCAGCATGCCGTCAAAATAATTTTACCGAGTCTGGTCGAGCAGGACGGCAATCTCTTGGCGCGCTTTAAACAGGAAGCCGTTTTAGCTGCCTCGATTAACCATCCGAACGTTATCAGGGTTACCGATTTCGGTGTCGAAGACGATACAATGCCTTATCTGGTAATGGAATTTGTGGACGGCACACCGCTTTCGTCTTTTCTCAAACCCGGAGAGCCGTTACTCGTCAAGGAAGCCTTTAATCTTTTTAAGCCGATTGCTTCGGGCGTTATTGAAGCACACCGCCGAGGCATCGTGCACCGCGACCTCAAGCCGCAGAATATCATGGTGCAAAAAGATCTTCCGCTGAAAAAAGCCATCAAAGTTTTGGACTTTGGTTTGGCAAAGATCAAAGCAAGCGAATCTTTAGGCTCCTTTATTCAAACCCAGACAAGAAACATTCTCGGTTCGCCGACCTATATGTCGCCCGAGCAGTGGGAGAACGTCGGGGTTGACCACCGCGCCGACATTTACGGTTTAGGCGTGATGCTTTTTCAGATGCTGACCGGACATCTGCCGTTTGACGGCGATTCGATTCCGGCGGTGATGTTCCAGCATTTGACCGTCGAAGCCCCGAGTTTCGCTTCGTTCGGTATTTCGCTTTCGCCGGAGATCGAAACCGTTGTCCGCCGCGCACTGCAAAAAAATCCCGATGCGCGTCCGCATTCGCTCGAAGAGATGCTCAACGAATTTGAATACGCTCTGGCGCGCTCGGAAAATCCGTCTTTGCCCGTCAGCATCCAAACGGAAATTATGCCAAAGCCGGGATTTTCGGGCAAGCCGGATTTGCCGCCCACCTCGGATAAAGTGGATTTGCCGCCGACTGTTTTAGACGACATCACATCGCAGCTGACGAAATCGCAGCGCGAAACACTTTTCTCTTATTTCGATCCTGCAAAAAAAGACACTTTTCTACCTAACGATCATTTAGCTCAGGAATTTCTCGAAGCCAAAGACCGTGCCGAAGAAGCAAAGGTCAAAGCCATCGAACACGACAAATTGGTGCAGGAATTTGCCGAAGCGCAAAAGTATGCGGAAGAAGCCGGACGAAAGGCATTGGAAGCCAAACAAAAAATGGAGGGCGAAGTCCGTCGGCAGCTCGAAGCCGAAATGCAGGATAAGCTGGCGGTTGAACAGCAGGCACGCCAAAAAGCCGAAGCCGAACGCCTTGCCAAAGAAGTCGAAGCGCGAAAAAATGCCGAAGAGCGGGCTAATTATCTTGCGCAAGCCGCGCTCGAAGCACAAAAACTCGCTGAGATCGAACGCAAAAAATCAGAGCAGGCGGCGCATCAGAGAGAACTGGAAGAAAGCGTCCGGCGACAGGCTGAGGTTCAAGCCGGACAGCTTGCCCGGCAAGTCGAGGAAGCCAAACGGAACTTTGAGGAAGCCAAAAAACAAGCTCAATATGAAGCCGCCCTGCGCGCCGTTGCCGAAACCAAACAAAAAAATATTGAAAGCGAACTGCAGGTAGTTGCCGAAGTGGAAGCTCAACGCCGGAAAGTGATTGAGGCTGAAGCTGAAAAGCAAGTCAGGGAAAAAGTCAGCCGCTTTGAACAAGAAGCCCAAGCCGCGCAGAAGCGGGTCGAAGAAGCGCGCAATCTGGCAGAACTCGAAGTGCAGAAACGCGAGCAAGCCGAAGCCGCCCGTCTTTATGCCGAAGCCGAAGCCAAACGTCTGGCTCAAGAAATTCTTCAGGCGCAAAAACATATCGAAGAACTTAAATTGCATACCAGCATTGACGCGCAGCATCAATCTTCGCCGAATATTTCGCAGTCCGGCAGATGGTCTGACTCCAATCCGACGCTGGTCAGTAGGTCGCAAAATCTAAAGGGTGAGCCGACCGTTCCGATCATTAATGCCGATAATACCGCGAACGCACAATTTCAATCGCAGCTTTATAATCCGCAGCCGACCTCTCAAATAAAGAGTCAAGACTCTTCAAACCTGCATTTTTCACACGATCTGCACACCAGATTATCCTCGCCGCCGAGCAAATTCTCGCCGCTGCTCTATGCCGGAGGAGGATTGGCGGCGGTTCTGATGCTTGCGCTGGGCGGATTTTTATTTTATTTTTTTGTGCTGTCAAAATCCCCGGACACGCCATCCGCCGGTAAAACAACCGACAACCGAAACAGCGCTGTGAACGACGGGGGAAACGCAACCAAACCACCGCCGGATATTTCAAAAAATCTGGTCTTGATTCAGGGCGGAAGTTTTCAAATGGGCAGAAGCGATGTTCCGAAACTCGACAATATTTACGGTTATCAATTTCCGGCACATACGGTTTCGGTTGATTCTTTTTTGATTGCCAAAACCGAAACCAGCAACGAGGAATATGCCGAGTTTGTAAAGGAAACAAAGTATAAAGCACCACAGGATTGGAAAAACGGTCTGCCGCCCGAAGGAGAAGAAAAATTTCCTGTAACATTCGTTTCAATGAATGATGCCAAAGCCTACGCCGATTGGGCTTCCAAGAAGATAAAGAAAACCTGCCGCCTGCCGAGCGAAGCTGAATGGGAGTATGCGGCTCGCAACGGTTCGCGCGCAACTTCCTTTCCGTGGGGCGATACATGGCAGCCGTCGTCAGGTAATATCAACACGATAAAAAAATCACAAGTCGGGGAGTTTCCCGAGGAAACACTGGTCGGCGGTTTAAAGGATATGCTGGGAAATGTGCAGGAATGGACTTCTTCAAAATACGCGCTATACCCCGGTCATACGGCGGATAAACCGGAAGCTGAAATTAAAGGACATATTGTTGTCCGCGGAAGCGCAATTGCTGTTTCATCGATTCTAATGAAAAATCCGCAATGGCTTTCTACATTGCGCTCAACCAGTCCACCCGAACAAACATCAGGATCTATCGGTTTCCGCATTGTTTGCCAGCCTTAGAGCGGTTAAAGTTTGCATATCAGGGTCAGAACCGCTCTGATTATTATAAATGATCGAAATTTTGAAGTCAGTTTTTATTTGATTTTAATTAAGCCCGGCTTGCTTCTGCGTTAGAGTCAAGTTCTTTTTTTTCAACCTTTTCCATTCGAACCTTCAAAATGCGGCGTTTTTCGACCTGTTCGATTTTGAAGATATGACCGTTAAACGGAACGGCTTCGCCTTCTTTTAAGATTTGTCCGGCTTCACTCATTAAAAATCCGGCAATTGTCGTGTAGCCTTCCGAAACTGGCAGATTCATTTCGCAGCGTTTATTCAGATCGCGCACCGCCAAACCGCCGTCGAGGATAAAACTTCCGTCGTTTTGCGGGTTGATTTGCTCGTTGACTTCCTCGTCGTGTTCGTCGGAAATATCGCCGACGATTTCTTCCAAAAGGTCTTCGAGCGTGATTATTCCTTCAACGCCGCCGTGTTCGTCTACGACAAAACCGAAGTGAAATTTTTCGCGCTGCATCTGACGCAGAACATCTTCGAGCCGCGCCGTATCAACCACATAATAAGGCTTTTTCAAAACTCGTTCGAGCTTAAACATCCGCGGTTTAACGAGCAGATACTGCATAATATCTTTGCCGTGCAGAACGCCGCGTATATCGTCGAGCGAATCGCCGTAAACCGGCAGCCGCGAATAGCCGTGTTCGCGGAAGGCTTTGGCGATTTCTTCGAGCGTCGCGCTTGCCGGAATTGCCACGATTTCCGTGCGCGGAATCATCGCTTCACGAATGGTAGTTTCGGAAAACTCGAAAACCTGATTAATCAGCTTTTGTTCTTCCTCGTTCAAATAACCGCTTTCGTGCGACACGCGGACAAGCTGGCGGATTTCGTCTTCCGTGTAGCTCGATCCGTGTTCGCCCGACGGGCGAAGTCCGAAAAGCCGCACGGTTTTTGTTCCCGTCCAATCGAGCAGCCGAATCGGATAACTAAATATCTTGTAGAAAATCAGCAAAGGAAGCGCGACAACCAACGAAACTTTTTCGGAAAGTTCGAGTGCGGCGGTTTTCGGCGCAAGCTCACCGAAAACGATGTGCAGAAACGTGATCAGCGTAAAAGCGATGATAAATGAAACCGTGTGCGCGAGCGTCGGCGAAGTCAAAATTTCCGCGCCCGTCGCCTGACTCAAACTTATCAGAACCGGTTCGATCACTTTGACGATCGCCGGTTCGGCAACATAACCCAGACCAAGCGAAAAAAGCGTGATGCCGAGCTGCGTCGCGGAAATATAGGCATTGAGATTGTTTAAAAGTCCTAAAAGCCGTTCGGCGGCTTTGTTGCCTTCCGCCGCGAGCGCTTCGATGCGCGATTTCCGAACGGCGACGAGCGCAAATTCGCTGGCAACAAAAAAACCGTTGCCGAGAACCAGAAAAATAACCAGTAAAAAATTTAAGAATGTCGTGCCTAAGCCCGGAAATTCAGGCGTGACTCCCGTTTCCGCGAGAAAAAAAAGTAAAGTAAAACTGGCAGGATCGTCCATTGATTCGCGATTCTAATATCGCTCTAAAAAATCTCCCAAAAATAAATTTCCACCCAAACAGCGGCTTAAGTTTTCAGATTATAGCATAAATTAAAAGCAGAAAAAACATTAAAATCCGCAAGAAAATTCGACAAACGCTGTTTGCTTCCATCACGCAAGCGGTGGGCGGTCGAACGCCAAACCAAAGTATTCGCTCCGAACGAAAAATTGTTAGTTTTCGAGTTCGTGAATGTCTATCAATTCCTGAATCAAAAAGCGGCACGAACCACAGCCCGTTCCCGCATTGCATAAATCTCCGATTTGTTCGACCGATTCCGCGCGGTCTGACGCGATTATCGTTTGAATCGTGTCTTCCGAAACGCCGAAACAAGTGCAGATCAGAGCCTTTTCGCCCGCGAATTCTTCGACCTGAAGTGCGCGAAAATCTTGGAGTGCCGCCTGCAGCGCGTCGAAACAAATCTCGGCGCAATGCGTTCGAGCGGCAGTAAAACGCCCGAGTTCGTTCTCGATTTCTCCGAAAAATTCGGCGTGATTTAGCCCGTGAAGTTCGGTCAATTTCCGCCCGACAATGTTTTCCGTCAAAACTTCCGCCGCCGCAATCGCAAAACCGCAGCCGTTCGTTTTATAGCTTGCGTCGCGGATTTCCTTCGTTTCCAAATCAATTTCCAGAAAAACGCGCAGAAAAGAACCGCAAACAAAACTCGCACCCGTGCCGGCGGCATTTGCGCGCACGGCTTTTCCGGCGCGTTGCGGCGCGTGAAAAAGCGCTGTAATTTTCGGCGGATAAAAACTCACGAATTAATGGTAAATGGTAAATGGTAAATGGTAAATGTCGGTTTTCTTTTACAATTAACCATTTACCATTTACCATTATTAATTGATGAAACTGCTTTATTTTTGCCTTTTTACTTTTGCCTTTTGCCTTTTCTCGGCGTGCCGACCTGCCGCCGCGCCGGTCGCAATTTCCAATAAACCGGTTTCGGTCAACGACGTTCCGCTGACCAATCAGCCTTTGCCGCCGACCAAACCCGTCGAAGAAATGACGTGGGCGGCACTTGACGGCAGGACGAATCAGGAAGGCGCGGTCAGCCGATTAAAGGATTTTCAGGGCAAGGTCGTGATCCTGGATTTTTGGGCGACCTATTGCGCACCGTGCATCGAGGCGATTCCGCATCTCAAAGCGCTGCAGAAAAAATACGGCAAGGAAAATCTTGAGATCGTCGGCTTGCACGTCGGCGGCGAAGAAGACCGCCCGCTCGTTCCCCTGTTTGTCAAAAGATTAGATATCGACTACACGCTCGCCATTCCCGAACAAGAACTGTCACGCTTTATTTTCGGCAGAGAAACCGCGATTCCGCAAACCGCGATCTTTGACCGCAAAGGCAAACTGGTGAAAAGACTTGTTGGTTTCGACGCGCAGATTAAAAAGGAACTGGACGCGGCGGTCGAGCTGGCGATAAACTCGAAAAGCTAAATCGTTGCTCCAAAAACAAAGTTGAAGCGACTTCCGGATTTATCAATCAACTTTGAATTTTTAAACGGCTTCTCGATTACTATGTCGTCAAGAAGATTTATCGCACTCGGCACGGCGAGTCAAGTGCCGACCAGAGAGCGCAATCACAACGGATATTTCCTGCGTTGGGATGCGGAAGGTTTTCTGTTTGACCCCGGCGAAGGCACACAGCGGCAGATGATCTTTGCCGACGTGACGGCTTCGCAGATCACGAAAATCTTCATCACGCATTTTCACGGCGATCATTGTCTCGGGCTTTCGGGCGTTCTCCAAAGGATTTCGCTCGACCGCGTGCCGCACGACGTTCAGATTTTTTACCCTTCAAGCGGCGAAAAATATCTCGACAATCTAACAAATTCGTCAATTTATTACAATGTTGCGAACATCGAAAAAGTTCCGCTCGCGAAAGAAGGCGTTGTTTTTCGCAGCGCGGATTACGTTATCGAATCTTACAAGCTCGAACATTCCGCCGAATCCTGGGGCTACCGCATCAAGGAAAACGACTCGGTGACGCTTTTGCCCGAAAAACTCGAAGAATTCGGAATTCGCGGGCGCGATGCCGGAAAATTGAAAGCGGAAGGTGAGATTGAAATCGGTGGCAAAACGATTTCGGTCAATCAATGCGGCATCGAAAAACGCGGTCAGAGTTTCGCATTCGTGATGGACACGCGTTTGTGCGCGAACGCCTTCCGGCTGGCGAAAGACGTTGACGTTTTGGTTTGCGAATCAACCTATCTGCAAGCGGAAACAGCGGAAGCGATTTCGCACGGACATCTGACTGCCGCGCAAGCCGCGCAAATCGCGTCGGACTCAAACGCCAATCTGCTCGTCCTGACGCATTTTTCGCAAAGATACCAGAACATTCAGGATTTCGTGACGGAAGCAAAAAAAATTCATTATAATTCGATAGCGGTCAAAGACGGCGATTTTGTCGATTTTCCGAAAAGAAAATAATTTATGAGAGATATTCCGGTCGGAAACGGCTCTTTACTTGTAACATTTGACGATAAATATCAGATCCGCGACGTATATTTTCCGCACGTCGGTCAGGAGAATCACACGGAAGGCTTTCCGTTTCGCTTCGGCGTTTGGGCGGACGGCGAATTTTCGTGGGTTTTCGAGGACGAATGGCAACGCGAATTGAAATATCTGCGCGAAACACTCGTCACGGATGTTAAATTGACGAACGAAAATCTGGGTTTGCAAATTATTTCAAACGATACGGTCGCCAGCCACGAAAACATTTTTCTGCGACGCGTGCGTGTTTCAAATCTGCTCGATAAAAAGCGCGAAATCCGCGTGTTTCTGCATCACGATTTTCGGATCTATGAGAACAAGATCGGCGACACGGCGTTTTACGACCCCGAAAGTTTTGCGCTCATTCATTACAAGAAACACCGCTTTTTTCTCGTCAACACCGAACCGCATTTCGATAATTTTTCGACCGGGCGCAAGGCTTTCCGCGATCAGGAAGGAACGTGGCGCGATGCCGAAGACGGCGAGCTTTCGGGCGGCGCGAAAACCGAAGGTTCGGTAGATTCGACCGTCCAGATCAGTTTCGAGCTTAAAGCGCAGGACACTTTCGAGTTTTTTTACTGGATTTGCGCGGCGACGACGCACGAAGAAGCCAAGCGGCTCAATTATCACGTTTTGAATGAACGCCCGCATAAATTTCTCGATTACACGGAAAACTACTGGCGCGCGTGGGTCAACAAAAACGAGACGGATTTTGCCGATCTTTCGCCCGAAATCGTCGAGCTTTACAAACGCTCGCTGCTAGTCGCGCATACGCAGATTGACCGCGCCGGCGCGATTTTGGCGGCAAACGATTCGGACGTGACGATTCGCGCGACCGATCATTACAGCTATCTTTGGACGCGCGACGGCGCGTTCGTCGCCAACGCGCTCGACCTCGCGGGTTATCGTCATCAGGCGCGGAAGTTTTACCAATTCTGCGGCGGGATCGTTCACGAAAAAGGCTATTTTCTGCAAAAATATAATGCCGACGGCACGGTCGCGTCGGGCTGGCACACGGCTTGGGACAAATACAGCGGAACCGCACAGACACCGATTCAGGAAGACGAAACCGCGCTCGTTTTGTGGGCGCTCTGGCAGCATTACGACAAATACCGCGACATCGAATTCGCGCATCTTTTGTATCGCAAATTAACGACGCGCTGTGCCGATTTTATGGTCGAATTCCGCCACGAAGAAACGCGTCTGCCCGCGCCGAGCTGGAATCTGTGGGAAGACCGGCGCGGAATTCACACGTTTACCTGCGCGTCGGTCGTCGGCGGACTGCGCGCGGCGGCAAATTTCGCGCGGCTTTTTGCCGAATCCGACCGCGCCGAAATATATGAAAAGGCGGCGGACGAAATTGTCGCGGCGATGCGCGAACATCTTTACAGCAAAGAACTTGGCAGATTTATCCGCGCCTTGCAGTTTCACGGCGACGATCATTACGAAGCCGATACGACGATTGACGCTTCGCTTTTCGGCACGTTTTATCTCAGCGCGTTTTCGCCTGATGACGAAATGGTCACAAGCACGATGAAGGCAATCGAAAAACATCTCTGGATTCCGACGAAGATCGGCGGCGTGATGCGTTTCGAACACGATTCTTATATGCGTTCCGACGATTTGCCGAGCAACGCGTGGTTTATCTGCACACTCTGGCTCGCGGATTACCGGATCGCGGTTGCGAAAAAGAAAGGCGATCTGAAAGGTGCGCTGGAAATTCTCGAATGGACGGCGAAACGCGCTCTGCCGTCGGGCGTTCTGGCGGAACAGGTCAATCCTTTGACGGGCGAACCGGCTTCGGTTTCGCCGCTCACGTGGTCGCATTCGACATTCGTCGCGACGGTGGTAAATTATTTGAAACGGCTCAAAGAATTAAAACAATAAAACCACTGAAATAATTGATATTTGATAATGGATAATTGATAAATCGGAGGAAAGTTATGAAGGAAAATGTTTTGCTTGAAAAGTCATATCAGTTTGCTTTGCGAATCGTCAAACTTTGCCGATATTTGAATGATGAAAAACAAGAATTCGTGCTTTCAAAACAAATTCTTGTTTCGGGAACTTCAATCGGTTCGCAGATCGAAGAAGCACAGCAGGGCGAAAACCGCGCCGATTTTCTGCATCAGATTTCGATTGCCAACAAGCACGCCTTCAAAACAAATTACTGGCTGCGGCTTCTGCGCGACAGCGAATATTTGAACGAAAAACAATTCACATCGCTTTTGGCGGACTGCGAAGAAATCCAAAAGATGCTGACCGCAACGCTCAAAACAACCAAAAAAACTTTGGAGAACTGAAAAACTTTATCAATTATCCATTATCAAATATCAATTATTTCAGTGGTTGAAAAACAAAATGGCGCGAAACTGGACGGAATCGAGACTGCGAAATTTTATCACGAGTGAGATCGAAGAATCTTTGACGCTCGAATATAAATCCGCTGAAGCGCTCGACCGCAACGAAACGAAAAAAAAGGAAATCACGAAGGACGTTTCGGCGATGGCAAATTCGGCGGGCGGGATAATCGTTTACGGGATTCGTGAATTCGACCAAACCGAGAAACGCCATTTGCCCGAAAAAATAACGCCGGTTGACCGCCGCAAATATCCGCGCGAATGGGTCGAGCAGATCATTCAGGCGATTCGCCCGCGCATTGACGGCATCGTGATTCACTCGGTCAACCTCAGTTCGGGCGAAAACGATGTCGCGTTCGTCATCGAAATTCCGCAGAGCAATACGGCGCATCAGGCAAACGACCATCGTTATTACAAACGCTTTAATTTTCAAGCCGTGCCGATGGAAGATTATGAAATCCGCGATGTCATGTTCCGCGAACAAACGCCGAACATCGTGCTGAATTTTTTGATTGAAATTGGAGAAACAATATATGATTCTGCCGGAAAACCATCGAACTCTATCAATTTAATTATTCAGGCAAACAATAACGGCTCGGCGTTCGCACAATATGTCGCGGTTTTTCTCGACGCACCCGTGCCGATTCTGCAAACCATCGAAAATAAACTGAATGTTAAAGACGGCGGCAGATTTTATCGTCATCGTTTGACGAATCTCAATCAGGAATACGCTGACGCGCAATTTAAATCGAACTTTCCGCTCCTGCGGAATATGTCTATGAACTGGAAAATTCCACTCAACGAGAATTTCGACGAATTCAAGTCGAACGATTTAACTATCAAATGGAAAATCTACGCCGACAACGCATTGCCGAAAGAAGGAAAAACCGCGCTCAAAGAAATTGAAGTTGTTGATTTGAGAAAAACCCGCTTTCAGACGTAACATTGATGATTAGTCGAGAGTCAAGAGTCGGGAGTCGAGAGCAAACGTTTTCGACTCTCGACTCCCGACTCTCGACTCTTGACTATTATTATGGGAAGAGCAAAAACTTTAGCGACGCTCGGACCGGCTTCAAGCACGCCGGAAATTATCGAGAAAATGATCAAAGCCGGACTCGACGCGGTGCGGATAAATATGTCGCACGGAAATTACGAAGAACACGCCGAGCGAATGAAGATCGCGCGGGCGGCGGCAGCGAAATTAAATCGTCCGCTGGCAATTCTGGTTGATCTTTCGGGTCCGAAAATTCGCACCGGATTATTGCAGAACGCGATGCCCGTAACCCTGGAAACCGGCGCGGAATTTATTCTCACGGCACGTGACGTACAGGGCAGCATTAAGGAAGTTTCGACCAATTTCAAGGAAATTCCGAAGCTCGTCAAAAAAGGTGACAAGATTCTATTGGACGACGGCGCAATCGAATTAAGGGTTAAAAAAGTGACTAAAACCGATGTCGTCACGGAGGTCGTCAACGGCGCGATTCTTTCCGAACGCAAAGG
>JALHNX010000191.1 GCA_022843305.1 Pyrinomonadaceae bacterium | reverse complement strand
TTTTATCCATAAAACCCCTTCTCGTTAATACAGAACTAAAATAATACGTTAAAAGTTCCGCTTTTTTATGACGCAAATACAATGCCATAAGTTGTATTGCGCCCATTTGATAAATTATCAAGCAAAAAATCAACCGGAAATAGAAATGATTTTACGATTGTTTTTGCCCCGCTATGACGAAATATCTCAAATCGGCAAAAAATAAACGCCGTTTGAATCAACAAAACAAATTCCTGTATTATAAAGACGCTATGAAAACTCTTTATCCTGAGATTGAACCTTTTGATACGGGATTTCTGGAAGTTTCCGAAATCCATAAAGTTTATTACGAACGCTGCGGAAATCCGGACGGCATTCCGGTCGTTTTTCTGCACGGCGGACCGGGCGGCGGATTGATTCCGATGTATCGTCAGTTTTTCGACCCCGAAGCGTATCACATAATTTTGTTTGACCAGCGCGGTTCGGGCAAATCAACGCCGCACGCCGAACTCCGCGAAAATACGACGTGGGATTTGATTCACGACATCGAAACTCTGCGCGAAAAATTCGGCATTGATAAATGGTATGTTTTCGGCGGTTCGTGGGGCAGCACGCTGAGTCTGGCTTACGGCATAACGCATCCCGACCGCTGTTTGGGTTTGATCTTGCGCGGAATTTTTATGACGCGGCGCAAAGAGCTTTTGTGGTTTTATCAATACGGCGCGAGCGAGATTTTTCCCGATTTTTGGGAACGCTACCGCGACGAAATTCCGTTTGAGGAACGCGGCGATTTTATCACCGCCTATCACAAACGCCTGACGAGCGACGATGAACAAACGCGGCTTTCGGCGGCGCGCGCGTGGAGCGTCTGGGAAGGCTCGACCTCGAAACTTTTCCCTAACGCGGATTTGATGAATCATTGGGAAGGCGAACACGAAGCGCTCAGTCTGGCGCGCATCGAATGCCATTATTTTATAAATAATTCGTTTTTCCCGACCGAACATTATCTGATCGAAAACGTTGATAAAATTCGCAATATCCCGACCGTCATCGTACAGGGTCGCTACGATGTGGTTTGTCCGATGACAAGCGCGTGGGATTTGCACCGTGCTTTTCCCGAAGCCGAGTTTATCGTCGTGCCTGACGCGGGACATTCCGTGAGCGAAAAGGGAATTACTTCTGCGCTCGTTGACGCGATGGATAAATTCAAAGAAAAGGGGAAAATTTAGAGATAAGCCGTTTTTCGATGGAAACATCGGAAAAATAGCGGTATGATAAAAAATTGACGCGCCAACTTTTTAGTTTTTATCTGCGTCAAAAGTGAAGGACGGATCTTATGAATTTTGGAACGACGGAAATTATTTTGGTTGTCGCGGTTTTGTTTTTATTGTTCGGCGCGTCGCGTCTGCCGCAATTGGCAAAATCTTTAGGGCAAACCCGCAAGGCTTTTAAGGAAGGAATGCGCGAAGCCGAGGAAGAAGAAAAGGCGGAAGAAGAAAAGCGCCATCAAATCGCTTCAAACCCGGCATCGCCGCAGATCAATGCAGTGACCGATGACGCATTGGTGGAAGAAATGCGCCGCCGCGCCGAAGCCAAACAATCGTAAATTTTTTCGTATTTGTTTTACAATCAAAGACGGCAAATCTTTTTTGCGAAGGTTTGCCGTCTTTTTTAAATTGCTTTTCTAAATTCGGCGAGCAACGAATATCGCTTGTAAAGCGGCGTGATTTTCAGTTTTCCGAAACCGTTTCTTTCCAAACTCGCAAGAAAGGGAATCAGTTCTTTCGGATATTTGACGTGAAACTGTTTGAGCCAGCCTTTCAAAGTTTTCTGAAACCAAACCGGCAAACTTCTCTGGTCGTAAAAATCCACGATGTAGAGACTCTTTCCCGCTTTCAAATTGTCCAGCGCGTTTTCGATTGATTCCTTCCATGGCGGAATTATCGAAACCGCGTAAGAGAAAAAACACGCATCGAATTTTCCGGTCAGATCAAATGTTTCGTCATACGAAAATTCATCCGCCAGTGCGGTTTTAAGCGTAATGTTTTCAAGATGTTTCGCATCAATTTTGCGCTGCGCCGTTTTGAGCATTTCCGCCGAAGCGTCAAGCCCGAAAAAATGTGCGCCGCGATGTTTTTTCGCCAGAATAATTAAATTTCGCGCTGTTCCGCAACCGATTTCCAGCACATTATCGCCGTCGGAAATTTTCATTTCCTTTATCAAACGGTCGCGTCCCAGCAGATAATATTTGCGCGTCAGATCGTAAAAATACCGCTGATGGCGATACATTTTATCCATTTTTTCAAAAGCGTCGTCCGGATTTTGGATTGTGGATTTTGGATTTTGGATTTCTTCTGAATGTCGCTTGTTAAATTTTCTCATTACCTTTTCTGGAGTTGAAATCTAAATTCGTTTTGTTTTCAGCTTTTATTGATTGAGTTTTTCGCTGTATTCGCGCAGAGATTCGCGCGCGTTTTGGCGGATTTTGTTTTGCAGAAACGACGACCAGCCGAGCAGAAAACCGCTGATGCCGAGTGCCTGTTTCGACCATTTCCAGATGTCGAAAGTGTCATTGTGGCGAACGATTTTACCGTCCTGAAACTCGAATTCGGCGTGAATTTCGTTGAAAACCTTTCTGCCGGTTTTGCTGAAAACATAATCCGCCGTCCAATCCGCCGAACCTTTTCTTTCATCGGCAGAAACGTTTTTGTATTCGATTTTGATGTTTCCTCTGCCGCGTTCGACCAGCATTTTCCACATATTTTTCGCGTCCGCACCTTTCAATAACCCGAAAGCCGGATCGGAAAATTCGATTTCGTCCGCGTAACACGCCGTCATCGCGTCCGCGTCGTTGCGGGCGAACGATTCGTAAAATTGCCGGATAAGCTGTTCGTTTTCCATAGTTTTATGATTTCAAGAATTCGGCTTTGTTTTTTGCGTGGCGAATACGAAGTCTTTTAATTTTTTCGGATTGTTTGTCGTGCAAAGTTTCGATTTCAAAGTTTTCCAATCCTTTTTCAATTTCCAAACTCTGAAATGCAAGCCGCAGCATTCCGATTGCTTGCGGAGCAATTACACCGCGTTCCCAACGCGCAACCGTGTTTCTTTCAACGCCGAATTTTTCTGCTAATTCTTCCTGCGTCAGATTAAGAGCGATTCGTTTTTGTTTAATTTCTTCGGGCAACATCTTTTTTTTTAACCTTTTTTATGGTAGAAAGAAAGGAGTGCGAGGGACGAATCCCTCGCGGTTTTTAGTTACGATCTTGTGGTTCAGACAATTTCGCAACCAAATCTTCAAGCCGCTTGACACGCAATCGCAAGATTTCTATTTCTTGTTCTTGAATATCGGCACGTTCTGTTAAAATAAACAGAACCTCCAATATTGCTTGAAGCTGTTTCTCGATGTTTTGATTCATAGAGAAACC
Organism: Pyrinomonadaceae bacterium; assembly: GCA_022843305.1. Classification (GTDB taxonomy): domain Bacteria; phylum Acidobacteriota; class Blastocatellia; order Pyrinomonadales; family Pyrinomonadaceae; genus JAFDVJ01. Next base: position 7,775 of record JALHNX010000191.1, on the reverse strand, counting down.
TCCTTTCTTTCAATTATCAAAGACTTTCGCCCTTGACGTTTGTAACTATACTTTTCGTTGCGTTAAAAATGCAAGGGTGAAATTATTTTAAAGTATAAAGATGAAAACCGCCGTAAATCGAAGCGCGGTCTTGTTTGAATAATTCTTTTGAAAAATCTTGCTCGTAAACGAATTTTTCACGCAAACTTTTGGGCAGATTTGTTTCAATCGGCGAACTTACGCCCGCCGTGCGGAAAATTATTCGCGCATCCGGTTCGGCTTTTTCGGCGATTGACTGCCAGAGTTCGGTCATCATTTCGGCGTTCATCCAATCCTGCGCATCGAGAAAAACGAAACGGTTAAATGTTCCGTCCGGCTGATTTTTCAGTTCGTCGGTGATCGAACCGATCTTTGTGCGGATTTTTGCGGCGTTTGATTTTAATTTTTCGTAATTTTCCGCCTTTAAATATTCGGGAACGGCTTGGCGGTTTTCCGTGTCGTATTTCCGGGCAAAAGCCTGCCACGCGAAATAGTTTTCGTAAATCGGATGTTCGACCGCGAGACGTTTCGTGCGCGTTCGGTAAACGTCAATCAGATTTGCGTTTTCGGGTAAATCTTTTTTCAGCTCGTCGTATTGCTGCGGCGGAATGCCGAGACCGAACATCGTAACGGGCATTTTGCCGATTGCTTTGATAACGAACGAATCGAAAAACGGCGCGATGTATTTTTCGTAAAGTTCGGCTTGTTCTTCGGGCGTTTTCGCCTTTAAGACCTCTTCCGGACGACAGCCTAAAAGATGCGAGAATTTATGAAAAAAACGCAGAAAATAGCCGTTGCGCGAATGTTCGTAAAGTCCGCCTTTACGGAAAAAATTGATGCGTTTGCCGCGCGTCATTTTGCCGACAAACGAATTCGATTCCCAGAACTTTCGCGTTTCTTCGTCAAGATTCGGCGCGATAAATTTCTCGTAGTTGGCGATAGTTTTTTCGCTTTTGCCGAAGCCGAAAAAAGCGAAAAAATCCTCAAAGGTCGGCAGGGATTTTAACGCGGCGATCTTTAAGTTTAATAAAAAAATATGATGACGATTGAGATCAACTGCCGTTACCGAATTCGGATTTTCCAGCAGATAATTCAATGCGTTGCAGCCGCCCGAAGAAATCGTCAGAACATCTGATTTTTCGTCTAATTCGAGCGCCTGCAAATCAACGCGCGGGTCTTCCCAAATTTGATTATAAACAAACGCATCAAACCAAACGGCAAAGAGCTTTTGCAGGACGCTCTGTTTTTTGGAAACGTCCGCTTGCTTGACCGCGCCGAGAACTAAATCTTGTTCTGAACTCATATTTATTGTAAATTCTACATTTGTAAGAGGTGATTTATGAAACTGTTTGAAATGATTTTGGCGGTAATCTGCATTTTTATCGCGATTTATAACTTCGATTTGTACAATTTTAACCGCTCGGTCGTCTCGATTCTGCTGTTGATGACGGCGGTTTTGACGCTTTCGCGCAACGAAAAATTAAACAAAATACTCAGAAACGCGACGGTTTTTCTCGCGATATTCCTGATTATGAAGATCTTGATTACAGGATAACTTGGATTTTAGATTTTGGATTTTGGATTGGTTTTGAAATTTAGATTGATCCGTTGTCCTTATAAATTGATTTATTATCCGAAAACCTCTTCGACAAGAGTCGCACTCATTAACGCGGCAGCAAATCCAAAATCTAAAATCTAAAGTCGAAATCATTCGTTGACCATCACCTCGACCGTTTCCTCTAACATTGCTGCGAACGGCGGGCAACAGTCTGTTTCTAAACCATCAAATTTGTGTTTATGAGATAGCTTCTACTAAATTTTCGACTGGAAATCACGATTACGAGTTACTGATTTTCTGTTTTATTTAAGAAAATATATTTTTCGTTTAATTATCCATATTTTTGGAGCAAATTCTTGAAAATCGTGGAGTCAAACGTCCGTTTTCACTTATACAATTATTTAGGAATACTTGTTGCCTACAAAAAATCGACTTGTTAAGGGTAGTTCAGCTTAAAATTTAGTTAATCAAAAATTTAAGGAGAATAAATGAATGAAACGAATACTTTCTAAATTCAGAATGGTAGGATCGTTGTTTTTATTGATTTTATTGTTAGTAACCATTTCAACCGCTCAAAAAACGACATCCGATATTGTCGGAACAGTTCTTGATTCGTCAGACCAAGCGATTGCCGGCGCAACTGTAACTGCAAAAAATATCGGAACCGGCGCAACCAAATCTGCGACAACCGATTCGACAGGTGGTTTCAGAATTCCGAATCTGCAGCCCGGTCGGTATGAAATAACCGCTGAAGCTCCAAACTTCAGTAAATCGATAGTCAGAGATGTTGAATTGAACGTCGGTGTAGATTTTAGTTTCAATATGGAGTTGAAACCCGGTCAAGTTACCGAAATTGTCGAAGTAACGGCGGAAGGCGCGTTGATTCAAACAACGAGATCGGACATTGACACCTCTATTTCGCCGAAAGAGATTGAAAATCTTCCGCTGCTTAACAGAACATTTGCCGGTTTATCCGTAATCGCGCCGGAAGCCCGTCCGGTCGGTAATTTCGACCCGACAAAAACCCGTGTCGGTAATATTGCATTCAGCGGCGGCGACGGGCGGCAGATAAATGTCAATGTGGACGGCGGCGACAACAAAGATAATGTGGTCGGCAGCCTTCTTCAAAATTTTTCTTACGAATCAATCCAGGAATTTCAGGTTCTCCAGCATAAATGGACGGCTGATCAAGGGCGTTCGGTCGGCGGAGTCGTCAATGTCGTGACGAAGAGCGGCACTAACAGTTTACGCGGTTCGGCTTTCTTCAACTATCGCGGAGAAGAACTCCGCGCTCTCGACTTTTTCGATAAACAATCTCTCGTCCTCAATCCGTCTTATGAAAAACCGTATTTTGCACGGCAAGAATTTGGAGGCAGTTTCGGAGGACCGATCATAAAAGAAAAGACATTCTACTTTTTAGCCCTTGAGCGATTTCGTGAACGTCAGAATGTAGCAGTTTTAGGAAGTGTTATTCCACAGATTCAAGCTATTCCGGGAAACCAATTTGTTCCGGCTATTCCTCAACCGTATGACGATACTTTGTTTACGGCAAAAGTAGATCATAGATTTACAAATGCACACAACCTGTTTGTCCGATTTTCTTATCAAGGAAATGAGTCGCCGAACGATCAGGTAGGAAATCCTGCCAGAACCGATCTTTCCGGCGGAAATCAAACTACCAACAAACTTTATAGTTTTGTCGGAAATTACACATATAATGTTTCTCCTAACGCTCTGAACACCTTTATTTTCCACTTTCAAGATTTCAAGAATGAAATTTTGCCGAACGAAGAAGGTTTGACGCTTATTTATCCGGGCGGAATCTCAATCGGTCAAAATGCCAATACGCCGCAAGCAACCCTGGAACGCAAATTCCAGTTTCGTGATGATTTCACTCTCATCTCCGGCAATCATACGATGAAGTTCGGCGTAAACTACATTCACACGCTTCTTGACGGTTATTTTTATTTCGGAACGCGAGGGTATTCAATCACCTTCAACCAAACCCCGACGGCGATTGCCGCGCTCCCCAACGGATACGCCACTCCGGGTCTTCTGCAATCACTCACTTATTCCGACGGAGCAAGTTCGCATCTTCAAACAATCGATCAGCTTGCATTTTACTTTCAGGATGACTGGAAAATACGTTCCAATTTAACGTTAAATCTCGGACTTCGTTGGGACGCAAACATCGGTAATCTGCCTGCTCAAGATAAAAATCGAACGATGCTTCTGCTTGCACAAATAAATCATCCGTTAGCCAGAGCGTTAACGCAGGATCAGGAAAAATTGCGAAGAACGACACCGAGTTGGACGGAATTTCAGCCGAGAATCGGATTTGCCTGGGATCCCTGGAAAAAAAATAAAACCGTAATTCGCGGCGGATACGGTATTTTCTATGATCAAATTTTCCAGAACTTGTCGCTTTTCTCGCAAGTTCAATCCGAACCGCAAATATTCCAAACGGCAATAAATTTACAAGGAGCGGAACTGGCGGCGTTCAGATACGGCACTGATCCGTTACCGCAGCTTCCTCCCAATTTCAATTTCGGCAATCTGGTTACGGGAGCCATCGGGCGTATCAACGATCCTGACGCGACAGAGCCGTATGTTCAGAAATTTTCGTTAGGCTTTCAGCACGAGCTTTCGAGAAATATGTCAATATCGAGCGATTTCGTTCACACGCTCGGATTGCACGAACCGAGATTTTTGAATATTAATCCGACTATTCAAAAAATCTGTAATCCGGCTTATCCCGGTGCATTGCAGACCACTAATCCCGCATACGCGGCTACTTGTCCTCGCGGAGTCAGTACCCGCCTGCTTGATCCGGCTTTTCAAGCCGCCGGATTGGGGCTTAATCGTTTGAGTCAGATTAATATGTTTTCAACAAACAATCGGTCAAAATTTGATAGTTGGACAACAACTTTCAAATATCGAACGTCAAAATTATTGTTGAATGCAAGTTATGTTTTGGCTAGTTCAAAAGCCTGGGGCGGTCAGCCGACGGCATCCTATTCGGGTAACGGAATTGTCATTACACCGGAAAACCAGTTCGCCGCCGGCGAATACGGACCGACGAGAATGGATGAAAGACACAGAATCGTTCTGAGCGGCGTGATCTCACTACCGTGGGGTTTCCAAGTATCGCCGATTCTGCAATACGGTTCACCCAGACCGTTTTCGGCTAATACCGGATTCGATATAGACGGTGACGGAGTTGCGACGATTGACCGGCTTTGCGAAGGAGTTAGTCCGGCGGCGGCATTCGCCGTTCGCGGTAATCTGGCGGCGCTTCAAGCGTTAAATCCGCTCGGCTGCCGTCAAGCACCGGTCAATTCGCTCCGCTCGGGATTTATCGTTAACGGCACGAGTATCGAAGAACGCAGTCACCGATTTTTTAACGTGGATATGCGCGTGTCGAAAATAATCAAGTTCGGTGAACGCTACAGACTTAGTTTGAATGCGGATTTCTTCAATCTGTTTAATACGGAAAATCTTGCTTACGGCTCTAACGCCAGACTCGGATTAAGCGTTGCTACTTCCGGTCCGACATTTCTTCAGCCGACTTCCTTGTATGGTCCGGGATTTGGTCCGCCGGTCGGCAGACCTTTTACCGCCCAATTCGGTGCCAGATTTACTTTCTAAACGGATTGTAAATAGTGAAATATCTTTGTGAAAGCAAGGATAAAAATAAGCGGAGCCGAGATATTTCAGGCTCCGCTTATTTTTGTTTAAATTCAATAGATATAAATTTATTGAGAATCTGATTTGCAAGACTTGAACGCGCTTGTCATTTTAGAGCGATTAAAAATAGAAAATACGGCATACGCGGAACGCACTTTGCCGATGATCGTTCAGAGCGGCGACCTTCGCAACAAAGGGCGTTCCGCGTTTGCTGTACCTAATATTTTAAAAAAGAAACCAAAAAAACGATCGCCGTTCGGGAGTCGAAAATCTCATTATTCATTCACCATTACTTCGACCGGATCAATCGTCGAAGCCTTCCACGCCGGGTAAAGCGCGCCGAAAAGACTGCCGCCGACGGCAATCGCAATCGCCGTCAAAATCCAGTTTTGACTGAACTCGAACTGCAAATCGAAACTTCGGGCGATAATGTATGAAGCCAGAAACGAAACGGCGAAACCTAAGAGAACGCCGAATACGCCGATCATAAACGCTTCACCTTCGATCACGCGGATAATAAAACTTTTCGAAGCACCCAAAGATTTCAAAATGCCGATTTCCTTGCGCCGTTCGGTGATCGTCGTATACATCGAAAGCAACACGAAAATCGTCGAAACGAACGCTCCCAAACCGACCAGCACACGCAAGAACGTATTAAGAGCGGGAATTCGTTCCTGCGCGTCAATCACCAGATCGCGCGTCAGGTTGATTTTATTTCCGGGAAGCTGTTCGTTGATTCGTGCCGCGACTTCTTCGACGTTCGCGCCGTCTTTTATCTTGACCAGAATATAAGTGCATTTGTTCGGCGCTTCGAGCGCGGTCTGCATCGCCGCGAGCGACATCTTGATGCGCGCACCCGACGGCGGCGAGAAAATCCCGACAGCCGTGTATTGTCTGCCGAAAAGTTCGATCTTATCGCCGAGTTTGACGTTTTCCTGCGTAATGTAGCGTTCGTCGAGAATCACTTCGTCGTTGGCGGTCGCGGCGCGTCCTTCGACGATCTGAATTTCGTTCATCGCGGCAAAGGGCTGCCATTCAACGCCGTCAATCTGCTGAATTCCCCAACGCTGGTCGGAATTCGAGGTAATATACCGAATCACGGGAACGGTTGACTGTACGCCTTCGATCTGCATCAGCCGTTCGGTATAAGCGGTCGAAACCGAAGCGTTCGAGCTTGTCAATTCCATCGCGCCCGGACGCGTGAAAACGATTTCCGCCTTCCAGTTCGAAGCGCGTTTCGCCATATCGTTCGACATTCCGCGCGCCAAACCCGTGAACAAAATCACCAGCACAACGCCCAATGCGACACCGATTATACTTATAACCGTGCGAAACGGGCGAACTCTTAAATTTGCAAAAACTAATTCGAGCATACACAAGAAATAAAAAAGGATTATAACTTATGTGAAAACAAAGCAAAAATCTTATTTGATGGATTGCTCACTCGTTATTTTTGGGAAAAGTTAATTCATTTAAATACCATGCAAAGGAGTCTTCGGGGAAATCATCATTATTTGCTCTCAAAAAATTACGATGAATGACGTGTGAACCAATAACACAATTTAGAAATATAACAACAGCATCTTCTTGCAATTCAGGTCTTGCTAAATCAAGCGCAAGAAAATAATCCGTGTCTCTTTGAAAATAAAGGATTTGTTCAAGGAAATCAGTATTTATTTCTGCATATCCTAATATAGGGACAACTTCTTTTACATCTTTACAAAGGGTTTGAAAGAATTCTTTTAGCAGGTCGTAATTATCCTTTACAATTTCATAAATAATTTTTTGATCATTTACCTTGAGAAAAGCATAACGACCTTCGTTCTTTATATATTGAATAAAAACTTCAAAAAATTCATCAACACTATATTTGGTGTAAATAATTTTGAGAATTTTTCTGCGGGTATTATGAAACGAGTATTCAATAGTTAAAAAAGCAGTATAGATTATTTTTTTTTGTTTATGATTTTCCAGATGCAGATTGATTATAAAAATCCCGATTCCTAATCCAGTAAGTAAAGAAGCAATATTTACAAATATAGATTGGAAGAAGTTGTTGTTAACTACATAAGCAATTATAGCAATTGAGATACCAAAAACTATAAAGATAAGTGCTATGACCGTTCGTCTGTCTATGGAAGTCATTCGCATATTTCAATATGAACAAATATAGAGAATTTAATTTCTTAAAAGAGAAATACTTTCATTATCATAATAATTGCTAAAACTGAAATTGGTAAAAAGAAAAATACAAACAAGTTTTTAAGGCATCCTTCATCCTGCCATACCTGAATTCGAGTTTTCCGCTTCTTTTTTCGCCAAAACATCTATGATAAAAATGCTTTTATTGCTGTAATGATTCCTAAGGTTGCGCAGGGCAATAAAATAAATATAAGACATCCGCCACCAGTCTGTTTAGCAGGTTTATTTTTATTGTTCCACTTATCCTGTTCTTTACCGAATCTATCCCAAGCATTGTTATAATCATTTTTCTGTTTCTGTCGCCACCAAT
>JALHNX010000190.1 GCA_022843305.1 Pyrinomonadaceae bacterium | reverse complement strand
TTATTAGTTGAGCTTGGAAAAGTCAGTAAATTCAAGAGTGTCCCTACAATACTAACAAGACGAATAGCTATTAGTCTTGTTGGTATTAGTGTTTTAATAAGACATTAGCACCAATACCCAAAAATACTTAAGGAGAAATTAAAAACAAACAATGAGTGATCAAACAGACCCCCGTATTCAGCAAATTCTTGACGAAATTAAGACTAGATTTGAGAAAAGAATTGAAGAAATTAAACAAGAAGGTTCAGGTAGAATTGATGAAATTAAAGATGATGCTCCTGACCCTAACAATATCGAAGGTTCAATAAATATGACTTTTGATGTCAAATTTAAAACAGTGACAATAAAATTTGATATTCCTAAATTCTCAATGGAATTACATAAGATAATTTTTGACGTTCCATCTGTTACTATGGACACCAAAACTTTAAGTTGGGATGAACCAGCCACAAAAATGGAGACAGAGTGTGTTACCAAAAAACCAGTAGTTACTAGCCGAGGTGGTTCCATTAAGTGGAAAAATGGCAGACCTCAAGTTACCGCACCAAGAGTAACTACCGAATGGGTATGTGTTTATGCGGACATCCCTAAAGTTTATATGAAACGTAGGGAAATAAAAATTGATATGCCTGAGTTTTCAATGAAAAAACAAGAAATTTCATTTGATAAACCAATTATTAAATTTGAAACTGTTGAAATTAAGTTTGATCTTCCTCAATTTCACCTTAGAGATTTAAGTGGCGATTTAAGAGAGCAAGAAGATGAGTTGAAAGATGTTGGTCGAGACATGGAGAATGACATTTCGGAAGCAACAAGAGAAATGAATGATTCTCTAACAAATGAAATTAATGACCAAGTAGCGATAATTTTTGATGAAATTAGAAAGCAACTACTTTCTGAAAGAGAAAAAGTTAGTGGATATTATGATGATGCAATCACTAAAATGAAAACCACTATTAAAATTCTAAAAGAAAATAATGCTCTTACTGAAATTGAAAGGCTTGAATCTGATTTGTCGAAATTGGTAGAAGACTATAAAAAGGTACTGACAGAAATTGATTCAACCATAGACCAATTAAACAAAGAGCAAAACGAAGTAATTAGTGGTATTAAATTAACTTAAAATCACAGAATAGAATGCACAGGTAAACAGTGCTTTGCAAAAGTGTGAGCTTTAAGTATCAAAAAACTGATACTCCACGCTTTTGGGGATTAAAGGACGAAGTTTCGGCTTCGTCCTTTTATTTGAATGATCCAATCAAAATCGGACAGCAAAAAGGCGAATGGTTTCGGGTAACGACAATTTCAGGTGTTGAAGGCTGAATGCACGGAAACAGTCTTGAATTTGTGAAATGAAAATGGATTTACCTTATACTATAACTCAATGTAGTTGCGATATTGACCAATCGCATAGTTTTGCAAAATCCGTTACGGTCGAATAGAATTTTTGTTTGATTTAGTTTATTTTTAAGCGGAACGATAAAAGGCGCGTTCCGCTTTTTTCATAAAGGTTGGGAGTTTTAGATGAACAAATATCAGGTGGTTTGGCTGATAATCAGATTAGCCGGCGTTTATTTAGCATACCTCGCGCTAATCACTTTTTTCGGGCTGGTCGGTTCGATTCCGGCTCTTTTTACTCTGCCGAAAATTGACGCTGATAACAAAAATGCGAATGTCGCCGTAAATTCAAATCAGACTTTCAGAGTTCAGCCGATTTCGCCGAGCATCAATTACAACGCGTCTGAAACGGCGGAAAACAACCGGAAAACGAATGAATCAATTACCGATAAGTTTAAGGGCGAAAATGTGACAACTTTTCTGTGGTTTTTGATTTTAACGGCTGTCTACGGCGCGGCGGCGTGGTATCTGCTTCGGGACGGCAGAATTTTATACAGGATTCTGAATCGTGAAGAACCGCAGGGTTTGGTTAAGGAAAAAGAAGCCGAAGTAACTGCGCTAAATCTTTCGGACAAGCAAAATTAACGCAAAATCTTGCATCAAAACAGTCGAAGTCATTTGAAATTATGTCAAATCCCCTTAATTTAATACTTATATCAGCTTTAACAATCGGAAGTTTTATTTCACTTTCGTGCCAACCGAAGACCGTCAGCAGTGAGGAAAAAAGCGGCTTGTCAAACGCGCTGCCGACACCGACACCCGTTAAATCTTCTAATGACGAAGCGATAACGATTGCCGCCGTCGGCGATATTATGATCGGTTCGACCTCGATCAACGACACGTTTCTGCCGCCGAACGACGGCGCGGATATTTTGAAGGAAGTAACGCCGATTCTGTCTGCCGCCGACATCGCTTTCGGCAATCTGGAAGGTCCGTTGCTCGAAGGCGGTGAAACCAAAAAATGCCCGCCGACATCAACACGTTGTTTCGCTTTTCGGATGCCGACGCGTTACGGGAAAATCCTGAAAGACGCGGGTTTCGACATTTTAAGTCTGGCGAATAATCACGCCGCCGATTTCGGCGATGACGGGCGCATCAGCACGCGCAAGGTTCTCGACGATCTGGGCATCAAACACGCCGGAAGCGACAGGACGCAGTTTACGACGGCGATCGTCGAATCGAAAGGCAAACGCGTCGCGTTTATCGGTTTCGCGCATAATGCCATCACGCCGAACATTAATGATTTGGTGTTTGCGCGGGCATTGGTCGAGCAGGAGAATAAAAAGGCGGATTTGGTCGTCGTTTCGTTTCACGGCGGCGCGGAAGGCGTGGGCGCGCAGCGCGTTCCAAACAGATTGGAAATGTTCGGCAAGGAAAAGCGCGGAAATCTGCCGCTTTTTGCGCGGACGGTGATTGACGCGGGCGCGGATCTGGTTCTCGGACACGGTCCGCACGTTCTGCGCGGAATGGAAATTTACAAAGACCGTCTGGTCGTTTATTCGATGGGTAATTTTGCGACTTACGGAATGTTCTCTTTGAAAGCCGAAACCGCTCTGACGGCGATTTTTGAAGTGAAAATGGCGGCGGACGGCAAGTTTTTGAGCGGCAGACTTCACGCCGGAAGACAGCTCGGGCGCGGCATTCCGACGCTCGACAAATCGGGCGAAGCAATTCGTAAAGTGCGCGACCTTTCAACTATGGATTTCGGCAAAAACGCGCCGAAAATTGCGGACGACGGCAGTTTTACAAAGTGAAAAAGTGAAAAAGTGAAAAAGTGAAAAAGTGAAAAAGTGAAAAAGATAAAAACATAAAAAGTGAAAAGGTCCGATTGTAAAAAGCAGCCGAACTTTTTCACTTTTTCACTTTTTCGATCTGTTTTACAAGGCGTGTGGCACGATTGCGGGCAATCAGCGGAATCCGCTCGTCGTTGCCGAGTTCCTTCAAAAAGGGAATTAACTGCGCCGCGTCGGAAATCTCGTTGCGCTTGATGTATGAATCAATCATGTCCATCAGTTTCGGCGACTCCAAAGGCTGGTTTTCACGCGACAGATTTATATCGAACATCCAGATATATTGATTGCCGATTCGGCGATATTCGTCCGCCAAGGTTTTTGCTTCCTGATTTTGTGTCCAGTTGAATTTCGTTTCCCGCTCGCGCCCGTCTTTTCTGACTTTTAGCGTGATGTTTCCGAGATGCGAATAATCTTTTTCGTATTGATAGCTTTCGTTTGAATCGAAAAAATTCAACGCGGTCAAAGCCTTGTTGATTCTTTCAAGCGCAGCGGACGAAACCTGGATCGGATCGGTAATCACTTCGTCGGAAATGCTTTTCATAAACGAAATTTTACCTTTGCCGTTTTCATCGTGTTCGATCTGAATTTTTGAAACGACAAACGCAGGCTGTGAAAATTCGTAAAAATAATTCGGCGTGTCTTTACTTTGAACCGGTTTATTGCCGTTCAAAGAATTGCCGTTGGTCGGACGTTCGTTCTTTTTCGCCTGTCTGTTAACGGTTTCCGGTTCAGGCGTTTGCATCGGAAGCGGCGAATTTTGCGGAGTCGGCGTTGCCGCCGCGGGTTTGACGTTCTTTTTAACCGCTTTTTTCGTCTGGGCAAAAAAAGTAGTTGCCAGTCCCGAAATAATAATTGAAATTAAAACTGCAAATATAAATTTCTTCATAAATTACTCAAATCTGACGGAAACGACCTTTGAAATTCCGGCTTCCTGCATCGTTACGCCGTAGAGCGCGCGCGCCGCTTCCATCGTGCGCTTGTTATGCGTGATGACGATAAACTGCGTTTTTTCAGCCATCTGCGCGATTTTGTCAACGAATCTGCCGACGTTCGCATCGTCGAGCGGCGCGTCAACTTCGTCCAAAAGGCAAAAAGGCGACGGGCGATAGCGGAAAATCGCCATCACGAGCGCAATCGCCGCCATTGCTTTTTCGCCGCCCGAAAGCAGCAGAATATTCTGCAGGCGCTTGCCCGGCGGCTGGGCGACGACTTCGATTCCGGCTTCGAGAATGTCTTCGGCTTCGAGAAGCGTCATCTCGCCGCGCCCGCCGCCGAAAAGCTCTTGAAAAAACTCGATAAAATTCGCGTTGATCGCTTCAAACGCTTCTTTGAACCGCTCTCTGGAACGTTCCTTTATTTCCCGAAGAGCTTCTTCCGCCGCCGCGATGCTGTCAATAATGTCTTGACGCTGCGAAGTCAGAAACAAAAGTCTTTCATCGGCTTCCGCTAATTCTTCGAGCGCGAGCATATTGATCGCCCCGAAATTTTCGAGCTTTTCGCGCAAATCGTCGGCACTCGTCCGAGCCGTTTCCAAATCGAAATCTTCCAAAATTTCTTCTGTTTCAACCAATTCGACGAGCGATAAGTTTAACTCGTGCGAACAATTTTCGTTGACGCTGCGCAATTTTGTCATCGCTTCCGCTTGCCGGATTTCGAGCGCGGCGCGTTCGTTTCGCGCTTCCGCCGAATTTTTGTTTAATTCCGCCAGTTCCGAACTCATAGCATCCGCCGTTTCACGCGCATTTTTAAGATGCGCCGTCGCGCCGGAAAGTTCGTTTTGCTCGGCTTCCTGCTCGATTTCGGCGGACGAAATTTTCGCTTCGATTTCCGCGATTGAAGCGGCTAAAGTCTTTTGTTTGGCTTCGGTTTCGAGAATTTCAAGATTCTGCCGCGCAATTCTCGAATCGTGTTCTTTGTATTCATTTTCGACGCGCCGCAAAGCATTCTGCGCCGAACGCCGGCGTTCTTCGCTTGTCGCCGCCAAGGTGCGTTTTTCGTTCAGAACGGCGTTTTCGGCTTCGGTTCTTGTTCGCGCTTCGCTCAATGCTTGTGAAATTTTCGTCAGTTTTTCCGATGCCGAAACGCGCGCTTTTTCGGCTTTCTCAGCATTTGTCCGCGCTTCTTTTTGTTTTGCCCCGATTTCGCCGAGTTCCTTTTCGATTTGCGCAATTTCTTCGCCAACGACTTTTTTATGCCGTTCGGCGCGTTCGGTTTCCGCCCGCGCCGATTTTTCCTGAATTTCCAAACTCAATAAATCACGCTCGACCTGCACGATCAATGATTGTAAATCAACGATTTCTTCCTCTTTTCCGGCGAGAACTTTTCGCGCTTTTTCGGTTTCTTTTTCAGATTTTTCCGCGTATTTCGTCAAATCTTTGATCGCCATTTCAAGCTCGCGCAGTTCGCGTTTAAAGGCGAGCAGCGACGAATTTTTCTCGTTCGCATTCGCCTTTCCGCTGACAAAAAGTTTTCCGCTCAAGACAAAATCGCCTTCCGCATCAACAAAACTTTTTTCTACATCAGTTTTAGCGTCGCCAAGATTTTCAACCAGTTGCGCTGTCATTTCACGCGGAAAAACTTCCGCCAAAATTTCGGCAAAATCATCGGAAACGCCGATCAGATTTGCGATCTGCGATTTGAAATTTGAAATTTGAAATTTAGCAGTGTTTGACCCGCCCGCTACCGCAGACAGTTCTGACTTGTCTTTGCTTTTTTGCGCCTTTGCGTTAAAAACCAAAACCGCGATTCGTCCGAGATTCGATTTTTTCAGATACTCGACCGTCTTGTTGGCGTCCGCGTCCGTTTCGACCAGAACCGTCTGCAAGAACGCGCCGAAAAGATTTTCGACCGCTTTTTCCGCTTTTTCTTCGACGTTGAATTTGTCCGCTAAAGTGCCCGAAAATTTGACGCCGATCTTTGCCTGTTCGGCAAAAAGTTTCTGCACCGACGGCGCGTAAACAGCGCGTTTTTCGTCCAGTTCCTGCAAGGTTTCGAGCCGGTTTTTCTTGCGCGAAAATTCGTTCTGCAATTCTCTTAAAGATTTTTCCGCCGATTGCAAAACGTTTCGCGCCGCGCCCGATTCGACGAGAAGTTTTTGCTTTTCATCGTGTAAAGCCTTTATTTTTTCGCGCTTTTCGCCTAAATCTTTTTCTAATTTGACGGCTTCTTCGGCGTGTTCGGCGTGATTTTCTTCGGCGCGGATTTTTTCGCGGCGCAACCCTTCGGCGCGTTCCTTTAATCTTTCGAGATTGTTTTCGAGCTGACGTTCGATTTCGGCAAACCGTTCGACCGCCGTCGTGTGTTGTAAAACTTCGCCGCGAACGGTTTCGAGTTCAGTCTCGATTTGCCGCAGTTCCTGCAATTTTGATTGATATTTTTTCTCCGCCGACTGAAATTCCAGAACATTTTTTTCGGCTTCCGCCAATTCTTTTCGCTCGTCCTTTTTGAGCCGTTCGATTTCCGCTTTGAAAAGTTCCAGACGCTGTTCGGTCGCTTCGATCTCGCCTTTCAGAACGCCGAAACGAATTTTCAGAGTTTCGATCTGTTCCTGCCGGTAAGTTTTTTCCCGCGCATTGCGGTCGCGTTCGAGAACATTTTCCGCGTGGCGGGCGCGGATTTCCGAAAGATTTTCTTCCGCTTCACGCGCTTTTTGCGTCGCTTCGCGGAATGCTTCGTCCTTTTCGGCAACGCGGGCGAAAATTGCGCGTTCCGTTTTGACCGCTTCCGTCAATTTTTCTTCGAGTTCATTGACGAACGCGTTCAGAAATCTGCCTTCGGCGGTGAAAAGATTTTTCAAAAGGACGCGAAATTCTTCGCGCAGTAATTTGTAGCGGCGCGTTTTTGCCGCCTGACGGCGCAGCGCGTTCGCCTGTTTGTCAATTTCCGAAACGATGTCGGAAATGCGGCTCAAGTTACTTTTTGCGGATTCCAGACGCGCTTCGGCGGCGCGTTGGCGTGTTCGGAATTTTGAAATTCCGGCGGCTTCTTCGATCAAACCGCGCCGGTCGGAAGGTTTTGCCGAAAGAATCTGCCCGATGCGCCCCTGCTCGATAATCGCGTAATGCGCACCGCTCAAACCCGTGCCGGCAAACAAATCCTGTATGTCGCGCAAACGGCAGGTTTTGCCGTTCAGCTGATATTCGCTTTCGCCCGAAAGATAAAGCCTGCGCGTGACGGAAATCGCTTCGCCCGGCGCAAAGTCCAGCGCAACAGAACGCGGTCGCCAATGGCGTTTCGATTTCGCTTTTTTCTCGACGATTTGAACCGAACCGACCTGCGCGGCTTGCGCTTTTTCAACTTCAATTTCTTCGGAATGAAATCCGTTTTCTTGAGTAGAGAGTGGAGAGTGGAGAGTGGAGAATTCATTACTTTCGACTTCAAAGTCTTCGACCTGCACCGCATTCTCGTCCAAATCGCTCAAGGCTTCGTCAATGTCGCTCAGATCTTCTTCGTCGGCGGCATACATTGATTCTTCGTCGCGCACGAGATGCAGCACGACTTCCGCCATGCCCGAAGGTTTGCGTTTGCTCGTGCCTTGAAAGACGACATCCTTCATTTCCGCGCCGCGCAGTTGTTTGACGCGCTGTTCGCCTAAAACCCACGCGATGCTTTCTGAAACGTTGCTATTGTGAACGATAATGTTTCCCGCGACAAAATTATGAGTTTCGTCAATACTCAGGTCATAAACCCAATTTTCGGTTGGTTCAATTTCTTCAACGCTGACGATTTCATCCCAAAACACGTCGGAATCAGCCAAAATGGAAAGTTCTTTGAGCGTATTTTCAGCAGGCTGAGTATTTGAACTAAGTTGTCTGATTTGCTCGATAACTTCATTTAAACCGCTCCGGCTTGCTTCACAAATTTTGCCTGTGTAAGCGGCGATCTTAGGAAAATTTTGACGATTCGGTTTTACTTTGATTCCGGCTAATTTGACCGCTTCGCGCACCAGTTCGGTTGACCCCGGAACTAAATCACGATTCGGATTATCCGCGATTTCTATTTTTCTCAATTTTTCGAGAGCTTTTTGTTTTTCGCCGACAAAGGATAAATTCCCGGCGGTTTCAACAAGTTGTTTCGAGCCGTAAATCAAAACTGAATAATAGGTGCGAACAGTTTTTTCAGCCGTGTTCGCGGCATATTTTTGTTTCGGTCGCAGATAAGCGAAAACGCCGAGTTGCAGAAGCAGCGAAACAATTTGTTTGGCTAATTTTTCGCTGGCAGTCGCGTATTCGATATAATTCAGCAATTTTCCGTTGCTTTTCTGCGGACGCGAGCAAAGATACGCGTCGCCTTCAAAAAGTCCTGAAAGAAAAGCCCATTTTGTTTCGGAATCAGATTCAAAAATCTGCGGCGGAACTTCTTTTTCAAATGAATTCGAGTTTATCGAAAAATTGAAGAATCGTTCTAATACGCGGCAGAGCGATTTTGAAAAAATGAGATTATCTGTCGCGCCTTTTTTATATTGTTTTTGAATTACACGGACATCGAAAATTTCATTTGCGAGTTTCTCAAATTCACGATTTATCGCTTGATCCGAATTAACAAACCAAACCTGATTGGAGGAAGTGTTACGACCTTCGGCAATCAGCAAACCCAAAAAACGTGCTAAATCCGGTGAGAAATCTTGCGGGATTTTTAAGAAGCCGGTTCCTTTTGATTTGATTTGATTTTCAAAAAAAGGATTTTCAAAAACCTGCGAGAGTTTTTGCAGTTCGGCGACATTAACAGATTGTTTATTTCTCAGCCCACCGACAACGCTTCTTGAAACCTGCGCTTTTTCCGTCCAATCTTCGATCGTTCCAAAGTAATCTTTACCTTTTTCAGTCCAATTTTTAAGGTTATCGGAAAAGGGAAGAAAAACATTATCTTCACGTTTGAAATTGTCGAAACAATTATTGAGCGAAAAATTTATTTTTTTATCAGCCGTTTTGAGCATTCTCGGAACCGCGATTCTTACGCCTTTTTTTACTTCATCGGCACGAAGTGTGCGAAGTTTGCCGTTTGCCAGCGTAAATAAAGGATGATACGGCGTGGCTTCGATTTCGCGCCCCGAGAGCGTCCGAATGCGCAGAAGTTTGGCGGTCGTTTCGCGTTTGATAAAAGCCGAAACTTTGCGCGGTTCGAGTTTCAATGTTTGCGGATTCAGTGAAAGAATTTCGACATTTTGCGGATTTTCACGGGTTAAAAAACCGTCGTCAAACTGTTCGGTTAAAAAACAATTTTGCAGTGCGTTTTCGACTAATTCACGAACCTGTATTTCTTTGCCGTCTGACAGAGTAATCAATGTATCGCCGTGGACGCATTTCCCGCAGCCGTTTGGACCGACAACGGCGGTTATTCCGTTACCTGTAAAAACGATCTCCGTGTAATCGGCAAAGGATTTGAAGCCGGTAATTTCGAGACGTTGAAGTTTGAACATTGTATAGTGCTTTCGGGTAGAGTTAGCACTATATTTTGTTGTTTTCGAGGTTTGAAGTCAAATGATGTTCAATTACGAATTACGAATTTCAAATTACGAATTGGCTAATTTAATTCGTAATTCGTAATTTGAAATTTGTAATTGATTAAAAATCTTCGTGGTTCAGATTTCGCAAGCCTTGTTTTTCGGCGCGTTCGTTGTCGAGGTCGGTGAGCACGTCGAGCAGGAAATTGGTGTTGCTCGAAATGCTGATGACGACGGGGAATTCGAATTCCGAAGTCGAAAATTCAAATGTTCCGCTGGCTATTTCGATGATCTGGCGGAAAGCCGTCACGCCGTTATGCCCGTTGCATTCGGCATCAACGATCTTGCCTTCGTTGAACGAAACGCTTGCCAAATGCAAATCCGATTTGAGAATCAATAAACCCGTCATTTTCGCGCTTTCGATAACCTGCACGGCATCGAAAATCGAAACATATGCGAGATTTCCGGCAAACGTTACGTCGGTGCGAACTTTCTGCGGCGTTTTATCACGCGCCACGGCAAAATCAGGTCGGCGCGCGCGGCGGATCGCTTCAAGTCCGGGCGCGACCGAAATTCGCGGGTCGAGAAGTTTGGCTTCCTGCAGACGGTCGTATGCAAGGTCGAAATCTTCGCGCCCGATGTAAAGCGTGACGAGCGCCAGACATTGCCGCGCGGCTTCGTCCAGGTTCTTCTGCGAAACACAGATGTCGCGCATTTTTTCGCGCAGAGGAATCGAGCGCGGACTGCGTTCGATTGATTCACGAAGCAATGAAAACGCTTTGTCGGGCGAACGGTATTTGACGAAAAGATCGGCATCCAAAAGAACGGATTCGATGGAAATCTCACTAAACGGAACGGCAGGACTTTCTAATACTTGGCTCATAATTACTTAGGTTTGGATTTCGGCTGGATGAACAACTTTGTTCAACAGTTTAAAACTAACATATTTTGCGCCGGGAAGTCATCAAAATTTTGGCGTGGCGGATTACATTTTATGAAATATTATCCTCCGCCGTATCAACAAAAGCTAAAGAAGAAATTCTTTAATCCGCGAAAGCCCATAAATCTTTTTTACGTTTAGCAAAAAAATATTGACAAATTGAAACAACATCAATAACATTAAAAAAATCTCGAACAAGGCATAAAGATATGATTTGTTTTGCTTCCCAAAACTTTCCCATAACAGATTTCTTCCAAAAGGAAGATCAAAATCGGATTACCAGTTTTAAGGGAAAGCGTCTAGTCGAGATAAATATTGTTCAATAAAAAGCCTTGGGGTTACTTGCAATAACCAACAAGGCTTTTGTTTTAAGTGCTTCTGCCGTGTTTAAGACAATAGATGGGACATAAGCAATAGTTGATCATAGTGTAAAACACAGCAGAGGCTCAAGCATAAGGTGAAATGATTTTCTTTAAGGGTGCGCTTAAAGTCTTCAAAATAAAGAATCTTTTCTTATTTAAAGTGGAGAAAAGAAATGGGAAAATTAAAAAAGAAAATACCGGCTTTTATGTGTTTTGCAGGAGTGATTTTAGCATTTTCGCTACAGACATT
>JALHNX010000189.1:1764-11390 GCA_022843305.1 Pyrinomonadaceae bacterium | reverse complement strand
CTTGTAATGCCTCAATAAAAAGTTAGAGAAGGATTTTTTTGCCCAGCCGCTCCGCGAAACACACGAAAGATACGAAATAGTTTGATAATTTAGCATATTTTCGTTTTTTTCGTGTGTTTCGTGGGCAGATAAAACTTTTTATTGACGCATTACAAATCCTTTGCGTTTTTGCATCTTGGCGTTAAAGATATTCTGCAAAATCTCTTTATCGGTGCGTTTCAAATTCATTAAAACTGTTATAATTCCCAAAATTTTATCCGGTTTGGTGTCGCTCCGCGATGGTAATATTTTTGATTTTTTTTCAACAAAGAGTTGCACATTAGGTTCTCAAATAACTTTTTAACTTCATTCTCTTGCTGAATGAATACTCATTCATTTATAATCTTTCCAACTTAAAATTTCATCAGACAAAGGAAATCTAATCTATGTTAAATATCGGAAAAGCCGCCGTTTTGGGCGCGGGAACAATGGGCGCGGGAATTGCCGCGCATCTTTCAAATGCCGGAATACCGACGCTTCTGCTCGATATTGCGCCGCAGGAAGAAGGCGCAACAGACAAAAACGCCATCGTCAAATCGCTCTTTGAAGCGGCGAAAAAATTAAAGCCCGCGCCTTTTATGCTGGCGGAAAATGCGAATTTAATTACTCTGGGCAATTTTACCGACGATATGGCGAAGCTCAAAGATTGCGATTTTGTGATCGAAGCGGTCGTCGAGCGTCTTGACATTAAACACAAGATTTTTGCGGAAGTCGAAAAACACCGCAAGCCGGGTTCGGTGATCGCTTCAAATACGAGCGGCATTCCGATAGCTTCGATTGCCGAGCCGTTTTCGGAAGATTTCAAAAAACATTTCGTCGGCATCCATTTTTTCAATCCGCCGCGGTATATGAAGCTTGTCGAGGTCATTCCGACGGCTGACACCGACGGCGAAGTTGCTTGCAAAATTTCGGGTTTCCTCGATGAAAGACTCGGCAAAGGCGTTGTTCCGGCGAAGGATCGTCCGAATTTTATCGCCAACCGCATCGGCGTTTTTTCGATGATGGCGACCATTAAGGAAATGCTCGAAATGGGTTTAACGCCGACCGAAGTTGACCAAATTACCGGAAAGGCAATCGGACACGCCTCAAGCGCGACGTTTCGAACTTCCGATCTGGTCGGTTTGGACGTAACGGCGCACGTCGTCAACAATCTCTATCCGGCGATTCCCGAAGACGAAGACCGCGATGTTTTTCAAACGCCCGATTTGATAAAAACTCTGCTCGAAAAAAACATTTTAGGCGACAAAACGAACGGCGGATTTTTCAAAAAATCAACCGACGAAACCGGAAAGCGCGTGATTTTGGAACTCGATTTAAATACATTTGAATACAAACCGCAGGAAAAAACGAAGTTTCCGAGCCTCGAAGCGGCAAAGCAAGTTGAAGATTTGCCGAAACGCATTAAAACTCTGGTTTGGGGCGAAGACAAGGTCGGCGAATTCCTTTGGAAAACCTCTTCGCGCATCTCGCGTTATGCGGCAAATAGAATTCCCGAAATTGCCGATACGATCGTTGAAATTGACAACGCGATCAAATGGGGTTTCGGCTGGGAAATCGGCGTGTTTGAAGCGTGGGACGCAATCGGCGTGCGTGAATCGGTTGAAAAAATGAAAGCGGAAGGTCAGACAATTCCCGAAAACGTCCAAAAAATGCTTGATGCGAACGCGGAAACCTTTTACAAATACGAAAACGGGACGCGCAGCTTTTATGATTTCGTCAGCGGCGGTTATAAGGAAATTGCTGAAAGACAAGGCGTTATCGTTTTGAAATCGATTAAAGACCGCAGCGGCGTGATTAAGAAAAACACGGGCGCGAGTTTAATTGACATCGGCGATGGCGTGGCGTGTCTTGAATTTCATTCGAAGATGAATTCCATCGGCGGCGATACGATGCAGATGATGAAATTTGCCGTTGAAGAAGTCGAGAAAAATCACGTTGGACTCGTCATCGGAAATCAGGGCGGAAATTTCTCGGCGGGCGCGAATATTATGATGCTTCTGCTTGCCGCACAGGAAGAAGAATGGGACGACATCAATCTGATGATTCATACGTTTCAGCAGGCGAATATGCGTCTCAGATATTCTTCAAAACCAGTCGTTGCCGCGCCGTACGGTTTATCTCTCGGCGGCGGCTGCGAGATTCCGCTTCACGCCGATAAAGTCCGGGCGGCGAGCGAAACTTATATGGGGCTTGTCGAAGTCGGTGTCGGTCTTCTTCCCGGCGGCGGCGGAACGAAGGAAATGACACTCCGCGCAATGGATCTGGCAAAGAGAACGCCCGATGCCGATCCGCTCGTTTTTCTGAAGAAAACCTTTGAAATCATCGGAATGGGCAAGGTCGCAACTTCGGCGCAGGAAGCAAAAAACTGGGGATTTTTAAAGGATTCGGACGCGATTTCGATGAACGGCGACCGCCTGATCGCCGATGCGAAACAGGAAGTTTTAAATCTGGCGGCGGCAGGTTATGTTCAACCCGTCGAAAGAACGGATATTCTGGCGATGGGCGAAGCGGGAATGGCGGCGTTTAAGATCGCTCTGACGATGATGAAGCGCGGCGGATTTATCTCCGACCACGACGAACTTGTCGGCAGAAAGATCGCCAAAATTCTGTGCGGCGGCGAATTAAATCACGCTTCAAACGTTTCCGAGCAATATTTGCTTGATCTGGAACGCGAAGGATTTTTGAGTTTGTGCGGCGAGAGAAAAACGCAAGAGCGAATCGCCGCGATGCTCAAGACGGGCAAACCTTTGCGAAATTAGAAGAAATTTAACTGCGAAGATAAGACGAAGAATTTTCTTCGTCTTATCTTCGCAAAACTTCGCGGTTAGATTTCTGGTAAAATAGATGCTTTTTAAGGAGTAGAAAAAATGACAGTTACAGAAGTTTTGCCAACACTTAGACAATTGAATCGTGCCGACAAAATCCGTGTGGTTCAATTTTTGGTCAATGAAATCGCCAGAGAAGAAGAGATTTTTTTTGAAGAAGGAAAGAGTTATCCAGTTTGGTCGCCATTTGAATCCCATAAGGCGGCAGAACAATTGGTGAATCTTTTGAAAGAGGAAAACACCAGTGTCTGATTCTAAAAGATTTCCATATATTGCACGAACTCAATCAAGTTTACCGACTGATTTGATGCCGTATTTGCCAATGATTCTTGAGAAAGATGGGGAATCAATCGAAGTATCGGGTTTAGTTGACTCCGGGGCAACTGTGAATGTTTTACCATACCAAATCGGATTGGAACTTGGAGCAGTTTGGGAACAACAGCTACCGCTTTTCCAACTGGACGGAAATTTGGCAAATTACGAATCAAGAGGTTTGATTTTAAATGCTCAAGTTGCAGATTTTCCGCCGGTAAAATTAGCTTTCGCGTGGACAAAAGCCGAAAATGTTCCGGTGATTCTTGGTCAAATTAATTTCTTTTCCGAGTTTGACGTGTGCTTTTACCGTTCAAATCAAACTTTCGAGGTTAAACCGAAAATATGAACGAACTAATTTCCGAACTGCAAAACATTTCCGCCGAAACGCAAAAAACTTTCGGTAAACTTTCGGCTGAACAAATCAACTGGAAACCATCCGAAGATGGCTGGAGCGTCGGGCAATGTTTTGAGCATTTGATCAAAACGAACGAACTTTTTTACGGCGAACTCGACAAAATTGCGAGCGGTGTGCGCCGGAATTCGTTTCTTGAAAATTGGTCGCCCCTTTCGGGGTTTTTTGGAAATCTGCTGATCGGTTCTTTAAAAAAAGACGAACGGAAATTTAAAGCTCCGACGCAAAAGATCGTGCCGCCGAGCGAGATTGACGCGAATATTATCGAGATTTTCGCGGCGCATCAAGCGGAATTGATCGAAAAGATCAAACAAAGCGAAGCGGCGGATTGGAACAAAATCAAAATAACGTCGCCGTTTATGAAATTGATAACGTATCGGTTAGCAGACGGTTTTCAGGTTATCGTCGAACACGAAAAACGTCATTTCCGGCAGGCGGAAAGAGTTATGCTAACAAACGGTTTTCCGAATTAATTTCAGATTTCAGATTTCAGATTTTGGATTAAAAAGAAAATATTGAGCGTTTACCTTTTAAAATTTTCCGGTTAAAACCAAAACTAAAAAATCCAAAATCCAAAATCCAAAATCCATTATGACACTTGCAGCAGAACAAAAAATTTCGGTCGAACAGCGCGGACACGTTCTTTTAATCGGATTGAATCGTCCGGCGAAACGCAATGCTTTCGACGTGCAAATGCTTGAAGAACTTGCGCTTGCCTATACGCATCTGGAAGATGACGACGCGATTCGCTGCGGAGTTTTGTTTGCGGAAGGCGAGATGTTCACTGCCGGACTCGATCTGGCGAATGTTGCGCCGAAAGTCGTCGAAAGCGGAATCTTAAAATATGCGGAAGGCGTGATTGATCCGCTTAATTTGCAGGGAAATCGTTCGCGCACCAAACCGCTGGTCGCCGCCGTTCATGGAAAATGTCTGACGCTCGGAATCGAATTATTACTTGCGTGCGATGTTCGCATCGCATCGGAAAACGCGACTTTCGCACAGATCGAGATCAAACGCGGAATTTTCCCGTTCGGCGGTGCAACTCTGAGATTTCCTGAAGTTGCGGGTTGGGGAAATGCGATGCGCTGGTTACTGACGGGCGACGAATTCGATGCAGCGGAAGCCTTGCGAATCGGTTTGGTTCAGGAAATTACGACGCACGGAAAACATATCGAAAAAGCAATCGAGATCGCCGAACGCATTGCCAAACAAGCACCGCTTGGTGTTCGTGCGACGATTGAATCGGCAAGAAAAGCGCAAACGGAAGGCTTTAAAAAGGCTGTCGAGCATCTAACGCCGCAGATTTTAGAACTTTTTAATTCGGAAGATGCGAAAGAAGGCGTGCAGTCTTTTTTAGAACGCCGCGAAGGAAATTTTCAAGGGCGTTAAGCAGGAAGTCATAAGTAATGAGTCTTAAGTCTTGAGTCAGAGCATTGTATAAAGATAAGGCGTTCAATGGTTTATCGAAAACTCTTTGATCGTCAAAATATCTGTTTACTTATACTCGTCTGCTTAAAAAAGTTCTAATAAAATGAAAGACGATATTCCGAAACTTATCGAAGATTTGCGGCAAATTTCCGCCGAAGCGAAAAGTATTTTCGGCGGTTTATCCGGCGAGCAGATAAATTGGAAACCTTCGGCAGAAAACTGGAGCGTCGGTCAATGTTTCGATCATCTGGTCGTCACGAATAAAATGGAACTTCGGGCGATAGAAAAAGCCGTGCGCGGCGAACACACGCAGACATTTTGGGAAAGATTGCCGATTTTGCCGACTGTTTTCGGCAAATTTCTGCTTAAGATGGTTGATCCCGAAAACGCGAAAAAATTCAAAGCTCCGAAAAATTTTTGTCCTTCGCAGAGCGAAGTTAATCCGCAAATTCTCCGGGAATATTTTGAAACGACCGAAAAGGTCATCGAACTTATGCAGGCGAGCGATAAGTTCGACACGAAAAAAATGATCATCACCTCGCCGATTCCGCGCATTACGTATAGTCTTTTCGTCGCTTTCAAAACGATTCCTCTGCACGACCGCCGGCATTTTAGACAGGCGAAGAGAGTTTTGGAAACGGAAGGATTTCCGCGATAAAGATTGAATTTTTTGAAATTTTGAAGATTGTATGTCAGAAAGTTTTACGACAAAAATTGACCGTTTGAAATTCAATCTTTTTCCGGCATATCGCGGAAGCGGGGCGCGTGTTTTATATATTTCGGAAGATTACCGCGAAATCCGCGTGAAAATTCCGCTGTCGTGGCGCACCAGAAATTATGTCGGGACGATCTACGGCGGAAGTATGTATGCCGGAATTGATCCGATTTATATGCTGATGCTGATTAAAACTCTGGGCGCGGGTTACATCGTTTGGGACAAAGCCGCAAATATTCGTTTCAAACGTCCGGGCAAGGAAACTCTGTTTGCCGATTTTCTTTTAACCGAAGAAGAATTGGACGAAATAAAAACTTTGCTTGAAATGCAGAAATCGGTTGATAGAATTTACAATGTCGAACTAAAAGACAAAGCGGGCAAAGTCCATTGCCTGATTGAAAAGACTTTGTATATTGCGAAAAAAGGAAGTTAAATGATTGATTTTTCAAAACGTGCGTTCATTTTCGATATGGACGGCACACTTGTTGACAATATGCGTTTCCACACCGAAGCGTGGGGGAAAATGCTTGCGGAAAACGGAATCGAGATGAACGCCAATGATTTTTTGGTTAAAACGGCGGGAAAAACAAACCGCGAGATTTTGCCGACGGTTTTCGGCGAGATTTCAGACGAAAGAATTATCGAATTAGGGGATCGCAAAGAGACGCTTTATCAGAAATTGTTTCTGCCGCATCGAACGGCGATTGAAGGCGCGATTGAATTTTTGGAAGAGGCGCAAAATTTGGGCGTAAAAATGGCGGTCGCAACTGCCGCGCCGAATGTAAATGTCGAATTTATTTTAGATGGTTTGGATTTGAGAAAATATTTTCAAGCCGTAACGACCGCCGCCGATATTACAAACGGAAAGCCCGACCCGGAAATTTTTCTGAAATCGGCAGAAAAACTCGGGGTTAAGCCGCACAATTGTCTGGTTTTTGAAGATGCCGTCGGCGGATTTGAAGCCGCACACGCGGCGGGAATGAAATCAATCGGAATTGCGACCGTCAATTCGATTGAAGAAATTTTGCGGCTTGATTCGGTTGTCGAAGCCCACACGGATTTTTCTGGTTTGAAACCGCAAGATTTGATTGAAAAACACGTTCCTTTTCAAGCGAAAGCAAATTAAAATAAAGAGGAAGATAAATCAAAACTATGAAGAACTATTTATTTTTGGCAGTTACTTTTCTGTGTTTTGTGGCGGTGGGATGCAACACGACCGGCGTTCCGGTCGAACACGCCAAGGCTTGCGATGCGGAAAACGACGGCAAAACGGTCGAAGTCAGCGGATTTCTGAACGATAAAGGCGGGCTTTATTGTTCAAATACGGGCGGCGGTCCGGTTCGATGCGGCTTCAAATTGCTTGCCAATGTCGGCGACGACAAAGGTATCAGTGCCGACATCGAGACCGGAAGCGGCGCAAACGAGGTCGAAAAACCGACGAGCGGATATAAAAAGGAAGATTTGAAAGTGCGCGACAACAGCGGAAATCTTTTTACATATGCCGACAAAGTCAAAGTGACGGGCAAAATCCGCTCGACGCAAGACCCGGTCAACAAAACGACGGTTTGTTACATGACCGTTTATAAAATCGAGAAATAAAGTTTGAAAGTGAAAAAGTGAAAAGGTGAAAAAGTTTTGTCAGTTTACAAAACCAACTTTTTCACTTTTTCACGTTGAAGATATGAGATGCGATTGGGCGAAAAACGATCCGGCGATTGCCTATCACGACGCGGAATGGGGCGTGCCTCAACACGATGATCGGAGTTTGTTTGAATTTTTAATCCTCGAAGGTGCGCAAGCAGGACTTTCGTGGGATACCGTTTTAAGGAAACGCGAAAATTACCGCGCGGCTTTCGATAATTTCGATGCCGAAAAAATCGCGCTTTATGACGAAGCGAAAAAAGCCGAACTTCTAAAAAACGAAGGCATCATCCGCAACCGTCTGAAAATCGCTTCGGCGGTTCAAAACGCGAACGCTTTTCTGAAAATCCAAAAAGAATTCGGCTCGTTTGATTCTTATATTTGGAGTTTTGTTGACGGAAAACCGATTATCAATAAATGGAAAAGTTTAACGGAAGTTCCCGCGAAAACTCCCGTATCTGACGCGATGAGCAAAGATTTAAAAAAGCGCGGTTTTAATTTCGTCGGCTCGACGATTATGTATGCCTTTATGCAGGCGTGCGGTTTGGTCAACGATCATCTTGTTTCGTGTTTTCGTTATAAGGAAATTTGAAAATGAAACGACGTGTAAAAATAATTATTGAAAATGATTCGGAAATCTTCAAAACTCTTTACCTAGAACCTTGGGGAGAAGATTATGGAATGAATCCAAAAGATAAATTTGAAATTATCGAAAATGAAGCAACGGAGAATTTTTATTTTCATATTGTTTGCAATCATGACTTTCTAGTTTGGGCTGAAGGACAAAACGATGCTTATCCAAGAGTTTATAAAAATGGGCAAGAACTTATTTGTGGTTATAACAGAATTAATGACAAAAAATGAATTTTATAAAAAGCTGAAAAAATGAATTACTTAATTACGCCCGCGATTCGCGTGTTAAGAGAGAAAAAAATCGAGTTTGAACCGCATATTTTTGAATATGTCGAAAAGGGCGGAACAAAACATTCGTCCGCTATTTTAGGCGTTGACGAACATTCGATTATCAAAACTCTGATTTTTGAAACGAACGAGAAAAAGCCTCTGATCGTTTTGATGCACGGCGACCGGCAGGTTTCGGCGAAAAATCTGGCGCGTTTCTTAGGCGTTAAATCGGTCGCCCCCGCCGCACCCGAAAAAGCATCAAAACTGACAGGTTATCTGGTCGGCGGAACTTCGCCTTTTGGCGTGAAAACAAAGATACCGATTTACGCCGAAAAAACGATTTTTGATTTGGAGCGCATTTTTATCAACGGCGGAAAACGCGGGTTTTTGGTGGCAATTGCGCCGCAGGTTTTACGGGAAGTTTTGACGGTTGAAGAAATTGAAGTAGGAATTTACGAAAAATGATTGAATCGGTTGATAAAAATGAAGAGCGGGAAAACCGCATTGTAGATGAAGCCGTTGTTGATGCGTATGATAAAACCGAAAGAGCGATGGGCTGGTATTATTATCTCGAAGATAAAATTTCATTTCCCTTTCAGGCAAGGTGCAAGATTAAAAAAAGAACTTCGCCGCTGAAATTGGGTGAAACGGTAAAGGTTTTAGGAATGTCGCCGGAAACTGAATGTGAAAATTCGATGTTTGTCGAAATCGAATGGGACGGAGATGTTTTAGACGTGCCTTTGGAACAAATCGAACCGTTGGAGGTTGATGAAGATACAAATGAAGCAATTGAAGATTGGCATTATTGGGTTGCGAGAAATTATCAATTTTAATTAAATGAGCGAAAACGAAATCATCGAGAGAGTCCAAAAAAATGTCGAAAGCCCGACAATTTCTACCGATACGGGACTCGAAGCCGCCCGGAAAATCGGTGAAATTGCGGAACGGGAAAATGTCGAATGGGCATTGGCGGGCGGAATTGCGATGTATCTTTACGGCAGTCCGCGCCTGACGAAAGATGTTGATATTATCGGCTCGAATCTCGTTTCTTTGAAGCCAAACGCGCCGCTGACATTTGGCGGAAACAATTACATTGTCGAAATCGGCAAATACAAGGTCGCCGTTAATTGGATTGTCCGCAACGACGGCTACGCGAAATATTATAAACAGGCTCTGGAAGAAGCGGTAAAAATGCCGGGCGGCTTTCGCCTGATCTCACCGGAATGGTTGTTGATTTTGAAAATGTTCGCCGGACGGCAAAAAGATTTTGACGACGCGGTTTTTCTTCTCAAAGAAAAAGATTTGGTCAGCCGTCCGAAAATAAAAGAAAATATCACAAAAGTCGCAG
>JALHNX010000189.1:0-1754 GCA_022843305.1 Pyrinomonadaceae bacterium | reverse complement strand
CTGTCGAATTTCAGACGTTTGTGCAGTCTGGCAGACGGGAGAAATGATGCAACGGGCAAATATTACGATGAAGATTGATTTTCGATAATTCTTATCTATTCTGAGTTAGTGCTTTATTGTTTTTCAAATTAAATTAAATCAATAAGTAATCATCAACCCATTTTGGTATTTCAGAATATTTATAAAATACTTTTTCGCCTTTGTAAATTTCCAAAATCAATTTCGCTTCCTTTTCCGAATTATCAAAAACGAAAGTTCTATATGTATATTTCACAGCTTTTTTAAGCATTTTCAGCGAATTGAAGTATCTGCTTTTGATTTTGGATTCAGGGACAAAATGTCCTCCAAGATCAACTCTTTGCTTTACTCTTTCAATATTGATTAAGGGAGATTCGGTGGAAATGTAATACAGATAATTTTTGTATCCGAGTTTTTGAGTTTCTTTTAGAAAATCTACTTTTGAAATATGGGACATAAGGTTTCAAAAGTTATTTTCTTACCGCTTTTTACCAATCTCTTCCGCAGAAAATCCGAAATTAACGAAGCCTCGTATGAAAGATTTTCTGTGTCAGAAATTATTTTGCCTTTTCTCAGTTTAATATTAAGAGTGTAACCATCATTACTGGCTTTAGATGTTATTGTATGAGATTTTACGAATCTATTGAATGAACTTTCATTGATTTTAGTGATTCCATAATCCAGCAAATCAATTCTGCCGGAAGATTTTAATTTTTGTTCGATCAAGTCTGCATTTATGTAATACCCAATGTCATACTGTGAATCTATTTGATTTAAAATTGTAGATTTTCCAGAGCCATTCGGACCGGCAAATACCCTCAATCTTCTAACTTTCTGATAATGTTGTTTTTGCACCTATCTTAACTTTTCTTCTATTATTTTTAATTTCTCCGATAGTTACTTTCTGACCACTAGAAGCAACTTTCACAATTTCCACTCCTTCAAGATAGGTAACAGGAATTTGTTTTTCCTGTGAATTCGAGATTGCTTTTTCGACAGATTTTTTAGCCGCATCATTAATTTTAGGATGATGTTTTCTAGTATCTTCGATATATGTAAGATATTTTGTCTTTTTTGCACCCATAGAACCTAGTGTAGCACGTCATTTATACTATTTGCTAAACAAAGGAGATTGCTCATACTGAAATTTCAAATCGTTTTAATTGGCAGAAATCATTCAAATTGTGTATATTGTAAAAATGAATGAGCATTCACTCATTATTTAAAAATGAGCAAAACGGAGAAAAATTTATGAAAGAAGCAGTTATCGTATCAGCCGTCCGCACGGCGGTCGGAAAAGCACCGAAAGGGACTCTGAAAAATACGCGCCCGGATGATTTGGGCGCGGCGGCGATTAAGGAAGCGGTTAATCGCGTGGAAAATCTGAATGTCAACGAAATTGACGATGTGATTATGGGCTGTGCGTTTCCCGAAGCGCAGCAAGGGATGAATGTGGCGCGGACGGCGATGATTTTGGCGGGTTTGCCGGTCGAAACTTCGGCGATGACGGTTAATCGTTACTGCTCGTCGGGCTTGCAGACAATTGCGCTCGCGGCGGACAGAATTCGGACGGGCGGCGCGGATGTAATTGTCGCGGGCGGACTCGAAACGATGTCAATGATTCCGATGGGCGGCAACGGTTTTCGTCCGAATCCGAATTTGGCGGAAACTTATCCCGATTATTATCTGAATATGGGTTTGACGGCTGAAAATCTGGCGAAAAAATACGAGATCAC
>JALHNX010000188.1 GCA_022843305.1 Pyrinomonadaceae bacterium | reverse complement strand
TCTCGCGTCGAAAATGATCTTGAATCTCAACGAGCCGAGCAAAATTCAGGACGTAAGCTGGATCAAACCGCAGAAATATGTCGGCGTTTGGTGGGAAATGCACGTTAATAAATCTTCGTGGAATTATTCGGACGTGAACAATATTATTTTGGCGGAAACCGACTGGAAATCTTTGAAGCCGAACGGTAAACACGGCGCAAATACGGCAAACGTCAAACGCTATATTGATTTTGCCGCCGCCAACGGAATTGACGGTGTGCTGGTCGAAGGCTGGAACGTCGGTTGGGAAGATTGGTTCGGCAACTGGAAAGAGGAAGTTTTCGATTTCGTTACGCCTTACCCCGATTTCGACGTTAAAGAACTGCAAAAATACGCCGCCGCGAAAAAAGTAAAACTCATTATGCATCACGAAACTTCCGCGTCGGCGAGCAATTACGAGCGCCGTCTGGACGAAGCGTTTCGTTTTATGAAGTCGAACGGCTACGACGCGGTAAAAACCGGCTACGTCGGCAAAATAATTCCGCGCGGCGAGCATCACGACGGACAATGGATGGTCAATCATTACAACCACGTCGCCGCGACCGCCGTGAAATACAAGATCATGGTCAATGCGCACGAGCCGGTGCGACCGACCGGACTGCATCGCACCTATCCGAACTGGCTTGCTTCGGAAGCCGCGCGCGGCAATGAATTTAACGCGTGGAGCGTCGGTAATCCGCCCGAACACGAAACGATTCTGCCGTTTACGCGGCTCATCGGCGGTCCGATGGATTACACGCCCGGAATTTTCGAGATCAAAATGAGCCGATACGACGCGAACAAAAAAGAGCAGGTTCAGACGACGCTCGCCAAACAGCTCGCGCTGTATGTAACGATGTACAGCCCGCTGCAAATGGCGGCGGATTTGCCCGAAAATTACGAAAAGCGGATGGACGCTTTTCAGTTCATCAAGACGGTCGCGGTTGATTGGGATGATACGCGGATTTTGGAAGCCGAACCGGGCGATTATTTGACGATTGCGCGGAAAGCGAAAAACAAGGACAATTGGTTTATCGGCGCGATCACGGACGAAAATTCGCGCACATCAAACGTTTCGCTCGATTTTCTCGCGCCGAACTTGAATTACGTCGCCATCGTTTACGCCGACGCTAAAAACGCCGATTGGCAGAAGAATCCGATGGCGTATGAGATAAAAAGTTATTTGGTTGACAGCAAAACCGTTTTGAAATTGACTTTGGCAAAAGGCGGCGGCGCGGCGGTCAGTTTGAAACCGGCAAGCGCGGCGGACTTGAAGAACTTGCAGAAATATTAAACGAAAAGACACCTCAAACTCTGCGCCGAAACGGCAAATTTGCCGAATAATATTGTAAAATTATTCCGATGCTGAAAATCGAAAATTACATCGGCGGCGAATTGATCGCGCCGGTTTCAGAAGATTATCTCGACAATTTCAACCCGGCAACCGGCGAAGTTTATTCATTGATTCCCGACTCGGACGAGCGCGATGTCGGAAATGCGGTCGAAGCGGCGAAAAAAGCGTTTCCGGTTTGGTCGAAAATGTCGGCTGAAACGCGGCACGACATTTTGATGCGCGTTTCGGCTTTGATCGAGCGCGATCTGGATGCGCTTGCCGAAGCCGAAAGCGTTGACAACGGCAAACCGAAATCTTTGGCGAAATCGGTTGACATTCCGCGCGCTGTCTCTAATTTCAAGTTTTACGCGACCGCCGCGATGCACGCCGCTTCGGAAGCGCACGAAACTGTCGGGCAGGCGATAAACTACACGCTCCGCCAACCTTTAGGCGTGGTCGGCTGTATTTCGCCGTGGAATTTACCGCTTTATCTTTTTTCGTGGAAAATCGCGCCCGCGCTTGCTTCGGGTTGTTGCGTTGTTGCCAAACCTTCGGAAATCACGCCGATGACCGCTTACCTTTTATCGAAACTCTGCATCGAAGCCGGACTTCCCGCCGGAGTTTTGAACATCGTTCACGGACTCGGAACAAAAGCGGGCGGCGCGATCGTCACTCATAAAGACGTCAAAGCGATTTCGTTCACGGGCGGCACGAAAACCGGCGAATGGATTGCCCGCGAAGCCGCGCCGAAATTC
Organism: Pyrinomonadaceae bacterium; assembly: GCA_022843305.1. Lineage (GTDB taxonomy): Bacteria > Acidobacteriota > Blastocatellia > Pyrinomonadales > Pyrinomonadaceae > JAFDVJ01. The sequence goes on along the minus strand of JALHNX010000188.1, from coordinate 9,307 downwards.
AAAAAGCTTTCATTGGAACTCGGCGGCAAAAATCCGAACGTCATTTTTGCCGACTGTGATTACGAGGAAATGCTCGCCACAACCGTGCGCTCGTCGTTTTCAAATCAGGGTCAGATTTGCCTCTGCGGTTCGCGGATCTTTGTCGAGCGTCCGATCTACGAAAAATTTAAGGCGGATTTCATTGAAAAAGTATCGCAACTAAAAATCGGCGATCCGCTCGATGAATCAACCAACATTGGCGCGGTCGTCTCAAAGGAACACCTCGAAAAAGTTCTTTCTTATATCGAGCTTGCCAAAACCGAAGGCGGAAAAATTCTGCTCGGCGGAAAATCCGCAAAAGTTTCGGGCAGATGCAAAAACGGTTATTTTATCGAACCGACGATCATCGAAAATCTCGCGTTCGACTGCCGCACGAATCAGGAAGAAATTTTCGGCGCGGTCGTTACGCTTCAGCCTTTCGATACGGAAGAAGAAGTTTTACGCTACGCAAATTCGGTCGAATACGGCTTATCGGCGACCGTCTGGACGGAAAATCTTTCGCGCGCTCATCGAATGGCGGAAAAAATAGCAAGCGGAATCGTCTGGGTCAACTGCTGGCTTTTGCGCGATTTACGAACTCCGTTCGGCGGAATGAAAAACTCCGGCGTCGGTCGCGAAGGCGGTTTCGAGGCTTTGCGATTTTTTACCCAAGAGAAAAATGTTTGCATCAAGATAAATTATTGATATGAGAAAGCTATCCACCAATCTCACATTTTTTTGGCGATTATATGCGATTGTATGGGTTTTATTTTTTCCGGTATCTGGTATTTATTGGCTTTATAGATATTTTAGTTTTTCAGAAACAGTTTTTGATCCGGGCAAGTTAGTTTTATTTATCTTGTTTGCTTTGATAAGCAGTGTTTTTGTTCATTTCATGCTCGGAAAATTGAAAAACGTTTTTCTTGACGGAGACACACTTATCGTTTCTAATTTTTTTAAGCAAATCCGAATACCATTGTCAGAGGTCAGTCACGTTGACAATCCTGATTTGAGTAGTTTGCAGCGCATCAAAATAATTCTCCATATACCTTCTGAATTTGGTGAAGAAATTGTTTTCGCGCCGCCGATGTTTGAAGCCAGAGAAACGGCAGAGCTGCTAAAGAAACAAGTAGCGTCGGCGTAAGCCGATGCGTCATTAAACGCAATTGCTCACGCCGACGTTACTAACTTAATTTTCTATGCTTGGTTTAGAAATAGGATTCGTCAAACTTCTGCCGCACAACGAACGATGGCACGAATTGTTTGCTGAAGAAAAAGCGCGCCTTGAAACCGCAATTGGCGAATTTGTGCTGGAAATCGAACACGTCGGCAGCACGTCCGTCTGCGGAATCGCGGCGAAACCGCTTTTGGACATTGCGATCTCGATAAGCAATAAGCCAAACGGCGAAAAATGCGTCGCGCCGCTGGATAATCTCGGCTACGAATATCGCGGCGAAAACGGCATTGCCGGACGTTTTTATTTTGTCAAAGGCGCGCCGCGCACGCATCATTTGCATATGCTTTTAACGGACAGCGATGAATGGCGAAATCATCTCGCGTTTCGCGATTTTCTGCGTCAAAATAAGTCAGCCGCTGAAGAATACGACAGATTGAAAACAGATCTGGCGCTAAAATGCCGGAATGACCGCGACGCATATCTCGACGGGAAAGGCGACTTTGTCCGGAAGATTTTAAAAATCGCCCGATTTTAGGATTTTTTTTTCAAATATTTTTCCGATAATAGATTCTTGTGGATTTTCGATTGACAATAAGACTCGTTGATGGATAAACTTCCTTGAAGTAACACAAACAGATGGTTTGGATATTTGAGAAATTTTTCGTTTCTTCAACAATCCTTTTCCGTCATAAAAAACAAAACTTAAATTATCAAGGGAGTTCAATATGCAAAAGATCAGTCTTTGCCTAATTAAGGCAGTTGCGTTTTTCTCGTTTTTTCTGTTTTTGGGCTTGTCTTCGCTTTCAGTTTCCGCGCAGACGGGTGAACACCGCGCTTTCTGGGTGGACACTTTCAACACGACGCTCAACAATCACACGGATATCGTCAACGTCGTAAATAATGCCAAACGCGCTAATGCCAATATGATTCTGGCGCAGGTCAGGCGGCGCGGCGACGCGTGGTATCTGAATACAACCGAACCGAAGCCGGATTTTGTGCCGATCGCCGCCGGTTTCGATCCGCTCGCGGATATGATCGCGACGGCGCACGCCGAAGGCATCGAAGTTCACGCATTTGTCATTTTGGGCGCGGTCTGGAATAAAAATCCGAACTTCGCGCCGTCGTCAACGCTCGGACTGCCGACCAATCCGAATCACGTTTTCAACCGGCACGGCGGTTATAATCCGGCGACGCAGCAGATCGTGCCGGGACCGAACAACTGGCTGACGCGCACGCTTTTGCCAGACGGCGGCGGAATTACGTTTCAGGGACATCGTTTCGGCAACGATTTCTGGCTCGATTTCGGTCATCCGGACGCGGCGGCTTATTCGGTCGACGTGCTGATGGAGCTGGTCAACAATTACAACATTGACGGTCTGCATCTCGACCGCATTCGTTACCCGGAATTCAGCGCGACGGGACAAACGCCGACGAACGGCACGAATATCGGCTACAACCAGCGCAGCGTCGAACGTTTTCAGACCAAGAACAACATTCCGGTCGGCTCGACTCCGCCGGCAACCGGCAATCCGGCGTGGTCGCAGTGGCGGCGCGATCAGGTCTCGAATCTCGTGCGCCGCGTTTATCTGAATGCCATAAAGGTTCGCCCGAACATCAAGGTTTCAGCCGCGCTGATCGCCTTCGGCGGCGGTCCGGCGAACTGGAATTCGGCGGAAGCCTACTGGCGCGTTTATCAGGACTGGCGTTCATGGACCGAAGAAGGAATTCTGGACATCGCGATTCCGATGAACTACAAACGCGACGATACGCAGTCGGGGCTTTTCAACACCTGGAACGAATGGATCAAAAATCATCAATACAACCGCACGGCGATGATCGGGCTCGGTTCTTATTTGAATTCGGTCGAAGGAAACTTGAGGCAGATCCGCCGTTCGCGCGCGCCGTCGGCACTCGGAAATACGACGAGCGGCGTCGCCTTCTTTTCGATGGCGAATACAAACGTCGCCGTCACGAACAACCCGTTTTCGATCCCGCCCGGACAAAACACGCCGGTCAGAAGTTTTAACGAATTCGCATCGGCTTTGACCACGGGCAGATCAATCAACGGTTTGGTTAACTACGAAGACCCGATCTTAAATCCAATCGCGGTCTTCGCGCAACCCGTGAGCGTGCCGATCCTGCAATGGAAAGCCGCGCCGACCAAAGGACATCTGATGGGTTTTGCGCGCCGCGCTGACAACACGATCCTCGATACGGCGAGCGTAACGATCACCAATCTCGATACCAATACGGTCGTGCGCACGACCGCGACCGACGGCGGCGGTTTCTACGGCGGAGTTGATCTGACACCCGGAAATTATCTAGTCAAAGCCGTTTTGAACAACGACACGGTTTATTCCTGCACAGCGGTCGTCAGCGCCGGAATCGTCACGACGGCGGATTTAGCACCCGAAACTGTCGCGCCCGAAACGACTGCGACGACCGCTCCGGCAGTGCCGAACGGCACGAACGGCTGGTTTACGACCGACGTCAGCGTAACGCTTTCGGCAGCGGATAACTGCTCGGGCGTGGCTTCGACGGAATATTCGCTCGACGGCGCGAACTGGCAGCCCTACACTGGCAGTTTCACGATTTCCGTCGAAGGAACGACAGTCGTCAGCTATCGCTCGACCGATAACGCCGGAAACGTTGAACCGATCAAAACTTTGACCGTGATGATCGATAAAACCGCGCCGGGCGTTTCGATGTCGGCGAACCCGAATCGGATATTCCCGCCGAACGGCAAAATGATTCCCGTTACTCTGACTTTAAACGGAAGCGACGCGGTTTCGGGATTGTCGTCGGTCAGCTACGTTGTCACCGACGAATACGGCACGAGTCTTTCGATTCCGACCCGCGCGTTGAGCGGCAATTCGGCTTCGTGGACGGAAACGCTGATGGTCGAAGCGCGGCGCGACGGCGAAGACCGTGACGGACGGCTTTATACCGTAACGGCAACCGTCACCGATGTCGCCGGACACACTTCGACAGCGACAACGGAAATTGTCGTTTCGCACGATCAGCGAAACCGGTAATTTTTCTTTCGGTAAACTAAAAAAGACAGCAGAAATGCTGTCTTTTTTAGTTTAAAGCTGTCCGGTAAATAATCAAAAATCGATTTTAGTTGTAAAATAAAAGTCATGACCAGCGAAACACAACCGATCAGAATCGAAACGGGCGAGGAAGTGGCGTTCGAATTGATGAAATTCATCGCCGAAAAGGAAAACAAACAGCTCGCGCAGGAAGAAGTGCGCGATTATTATCTCGATCTATTCGTCGAATGCGCGTCGGTCGTCTATGACGGCGAACGCTTTTCGGATGAAGAATAATTTTACATTCTACATTCTTCATTTTACATTTCATCGCAATTGATAAAACTGACGTTTTTCTGCAATAAAATGTAGAATGAAAAATGTAAAATTTAGAGTAGTGAACTAAAAGTAATGTTTTTATCAATTGCCTCCAACTTTAGTTGGAGGAGCGATTTGATCAATCTTTCCGGCTTGAGCCGAAGATCAGAAAAAATATCAATCATCCGATCAGCTTTAGCTAAAGCAATTCGGAATTTATTTAATATTATTATTCGGCTAAAGCCGTTTTTTACATTGTCCTTAACATCCAACTAAAGTTGGAGGCAATTGATAAATACCCGTCAGCATTACTTTTTGTTCACAATCAAATTTAGAATGACTTCAAACTCAATATTAAGGAAAATTTTATGAAAACGTTTTACGCAATTTTTATCGGATTGCTTTTATTCAGCGCGTCTTTGGCGCAGACGAAACCGCCGCAGGAAGCGGTTTTAGACCGTTTTTTGCGTTATGTGAAAATTGACACGCAGTCGGCTGAAGACGCGGGCATCGTGCCGAGTACGAAAAAACAGTTCGTGCTGGCGAATCTGTTGGCGGAAGAGCTGAAAAAGCTCGGCGTGCAGAATGTCCGCGTCAGCGAATTTTCGATCGTTTACGGCAGTGTTCCGGGAAATCTCGCGGATAATTCAAAAGTTCCGACCATCGGTTTTATCGCGCATATGGACACGTCGCCGGCGGTTTCGGGCGCGAACGTCAACCCGATAATTCACAAAAATTATCAGGGCGGCGACATCGTTTTGCCGAACGATAAAACGCAAATCATCTCGGTCGAGAAAAATCCTGTCTTAAAGCAATTGATCGGTGACGACATCATCACCGCCGACGGCACGACGCTGCTCGGTTCGGACGACAAAGCCGGAATCGCGGAAATTATGACGATGATCGATATTCTGCGCCAGAATCCGAACATCAAACACGGCAACATCGCCATCGCCTTTACACCTGACGAAGAAGTCGGCGGCGGAATTGATAAATTCGATGTCGAAGGTTTCGGCGCAAAATTCGCTTACACGGTTGACGGCGGGCAGCTCGGCGAAATCTCGAACGAAACGTGGAGCGCGCGCACCGCGACGGTCACTTTCAACGGGAAATCAACGCATCCCGGCTACGCGAAAGGCATTATGATAAATTCGACCTACGCGGCGGCGGATTTCCTGACGCGTTTTCCGAAAGATATGCTGCCCGAAACGACCGAAGGACGCGTCGGCTTTGTTCATCCGTATTCAAGCGCACTCGACATCGAAGAATCAAGCGTTAAAATCCTTCTGCGCGATTTCGACATCAGCGGTCTCGAAGCGAAAGAAGCGATTCTGAAAAAGATGATCGCCGACACGCAAGCGAAATTTCCCGACGTGAAAATTACGATAGACGTAAAAGTCGGTTATCTGAATATGAAGGAAGTTTTGAAGGATTTTCCGCAGCTCACCGATTACGCGATTGAAGCTGCCAAACGCGCCGGAATTACCGCATCACTCAAACCAATTCGCGGCGGCACGGACGGTTCAAATCTGACCTTTCGCAATCTACCGATACCGAATCTGTTCACGGGCGGCAGCAACTTTCACGGCAAGCTCGAATTTAACTCGAAACGCGGCTTGGAAAAATCAACTGAAACGCTCGTTAATCTCGTGCAGGTTTGGGCTGAAAATCAATGTAAGATCAAGTTTCGGGCGCATCTTTGTGCGTTACCAGAACTTTGTCAACGCGCCGTCCGTCCATATCCATAATCTCGAAAATAAAATTCTCCCATTCAAATTTACTGCCTTCGTGCGGCAGTTTTTCCATCCGCGCCAGAACGAATCCGCCAAGCGTTTGATAAGTTTGCCGTTCGTCGGCGGGTAATTCCTTGATTTGCAGAAGCCCCAGTAAATCGGCGACCGACAAACGCCCGTCAAGCAAAAGCGAACCGTCGTCACGGCGCACAATGCTTGGATGAAAAACTCCGCCGACCGTTAAATCGCCGACAATCGCCTTGAGAACGTCGTTCATCGTGATCAAACCTTCGGTCGCGCCGAATTCGTTGACGATCATCGCCAGATGCGTATGCGAAACGCGAAAAAGTTCGAGCAGCTCGAGCCCGGTTTGAGTTTCCGGCACGAAAAGCGGCTCTTTGAGAACGCCTTCCAGATCGAGTTCTTCGCCATTCAAAACTTTCGAGAGTAAATCCTTGGCTTTGACAAAACCGACGATCTCGTCCAGACTTCCGCGCCCGACGGGAAGCCGCGAATAGGGCGAAGCGATCAATTTCCGGCGGTTTATTTCAATATCGTCTTCGATATTCAGCCAAACAATTTTTAAACGCGAAGTCATCAAAGCGGTAATCCTTTGATCGTCAAGCCGGATGACGCTTTCGATAAGTTCCTGTTCGGTTTCGTCGAGAATTCCGATTTCCGTGCCGTGCGCGATGTGCGCTTTGATTTCTTCTTCCGTGATCGCCGCGTCGGTCGCTCTGGTGACACGCAATATTTTCAAAACCAGAGCGGTCGAATTGCTCAGAAACCAGACAAACGGCGCGGTCAGACGCGAAACCAGATTCATCGGGCGCGAAAAAATCTTGGCAATCGCTTCGGGACGATTGAGCGCCAGATTTTTCGGAACGAGTTCGCCGATAACGAGCGAAAAATAGGTGATAATCAAAATTACGAAGGTGAACGAGATTGTCTGCGCGTAAGGCGCGATCGCCGGAATCTCGGCTAAATAACCGCCGAGCGTTTGGGCGACGGTCGCGCCGCCGAACGCGCCCGACAAAATGCCAACCAACGTGATGCCGATCTGCACGGTCGAAAGAAAACGGTCGGGTTTTTCCTGTAATTCGACCGCCATCGCCGCGCCCGCGCTCCCTGCTTCGGCATCCTGCATAAGCCGAACCCGCCGCGAGGAAACAACGGCAATCTCCGTCATCGAAAATAAACCGTTGATAATAATTAACATTGCGATTAAAACGATCTCGAAGATAATCTGATTCATATATTTTATCTATCAATTATTTGACCGTCGTCCGATTACGTCAAGACTTCATTTCATTTTTCTAAATCGGCGCGTTTTTTGTAAAATGAAGACAATGAGCGAAGACAACATCATCAATTCGTCAAAAGCGCCCGAACCGGTCGGGCTTTACCCGCACGCACGGCGCGTCGGAAATCTTTTGTTTCTCTCTGGCGTTGGACCGCGTGAGCGCGGCACGAAGAAAATTCCGGGCGTAAATTTAGGCGAAAACGGCGAGATTCTTTCCTACGACATCGAAACGCAGTGCCGCTCGGTTTTTCAAAATGTGCGGTATATTTTGGAAGATTCCGGCTCGTCGTGGGAAAAAATCGTTGACGTGACGGTTTTTCTGACTAATATGAAAGACGATTTTCAAACTTATAACCGCGTTTACGCCGAATATTTTAAGGACAATCTACCGTGCCGGACGACGGTTGAAATTAATAAACTTCCGACACCGATTGCGATTGAACTAAAGGTGATTGCGACGATTGATTAAAAAAAGTGAAAATAATAAAGACCGCAAACCTGTCCGAACCGCAAAAGGAAAGTATCGTCCGGCTCTGGAATGCCGAATATCCCGCGCAGATACAGCATTCGGGAATTGATTCGTTTGATGAATACCTGAGCATTAAAGGCAATCTCGAACATTATTTGCTCACAGACGAAAACGAAAATATCAAAGGTTGGCTCGCGACTTTTATGCGCGACGGCGAAAAATGGTTTGCGCTTTTGGTGGACAGTTCCGAGCAGAAAAAAGGCTACGGAACACGGCTTTTGAATAACGTTAAAGAGGTTGAAAATGAAATAAACGGTTGGGCAATTGACCAAAACAAAGATGTAAAAGCAAACGGCGAAACATATCTGTCGCCAATCGGATTTTATCTGAAAAACGATTTTGAAATCTTAAATGATGTCAGACTCGAAACTGAAACGATTTCCGCCGTCAAGATAAAATGGACAAAGTAAGTTTGTCCGATAAACATCGGTTTGTCGCCTCCGTTCGTCAATTTACAGCTATTGAGCAATCGGCAACAAACAGAAGTTTGTTACTACATTTATGAGTTATTCAATCAGAAAAGCAACGCTTAAGGATAAACCCGAAATTGAAAAACTTATCGAAGAATCGGTGCGCGGTTTGAGCGGCGACGATTACGACGCGCGGCAGATCGAGCTTTCGATCAAGACGGTTTTCGGCGTTGATACCGAACTTATCGCGGACGAAACCTATTTTGTCGCCGAAACCGAAACGGGCGAAATGGCGGGTTGCGGCGGTTGGAGCCGGCGCAAAACGCTTTACGGCGCAAGCGTCTATTCCGCGAGCCGCGATTCCGAATTGCTCGATCCCGAATCGGACGCGGCAAAGATTCGCGCGTTTTTTATTCATCCCCGGTTTGCCCGAAAAGGCATCGGCACTTTGATTTTGGAAGCGTGCGAGAATGAAGCCAAAGCGCACGGTTTTAAATCCGCCGAGATGATGGCGACTTTGCCCGGAGTCAAACTTTACGCCGTTCGCGGTTACACGGGCGACGCACAAGTGAAAGTTCCGGTCGGCGAAAATGTCGAGATAATCTGCGTCAAAATGAGGAAACTTTTTGTATGAAATACGCGGCATTCCTGCGCGGCATCAATGTCGGCGGACGAACTTCGATAAAAATGGAACGCCTCCGCGAAGTGTTTCGGGATTTAGGTTTCGAGAACGTTAAAACCTATATTCAAAGCGGCAACGTCCTGTTTGAATCGGACGAAACCGACG